>NZ_CP090349.1:1739166-2048333 GCF_021398735.1 Methylobacterium oryzae
GGCCTGGACCGTGTAGACGAGGTTCTGCCGCGCGCCCTCGCGCAGGAAATAGCCGAGCGCGCCGTCCGCCAGCCGGACGGCCGGGAGGGCGGCGTCGCGCAGTTCCGGCCCGACCTGCACGCGCAGGCCCGGCTCCGCTCCGATGGCGAGCCCGCACAGGTCCGGCGTGAGGCGGCTCGCGGCCAGGTGATCGCCCGACTCCGCCGGTACCGGGCGCCGCTCGGGCGGGTCGGCTCCGAAGGCGACGCGGCGGCAGGAGGAGCCCGCCGGGGCGCGCAGCTCGGAGACGTGGATCGGCGACGCGATCCGGACTTCGATGCTGGGGGGAGGGCTGGCGGGACCGGCCGGCGCGTCGGGGCGCGGCTTACTGACGGGATCGGGCCGCGTGGCCCCGAGAGCGAGCACACCGGCGAGTCCGGCTGCCGCGACGGCGCCGGCCGGCAACGCGAGACGCCACCATCGCCGCGCCGGCGGCGTCTCGGCCCTCTCCAAAGGCCGCGGCGCGGTCAATGCGGCCAGGGCTGCGGGCACGCTGTGCGACGGCAGGATCCGCACGTTCCGGCCCATGCCGCGGAAGACGGCCTCGGCCTGCGCGCGCTCCGGCCCGTCCGGCAGGAGGACCGCCAGCGCGGCGTCCGGAGCCTCGGCGATCGTCGCAGCGGAGCGCTCGATCTTGTCGAGGAGCGCGTAGTCGCCGGGCAGCACCGCGAGGTCGAGATCGACCGCGCCGGTCGCCCAGAGGATGAGGTCGGCCTCCTCCGGTGCCGCGGCGAGCGGGTGGCCGCCATCGGCAAGGCCGTGCGCCAGGCAGACCGGAACCTCCCAGGAGCGTCCGGCATCGAAGGAGCCCGACAGCCGCAGCTCGTGGGGCTCCGGAGTCCGGCCCGTCCACCGGGCGAGCGGGCCGGCGGCCCCGCAGAGCCGGGCGTAATCGGCCGACCACGGCAGCGGGCGATAATCGCCGTCCGCGAAGGCGGCCGGGGCCGGAAGGCCGGGGCGCGGCCTGAGTCCGCGCAGCACCAGCGGTCCGCGGGTCGTGGGCACCACGACGAGGATGGCCGGACGCGTCATGCGCGGGCCGGTCTCCCGGACGGGCCGAGACCGGCCTGCCGGCTGGTCCGACGGCTCGTCAAAGCAGGAACACCGCGCAGGCCGGGTCGCGGAGCATCCGGCCCATGAGGGCCGCGTCCGGCACGGCCGGGTCGAGGGCGAGCACCGCCGCGCCTTCGATCGCCGGACCGAGGTCGAGCCGGACCGTCTCGTCGCCGAGCCACGCCTCGATCACCCGCGGCATCTGCCCCGACTCGCCGCGCAGGACGAGGAGCGGCGGTGCGCCGTCCGCGGCCTCGAGGATCTCCAGCGCGTAGGCGCCGACCCGGCGCCGGAGAATCGCGCCGTCCGAGGCGGCCGCAGCGAGCGGCGCGTGGGCGAGCGCCAGGGCGCCGAGCATCGTCCGGTAGCGCCGGGCCGTCGCGGCGTCGCCGCGGATCGCCCGCACTGTCGCGAGGTCGACCGGGCCGTCGGGCGCACGGGTCGCGTGGGCCCACAGCCCCGCGTGGTTCGGCCGGGCGGTCGTCGCCGCATCGCGCACGAGGGCGCGGGCCGCGTGGATCTCGGCGAGGAGCCGTGCCGCGTCGCTCACGCCGCGGCCTCCCCGGCATAGGCCGCCGCGAGCGCGACCGCGAAGATGTCCCGATCCGCCGGGAACAGCGCGTCCAGCGGCCGGTGCCGGGCGAGTCCGTCGAGCGACCGCTCCAGGTCGGCCGCCGCCTCGGCGAGGCGCAGCAGCGCCGGTTCGGCGGCCGCGAACCCGGCCGAGAGACCGGCCCGATCATCGAATCCGGCGCGGCGGACGCGGCGCAGGTCGGCCTCGGCGGCCTCCAGCGCGCCCCGCACCGCCTCGGGCAGCGCGTCGCGATCGGCGATCCGGAGGGCCGCCGCGATGCGCAGCATCCGGTCGAGATGGGCCGCGAGCAGTCCCGCGCGCGTCCGGAGTTCGGCGTAGCTCTCGGCCTCCAGGCAGGTCGCCCGCTCGGCGATGGCGGCGCCGCCGCCGCCGCGGCGCAGGCGGTTGGCGATGCCCGACTGGACCCGGCCGAAGCTCACGGCGCGGAGCGTCGTCAGCGGGCGGGTCCGGTGGTAGGGCTCGAGGCGCAGGAAGTCGGCCAGGTCCTCGCGCTCGGCGCCGGTGAGGATCTTCGGGCCCTCCGGCCAGTCCGCCAGCAGGGTCGCGAGCGCCGCGGCGGGTTCGGCGGCCGCGAGATCGCCCAGGGCCGCGTCCAGCCGCTCCTCCCAGCCCGCGTGGGCGTCGAGGGCGGCGGGGGCCGCGAGGGCGTCGAGGCCTTCGAGGAGGCGGCCGGCCGCCTCGAAGGTCACGAAATGCTCCGCGACGATGCGGAAGCCCGGCCGCTCGCCCGTCGCCATCTCGGCGCGCCAGAAATCGAGGATGTCGTCGTCCGCGACGGACCGGCGGCCGCCCAGGAAGGTCAGGAGCGCCCGGAAGCGCCGCTCCAGCGGCGCCAGCGGCAGATGGGCGTTCCGGTAGGCGGCGAGATGCCGGGCCAGCCGCTTGGCCAGGATCGCCGCGCTTTCCGCGTCGGGCGCGGCGGCGAGTTCGTCGAGCCAGCCCGCGACGGTCGCGAACTGGGCCAGGTCCTCCGCGGTGAGCACGAACTCGGCCAGCGCGAGGAGCCGGGCGAGCCCGGCCCAGCCGGTGGACCAGGCGGTGCCGAGCACGGGGCCGCGGTCGTCGACGGCCGGGCCGCCGCCGAAGCGCGCCGAGAGGGCGGCCGGTCGCGCGAGGCCGGGGTCCAGGGCGAGGGTGATGAGATCGCGCCCGTCGCGGGCCCCGGCCGCCTCGGCCAGCGCGGCGAGGGCGTGGGCGAGGTCCCAGAGGGGCTTGTCGCGGTTCGGGCGCACGGCACCCGTGACCACGCGGGCGAGCCAGGCACGGTCGGCGCGGGAGAGATCGCGGCCGTCGCCGACGTTGGCGAGGTCGGCCGCGCAGCGCTCATCGTATCCGCCCGTCATGCGCCTCCCGGTCGCGGGCTGCCACGCAACCCCTTGTGATCGTTCGATTCGCCTTATGGTTACCTCGCGACCGGCCATCCGTCGACCTCCGGCGGCCATCCGGGCGCCACCCGTCTGCTCTGGGCGGTCCAGACGCGCTTCTGATCCCGTCGCGCTCCGGCTCAGCGCACCACGACGCGCGCGGCGGCCTCCGTGACCCCGGGCGTGGCCCGGATTCGGTCGAGGAGGTCCAGCACGTCCGGGGGCTGCAGGAGACGCGCCTCGCCGTCGGCGCCCGGCGCCGCCGCCAGCCACCGCGCCGCGAGCCCCGGCGGCAGGCCGCCCGGCACGCCGAAGCAGGCGAACAGGTTCTCGAAGGGCTCCCCCGCGACGATCTCGTCGAGGCCGTAGCCCCGCGGATAGCGCCGCGAGTCTCCCGGCTTGAGTGCCAGCTGCGAGGCCGGGTTGTCGCGCACCGGCAGGGCGACGAAGGCGGTCTCGTCGGCCGCGACCACCCAGCAGTACAGGTTCTGCGCGACGCGGGACTCGATGCGCATCTCCAGGCGCTGACCGGCCGCGAACGGCGTGGCGGCGGCCGCCACCGAGAGGCGGCCGGCATCCGTGCGCGCGGTGGCGGCGAGGTGATCCAGGAACGGCCGCGGGACGGGATCGCAGCCGAGCCCCTCCGTCGCGATCCGGCGTCGCCCCGTCGGGGCCAGGACGGCGCCGTCGCGCTGGAACTCGACCTCCATCCAGGATTGCCGGTCGTGGTCCGTGCGGAAGCGGCCGCGCGCGGTGACGGTGCCGGCGCAGGCGGTGCCGGGCGGCCGGCGGCGCACGTCGAGGCGCGCGCCGCGGAGCACCCGGTTGGCCGAGCGGGCCTCCGCGTCGAGGGCGATGACGAGGCGGTCCGTGAGGGCGCCGGCGCAGGTGGAATGGCCGCCCTCCGCCACGAACGGGCAGACCTCGACGGCGCCGGCATTCGGTGCGGCCTGCGCGAACGCCTTCACCGCACCGTCCATGACCGCGTCGACGTCGGCGACGCCGGCGCCGACATGGATCGGCACGACCAGAGGGTCGCTCGTCGCCTTGCAGGCGGCGCTCTGCGTCACGGCCTGGAGCCGGACGGAGGCGGTCTCGCCGGCCCGGCGGGGCTCGACCAGGAACACGGCCGCGTCCCCCGCGAAGGCGGACCGGATCTGCGCCTCGGCCTCCGCGCCCGAGAGGCCCGTCGTGCCCTCGCGCAGGGCCTTGATCCGCACGACGTCGGCCGCCGCCGCCAGCCTGACCCGGCCGGTCGCCTGGAGCCGCGTCTCGACGGCGAGGCGCACCTCCTCGGACTGCTCGCGCGACAGGGCCGTCTGGCCGGGCTCGACGCCGACGACCGCGAGCGTCAGGTCCGGCCGGCCGGCACAGGCCGCCACCGCGTCGAGGAACGGTGCCAGCGTCTGCGTCGCAGGGTCGGCGCGCGCCGCCGCCGGGGCGAGCAGCAGCGCGGCGAGGAGGAGGCGCCTCATTCGGTCTCGTTCGCCCGGGCGTACTGATCGAGAGCGCGGACGAAGACCGGATTGAACCGCCCGTCCAAGGCACCGGTGTAGTAATCCGCGTCCTTGATCGCGCGCTGCACCGAGCGGATCGTCTCGGGCTTGAGCTTCTGGGCGGCGGTGTCGGTCGCCGAGACGGAGGCGGCGCCGAGTTCCCCGTGCTTCAGCGCGCGCAGGACCATGTCGGCCGAGCGCACGCCGGGGAAATACCGCCCGAAGCCGTTGTCGATCAGCGTCGCCATCGTGGCCATGGCCACCGGGTCGCCCCGGTCCGCCGCCTGCCGGAAGAGGTCGAAGCCCTGGCGCAGGTCCTTCGGGAAGCCGTAGGCGCCCGTCGCGTAGTGCGGCACGAGCTTGCTGATCGACGCGACGTCGCCCCCGGCCACGGCGCGGCGATACAGGGCGACCGCCTGCGCCTCGTCCTTCGGGATGCCGTTGCCGTACTCCAGCATCCGGGCGGCGTTGGCCAGCGCCACCACGTTCCCGCCTTCACCCGCCTGCCGGTAGAGGCGGAACGCCTCGGCCTGCTGGCGCTTCACGCCCTGGCCGTTCTCGTAGAGGGCGGCGAGGTTGTTCAGCGCCGAGATGCTCCCGGCCTTGGCGGCGCGGTCGTAGGCGGCGAAGGCCTCCTTGTAGCGGTCGGCCCGGTCGTAGGCGCGGCCGAGCTGGTAGGAGAGCCGGCGCAGGTCCGGATAGGCGGCCGCGGCCCCACGGCAGGCTTCGATGGCGGCCGCGGGCTCGATCCGGCCGAGCTTCACGCCCGCGACCCCGCTCGGACGGTCGGGATCGTCCGTGCCGGCGGCGAGCTCGTCGCAGCGCTTGACGCGCGGATCGGCGCTCGGGTTCTTGCCGCCGAGATAGCCCTCGGCGAGGCTGCGATAGGCGCAGACCTCGCCGCAGGAATCGAGATAGGCCTGATATTGCCGCTGGGTCCCGAACTTGGCCCAGTTCTCCTGGTCGATCGCCGCCGCGTCCCGGCGCCGCCCGGCCAGGAGCCTGTCCATGGCCTGAGGCCGGTACAGGCAGGTCTCGCCGCAGGCGCCGATATAGGCCTCGAAGCCCTCCCGGGTGCCGAGCGCTTCGGCCCGCCGCCAGGCCGCCTCGTCCCGGATGGCCTCGACCCCCTTCGCGACGGCCGCCACCGGCAGGGAGGCCTTGAGGACGATCGGGGCCTCGTCGATCTCGGGTACCTGCTCGCGGCCCGACGCGCGGCGGGCCGCGTCCTCCACCTCGCGGCGGAGGTAGCGCTTCAGCTCCGTCCACTGCACGAGCCCGTCGCCGTCGCCCTGATGTTCGCGCGCGTCGGCGAGGCCCGACACGCCCATCAGGAACCGGCTGGTCAGCAGGCCGAGCTTGTTCGCCTCGTCCCAGTTGGCCGGTGTCGCGCCCGATGTCGCCACCAGCCGGACGATGCCGCCCTCCGTCTTCGGCCGGGCGGGCGCGAAGCCGGGCGCGGACACCGCCAGCAGGCTCTCGCCCTTGCGGCCGGTCTCGCCGGTGAAGCAGGCATCGACCATCACGACGAGCTGGTGGTCGGCGCCGATCTTGCGCTTCACGAGCTCGAGGTTGCGGTACAGGGTCTCCAGCGCGTACCCGCTCTCGCCCTGGTTCGGGTTGCCGTCCTCGGGCAGCAGGAACGGCTGCTTGGTGGCGAGATCCGGGACGCCGTGGCCGGAATAGTACACGAAGACGTTCGAGCGGCCCTCGCGCACGCTGCGCCAGAGGCGGCCGGATTGCGGATTCCGCTCGGTGCCGAAGACCTGGTTGAACTCGTTGAGGGTCGCGTCCTTCAGGAGGAAGACGTTGCTCTCGCGGTAGCCCAGGCGCTCGATCAGGTAGGCGCGGATCGCCTCGGCATCATTGTGCGCGTAGTCGACAGGCACGGTCTGCTTGTAGCTGCGGTTCCCGATCACCACCGCCACGGCATCGGCATTGTCGGCGAAGGCTGCCGGATCCGGGGCAGCCCTGGCCGGCGCGAGCGGGGCGAGGCAGGTCATCCCGAGCAGGATGAGCGCGGTGCGGGCGAACCGCCGCAGCGCGGATACCGGGTTGGCTCTCGGCAAGCGCGTCCTCCTGTCCGGGTCGCGGCCCGGTTTCATCGTCCTCGGAGCGGGGCGCGCCCGGTCGGCACGCGCGACAGGGTTATCCGCTGGAGGATCGGGAAACAATCTCACGGTGTGAGCGCGGCCGGTCGAGGCGGCCTCCGCGACGATGCGGATGACATCGGGGGCACAGGTGCCGGCGCGGGGAGCGGGCATCTCAGCCCCAGCCGAGATACGCGACGATCAGGCTGAGGGCGGCGAGGTGGAGCGGCGAGAGGGCGGTCAGCATGGTCTCGCTCCTCACGGCAGGTAGAGACCGCGGCCGCAGCGGCGGGCGCGCCGCGCCTCGAAGTAGCCGGTGTAGCGATTGTAGACCTCGACCGTGCGGTAGACGCAGTAACGGCCGGAGTTGCGGCCGTTGTAGTAGACGCCGCCGTTGTCGAGATCGACGCCGAGGAACTCCTGGTTCCCGTGCTGCGGCGCGGCTTCCTGGGCGAGGGCGGGACCCGCGGCGCAGAGAAGGCTGGCGGCGAGGACGAGGATCTTGGTCTTGGTCATCTCGGGTCTCCCTGGTCGGGCGGTGGATCGTCCGCCTCGACAGGGGCATGGGTCGGCCAGACGCGGTTTCGTGCGGCCGGCGCGGTTTGACGCGAAAAATTTTTTCCGACAGGCGCGGCCGAGATGGCGTCGGTCGTCCGGTAACCGCCCGACGGCGGCGGTGCCCGTCGCCATCGACGGCAGGGTCACCCCGATCAGCCTTGACCCACAGGACCATCGGCGCGCTCCGATCGAGAGCGACGCGGGCACTGCGTTCGGTCCAGAACACGCGACGCGACGGCGTCGAATGCTCATCATCTGCCGCAAGCCATCCTGGCTTACTGAACCGGTAACACTATTTCTCACGACTCGTTGACCCGGGATCGGAGAGGGGTCAATACAGCGTCCGCTGATCGTTGAGAGCCTATGCGATGGAAGGCGAATACTGTTAAGGGCTTCTCTTCATTTGAGAGGTATTCATGAAATCTCTCGTGGTGGCTCCGGCTGCGCGCATGGCGGACCGGATCGTGCTCCCGACCGCCTGAGGGTGGACAGGCTCTCGCCGCCGACCGCCCGGATCCGGTCCACCACGCCTGCGCAACCGTGCGCGGACTGAAGAGCTGTTCTCGACGCCGATGCGGATCGCGCGCGGTGTCGACTCGGAAACGACATCTCCCGGGGCCGACATGTGCCAGGTGTTTCAGCATCCTCCGCGCTCAGCTTGCCTGACCGTCCGTCCTGGGGACCCTCACACCCGATCGGTCTCGGCTCTCCTCGGCGTCGGGATCGCGAGCGCGGCCTTGCTCGGCCCGGCGATGTCGGCGCGGGCCGACGATGGGCCGAGCTACGGCGATGACCGACGCGGCATCTTCCTGCCCTTCCTCAACGCGCCGCGACCCGGCGACGCCATCACGAAGTCCCCGCGCCTCGGCCTGTCGTTCGGCGGCGAGGCTCGTCCGGTGCTCGTTGATACCGGTTCGACCGGCATCGTGGTCTCAGCCGCTCGGATTCCCGACAATGAGAGCCTGCCGAGCGAGCCCGGACGGCTGACCTACTCGAGTTCCGGCCGGATCATGGTCGGACGCTGGGTGCGCGTCCCGGTTTCCATCGTCGGCCGCGATGGAGCGAGCGTGGTCACGCAGCCCATCCGGGTCCTCGCCGTCGACCGGATCGACTGCACCGCGCGCGCTCGCAGCTGCACGCCCGAGGTGGCGCCGGCCCACGTGGCGATGATGGGGATCGGTTTCGGCCGTGAGGACGACAGCCAGACGCAGAGCACGCCGGACACCAATCCGCTCCTCAACGCGGAGCCGCCGGGACCCGGTTCGGTGCACCGCGGCTACGTGCTGACCCGACGCGGCGTGCATGTCGGCTTGACGCGCGCCAACACGCGCGGCCGCTACCGCTTCGTGAAGCTCGACCCGCACCCGCACGTGCCGGGCGACTGGCTCGGCGTTCCCGTCTGCATCACCGTCGACGGCCGTGAGCCCGCCGCCTGCGGCCGGGGGCTCCTCGATACCGGTGTCACCGGCATGTTCCTGACGCTGCCGCCGTCCCAGGTCGCCGACAGCCTCCGGGCCGATGCGGGCGATCACGCCGTGCTCCGCCCGGGAACGCGCCTCGGCTTCCAGTTCGGCGACGCGGCCGGCTACGCGATCGATGTCGGCGACCGAGCCGCGCCGCTCGCTCCCGAACGCATCGTCCTCAACACGGTGCGCCCGCAGCCCTTCGTCAACACGGGGCTGCACGTCCTGAACGGCTTCGACGTCCTCTACGACGCCGACCGCGGCTATTACGGCTTCCGGGCCCGCGACGCACAGTCGGCGTCCGACGACCCGTGATCTGCCCATCGGCCGCCGTGTCGTCCGCCCTCTCCCGCACCGAGTCCGCCATGCTGCGCAACGCCTTTCTGACTGCCGTGATCCTCATCCCGACCGCCGGATACGCGGCGGAGGTCGATTGCGGCGCCTCCGCGAACCAGATGGACGCCAACGTCTGCACGGCCCAGGAATTCGACCGGGCCGATGCGGAGCTGAACCGCCGCTACACGACCCTGCGCAGCAAGCTCGACGAGAACGGCCGACGCAATCTGGTCGCCGCCGAGCGCGCCTGGATCGCCTTCCGCGATTCCGAGTGCAACCTGCGGACCGGCTTCAACACGCTGACGCCCGACGACAACGGAAGCATCGCCCCGATGCTCCTGGGCGCGTGCAAGATCACGCTGACGCGCCAGCGGATCCAGGACCTGACAGCCCAGATCAAGTGTCCGGGCGGCGACCTGTCGTGCTCGCCCTGACTGCCTCCCGTCTTTCCCAACCACCGGCCTGAGCGAGCTGCCATGATCATCGTCACGACCGAGAACATTCCGAACTACCACGTGCGCGAGGTCCGCGGCCCCTGCTTCGGCGCCGTGGTGCACAGCCGCGGTGCGGTGGGCAATTTCACCGCCGGACTGCGCAGCATCATGGGCGGCGAGATCAGCGAGTACAGCCAGCTGATCGAGCAGGCGCGGTCGCAGGCGATCGACCGCATGGCGCAGAACGCGGCGCAACTCGGCGCCAACGCCGTCGTCATGATGCGTTTCGATACCGCGGACACCGACCAGTCGATGATGGGCGTCGTCGCCTACGGCACCGCCGTGGTCGTCGAGGCACGCTGAGGTCGCGGCCCGGGCCGCGTTCCGCTCCGACCCGCCGTCACCCGCCGCGCGCAGGACCCCTCAGCCGGGTCGATGCGACGCGCGAACCGGATCCCAGAGCCATGAATCACAAGCGCCCACGCCTGCTGCAGGTTTCGGCCCCCGTCCTTGCCGGGCTGCTCGCCTGCCTCGCCGTGCCGACGACCGCCCGAGCCGACCAGCCGTCCGCGAAACTGTGTCTGACCGAGACCTCCACGCCGGGCACGACGGCGTGCATGACCCGCGCCCTTCAGGAGGCGGACGCGAAGCTCAACGCGGCCTACAGGAAGGCGATGTCGGTGATCGATCACGACGACCGCACGCCGGACCCCGACGCCAGGGCGCTCTGGAAGACGCGGCTCGAGCGGGCGCAGCGGGCCTGGATTGCCTTCCGGGACGCGGATTGCGGCGACCTGACCGACAGCGAGTGGGCCAACGGGAGCGGCGCGAACGCGGCGCTGCCCGCCTGCCTCTACGACAAGACCGTCCAGAGGACGGCCGACCTGCTGAGCCGCTACCCGCTGCATTGAGAAGCGGCGCGGCATCGCCAGGGGTCCGTCGCGGGCCGGTGAATACTTCGGTTCCGCCGGAAGCTCCTCCGGCCCCGATGCAGTCCTCGTGCGCCTGCGGACGGCCGTCCGGCGCCCGATCTCACCCCGCTTCGATGGGACCGGGAGGACGCGGCGCCGGCGGCTCGGCCGGCGGGTCCCCGTCGGGCGGTGCGGGCTCCGGCAGCGGATCGTCGATGGGAGGCAGCGGGTCGTCTCCGGGACGCGGCGTATCCGACGACATGGTGCGGTGTCCTGTCCGAATCTTCGGGCGGTCGGGGACGTAACGCGCGTCGGTCCGGTCGGATGCGACCTCGTCAGCCGAAGGTCAGCGCCGACCGTTCCCGGAGCGCCCTGCGCAGGGCCCGGCTGAGGTCGGCCACCGAGTAGGGCTTGTGCAGGAGCTCGAAGCCGGCGGTGCCCTCCGACGCCAGCACGTGGCTGTAGCCGGAGGTGAGGACGACGGGCAGGTAGGGACGACGGCGCCTGATCTCCCGGGCCAGATCGACACCGTTCATGCCCGGCATCACCACGTCGGAGAAGACGATCTCGATCTCCTGGCCGTTCGCCTCGATCGTGGCGATAGCCGCCTGTGCGTCCTTCACCCAGACAGCCCTGTAGCCGAGTTCCACGAGGGCTTGCCGGGCGAAGGCGCCGACCTCCTCGTTGTCCTCCACCACGAGGACGGGCGTGCCGTGACCCTCGGCGAGCGGCTCCGGCTCGTCCGGCACGCCCTCCTGGACCTCCGCCTGCTGGGACCGCGGCAGGAACAGCGTGAAGGTGGTCCCGACGCCGACGACGCTGTCGACCGCGACGTCACCGCCCGACTGCTTGGCGAAGCCGAACACCTGGCTGAGGCCGAGGCCGGTGCCGTGGCCGACGCCCTTCGTCGTGAAGAACGGCTCGAAGATGCGTTCGAGGAGGTCCGCTTCGATGCCCGAGCCGGTATCCGAGACCGACACGGCCACGAAATCGCCGGGCACGGCCGGATGCGCCCGCAGCGCCGGGATCCGGTCCGCGCGCCGCACCTTGATCACGAGGCGGCCCTCGCCCTGCATGGCATCGCGGGCGTTCACCACGAGGTTGACGAGGGCCGTGTCGAACTGGCTGGGGTCGGCATCGACGTGGCAGCGCAGCCTGCGGCCGTCCGCGTCCGTGCCGGCATCCGTGTCGGTCGCGACGTGGATGCGCGCGCCGGTCAGCGTGCCGACCATGTCGGCGATGGCGGCCACCGACTGCACCACGTCGAAGATCGACGGTCGGAGTGCCTGCCGGCGCGCGAAGGCCAGCAACTGGCTGGTCAATCTGGCGGCGCGGTCGACCGTGTCGGCGATGGCGTCGACGTAGCGGCCCCGCCGATCCTCGCTGAGGCCCGGTCGCTTCAACAGATCGGTCGACGACTTGATGACGGTCAGCAGGTTGTTGAAGTCGTGCGCCACGCCGCCGGTGAGCTGCCCGACGGCCTCCATCTTCTGCGACTGACGCAGCTGCTCCTCGAGGGCGCGGCGCTCCGTGACGTCGCGCCCTGTCGCGTGGAACCGGTCCCCGCGCGCGATGGCGTTCCAGGCGATCCAGCGATACGCGCCGTCGGCGGTCCGGAACCGGACGTCGAGGTCCGACAGCGTGTGGCCGGTCCGCAGCGTCTCGAACGCGCTGGCCGCGGTCTCGCCGTCGTCCGGATGGATCAGGGTATCGATGCGGATGCCGACCAAGCTGCCGGCCGGCCACCCGAGCAGCTCCGTCCAGGCCGGGTTGACCGCCTGGCAGGTTCCGTCGAGGGCGCAGACCACGAGAAGGTCGCGGCTCGTCCGCCAGACCAGGTCATGCTCGATCTTCCGGTCGCGCGTCCGGGCCTCCCGCCGCTCCTCGTCCGCCTGCCGGGCCGCCGGATCCTCGAGAAGGATCGCGACGCGGTTCTGCGTCCCGCTACCGGTCCGCATCGCGCGGACGTCGAGGATGGGCCCCGTTCGCGACAGGGCTCCCTTGAACCGGGCGCTGTGCCCGGATCGCGCTACCTCACCGAGGGTGTCGAACCAGCGTCGGGCGTGGTCCGGCTCGAGCGCGCTCATCCAGCGTCCCGCCGCGGCGCCGAGGCCGGACTGATCCTCGAAGGCGGCGTTGGTCTCCACCACGCGGTAATCCGCGGCCCTGCCATCCCCGTCGAAGCGCAGCTCGACGATGCAGAAGCCCACCGCGTCGTCCGCCCGGGCATGCCGCGGCGCGATGGTCCGCTCGACGGCCTGCGCCTCGCGCTGCCGGAAGCGGGTGAGGTCGAGCTGACTGCCGAAGAAGAACAGCAACTCGCCGAGCGGTCCGAAGACGGGGCTGATGTAGAGTTCGTTGACGAAGGTGCTGCCGTCGCGCCGATAGTTCAGCAGCTCGACCACCACGTCGCGCCGCGCGGCGATGGCATCGCGGATGCGGGCGACATCGGCCGGATCCGTCGCGGGCCCCTGGAGGAAGCGACAATTGCGCCCGATCAGCTCTCCCGCCGAGTAGCCGGAGAGTTCCAGGAAGGCGCGGTTGGCGAAGACGATCGGGTTGTCGGGCAGGTTCGGATCGGTGACGATCATCGCCATCCGGGTCTTGTCGGCGGCGGTGAACAGAAGATCGGAGCGGGCGGTGCCGACTCCGGCCAGAGTGGTTGTCGGGGCGGTGACTGGGGCCTGTGACGCGCGCAGGCGCGCGTTCTCATCAACCAGCGCGCGCTCGCGCCGACGCAGCCGCTCGACCTCCCCCCGAAGATCTTCGATGCTCATGGCCCGGTCTTATCCGGAGCCGCCGCCGCGTCCAACCGCAACCGGCACGCGGATGCGAGAAGGGGGTGTGACCTCTGGTCCCGACAGTGCCGGCGTCGGACACCGGGCGTTCGGATCCTGCGATGCCGAAAGGGGGCGGGTCCGCCGGTTCCTGACCCGCGATGACCGGCGCTGCCTCCACTGGAATCCGGGGGACAGCGGCGGGCTGCGGGCGGTCGTACCGCCGGGACCGGTCTCTCGCGTTCCGGCCGGATGCGACCTCGGGACCCCGCGAACGAGAACGGCCGGAGTTCGACTCCGGCCGTTCGGTCGACGCGGTGCGTGTCGCTTACCGCAGGAGCTGGAGGACGCCCTGCTGGGCTGAGTTGGCCAGCGACAGGGCCGAGATGCCCATCGACTGGCGGGTCGACAGCGCCTGCGAGTTCGCCGCCTCCTGGTTCAGGTCGGCGTTGGTCAGGTTGGCCGAGCCCGTCTGCAGCACGTTGATCAGCTGCTTGGAGAAGTCCTGGCGGTTCTGAACCACCGATAGGTTCGAGCCCAGCGTGCTCGCCGCGGAGTTCAGGGCCGCGCCGGCCGTGGTCAGGACCGCCAGGGTCTTGTTGACGTCGGCGTTCAGCAGGAAGTTGCCGAGGCCGTTCTGGCTGGTCGAGCTGTTCGAGTTGGTGATCGACGACAGGCCCAGGCCGCTGGAGGTCGCGTCGACCGAGGCGACGTTCAGGTTCGAGCTGCCGGTGTCGTTGAACTTGATGTTCATGTCATTGCCCTTGCCGGCAATGAGGTTGACGCCGTTGTAGCTGGCGTCGCTGGCGAGCTGCGTGATCTGGTTGAGCAGGTTGTTGTACTGATTGGCCAGCGAGGCGCGCTGCGTCACGCCCGAGATCGACAGGTCGCTGGACACCACGGTGCTGGCGGCGGTGCCGTAGGTCGAGGCGGTGGTGGCCGAGGCGGTGAAGCCGAGCGCCGTCTGGCTGCCGGAGTTCTGGAATTCCACGTCCGCCTGGGCGTTCAGGACGATCTTGGTGCCGGTGCTGTCGACCGAGAAGATCGCGCCGGCGCCGAAGGCGCCGCTCGACGAGGTCGAGGCCGAGCTGACCGCGGCGTTGAGGGCGGCGACCGTGGCGTTGACGCTCGAGGAGGCGGCGACCGTGGCCGAGACCGAGCTGCCGTTGATGGTCAGGAGCACGGTCGAGGAGGCGGTGCTGGCGCTGTAGGCGTTGGCGGCGGTGCCGGTGGTGGAGAGCTGGGTCGAGAGCGCCTGGTTGGCGATCGACTTGGCCTGGTCCACGAGCTTCTGGATCGAGGTGATGCCCTGGTTGGCGGCCTGGATCGACTGGATGCCGTTGGAGATGCCGTCGAGGAGGGAGTTCAGGCTCGAGGAGCGTCCGTCGAGGGCCTGGGAGGTGAAGAAGTTGGTCGGGTTGTCGAGGGCGGAGTTGACGGTCTTGCCGGTCGCGAGCCGGTTCTGGGTGGTCGCCATCAGCTGGGCGGTGTCCTGCAGCGAGAGCAGGTTCTGGCGCGTCGCGGCCGACAGGGTGATGGAGGACATGGATCGCTATCTTTCCAACCGGAGCAACCCGATTCTCGGGGATGACTAAGAATACCGGTTAGGGTTAAGTCCGGATTAAGCGCGCGAGTATTTTCGCCGCGCCGGTAGCGTTACCGGAAAATTTACGGCCCGCGCGCGCAAGCCAGTCCCGGACGGCATCGATCAGGGGCGTCCCGACCAGGAGGTCATCGGAGACTTGAAGCGGCGGGAGTCCATCCCGTCCGGCGCGGGCGGATCAGGCGATCCGGCCGGCGCCTCGCGCCGCGGGACGGATTCTCAGTCCAGCGCGTAGCCGAGCATCCCTTCGGACATGTGACCCTCACAGTCCGGGACGGTCGACACGAAATGATCGCGGCCTCCGGCGATGCAACGGTAGATCGGATGGCTCCCCGGCCTCTGCGCCTCGTAGACGTAGCCGGTCTGCCCGAGCGGTGTCTGGCCCTCGCATCTCGGGTCGCGGCTGAGGAAGTGGTCCTGTCCTGCCGCGCAGCTCATCAGCATCGCGGTCCCGGGCGCCGGGAGCGTCAACACGGTACCGAGGCTGCGCTCGATCGTGTAGCCCGGCCCGATATAGCCGGTCGTCACCCAGTGGCCGCCGGGCCCGAAGGCGCGCCGCAGGGGAAGGCGGTCGGCGCCCTTCGGCCGCCGCGCCTCGGCGACCCGCCACGTGCCGGGATAGGGGTCACCCCCTGAGAAGAAGACCGTGATGTCCGGCAGGAACGGCGTCAGGAACCCCGCCCCGTCGCGCTGGAAGCCGGGACTGTGGTTCAGGTAGAAGCCCGTGACGTCGGAGTTCAGGTAGCCCAGGGGTGTCCACGCCGCCGGCGCCCCGCTCAGCACCGCCTTCAGGGGCATCCTGAACAGCCCCATCTGGTAGGTTTCCCGGTCGGGATTGCGCCCCGGATCCTTGCAGGCCACCTGCTGGCACACGCGGCCCGGCAACCCGGTGATGACGTAGACCTCGCCGGTCTTGGGATCGTAGGCGAAATCCGAGTTCGGGTTGATGGTCGAGCCGTCGGTCGTGGCGTTGGGGACTCGCGCCGGCGCCCCGAAATGCACGCCGTCGGCCGTGTGCCGGACGTAGAGGTCCCCGAAGCCCGGCACGCCCTGCGGCCCGGTGAGATCCGTGGTGAAGACGAACAGGCCGGACCGGCCGTCCGAGAAGGTCGCCGGCTGGCCCGTGCCGTAATTGCCCTGCGCGATGACCGGGTTGATCGGCTTGATGACCGGTTCCGGGTAGTCGACCCACGTCACCTTGTCGTTCGAGAAGGCGAGGCCGGTCTGGTTGTTGTTTCCGGGCAGGTTGTCGGCGCCCGAATAGTACATCGCGTAGGCGTAGGTCTGCCCGTCCGCCGGGTTGACGAAGCGGCCCCGGATCACGCTGGGATCACAGACGTACTGCCGGTTCCAGGAGTTGGGCGTCGGCTGGAACACGATCCGCGCCGGCGAGAAGCCGGTCTGCGGCGTGTAGGAGCGATGGAAGATGACGTCCGTCTTGCCCTGACCGCACCACCAGATGTCGGTGGTCCCGTTCTCGGTGATGACGCTCGGCGCGTAGTTGTAGCCGGCTGGATTGGACTCGTTGACGAACAGCGGTTGCGCCTCCGGCCCCTTCCAGCCGGCCTCGCCCGCGACCGGGACGGCGAGCACTGCCAGGAGCATCCCGACGAGAGCGCCCTTCCGCGCAACGAGAACCGGCAGCATCCTCATTCCCATCGCTCCCACCGGTCCGCTCCTGACTCCGAGATGCCGAGACATTCCGGCGGCGTGCTGACGACCGGAATGTGGCCGTCTGATATCCGGCGGCTCTGACCGGCGGCTCCGATCGTGTCCCGACGCGTCTCCCGCGGACGCGATCACGCGCCCTGCGCGGGCGGGACCGCGCGGCGGCAGACCGGCCGCAGGGCGCGGTCGAGCAGCGATTGCCGCCCGAGGATCATCTCGAAGAAATCGTACTCCCCCGGCCTGAAATTGGCTTTCAGGAACTGGAAGTGCATGTGGAAAGGCTTGAGGCGCAGACGCTTGTAGTCGTCCTCGGGTATCCTGTCCTTGACCCCGGCGGAACGGATGAGCGGGTTGCAGGCCAGGAAGGCGGGTCGTCCGAATCCGAGATCGAAGATCGGATTGAAGCCGTAGCAGTTGAGCCAATCCTGGGGGGCTTGGTAGTCGCACCAGACGATGCGGTCGCTGAAGACGAGGGTCGCGATGTCGTCGCGCAGCGCGCGGGCCTCGTGCTGGAGCGCCACGAAGGGCAGCCCCGAGCCGAGCGTGACGAGCGACAGGCGCGGATGCCCTCGATCGTCGGTCCCGAGGCGCGCGAGGACCTGCGCGGCAACCTCGACCGCCATGGCTGCGCCGAGGGAATGGCCGACGATCATGACCTCGTCGGGCGCGTCCGCCGGGTTCGCGCGCCAGTGGGCCAGTTCGGCCAGGACACGGTCCCGGAAGGCCGCGACCCGGTCCGCGTAATCCGGCCGCCGACCGGTCGCGTGCTGCCAGAAGAAGATCCGGATGCTCAGGATGTGCCAGAAGAACAGGCGCCCGAGCACCTTCTTGGCGCCGTACAGGAGCGCGAGCGCCGCGGCCGCGAGAAGCAGCGCCACGCCGACCGTTTCCGTCAGCGCCGACGGGCTGACGGCAGCGTAGATCGCGGTGCCGAGCGCGATCAGGAGCGCCGGGGCCACGAAGGCGACGAAGAACGGGAAGGCGGTCAGCACCGTGTAGGGCCATCCGAACCGGGACGTCTTGAAGACCAATCCCTGTGCGAGCCCCGCCGCGACGCTCCGCGCCAGCAGAGCCAGCTTGCGCGACACGGGACGCGCGAGATCCGCATGGACGATATCGCTCCAGATCAGGGTCTCGCAGCGGACCGCCGCACCGTCGCCGTCGGCGGGTGCGTCGACCGTCCAGCTCCGGGTCAGACCATCCGGATCGGTCCGGATCTCCGAGACCGCGCGCGGCATCGCCCCGAACCGGGTCGCGTGACGGTGAAGCTCCCGCTTGAAGAAGGCGGGGAAGCGGATGCCGCTGCGGGCGTCGAATCCGTGAATGAAAAAGACATGTCGCCGCGCCACCGGTGCCGGATGAAGGTCTCTCAACTTGAAGGGCGTGAACGATAAGTAGCCGCGGACCATGTGATCGATCGAGGACGAGAGCACGAGAGGGATTCGTGGCGGTCGACGGCGCCCGCAGGGGCGGCTCCATTGCACCATCGCGGAGGGCTCCACAACAGCGCACCGGCGGATCTGGTTCCGCCACCGGCCAGCATTCATGATCCGGGCGGCATTCCCGGCACTGTCGCCCGGCAACACCGGCGGCGCCGAAAATCCGTTTCGCGCTCGGGGGGGACTGGACTTGGGAAAACTGAGCCTCCTACGGTGCGGGACGCGGGGGCGGTGTTCAAGATTCGTATGGGTTTGTCAGAGGCCGTGAGGGCGCTCCGCAGCGGCGCCCTCCGCCGTCACAAGATCGGCCATATCCAGGCCGTCTTCGACGCTGCGCCGAGCGGCTGCGTCGTGCTCGCCGGCGACTCGCACGCGGCTCACATGCCGCGGCCGGTCGTTTCCCGTCCCGTGCTGAATGCCGGGCTCGCGGGCGCGACGGCCCGCTCCTACCGCCGGGCCCTCGACCTGCTGCGTGCGCCCCTGCCGGCCTTCCTGGCGGTCCTGTTCGTCGGGACCAACGACATCCGCTCGCCGTCGGCGCTCGGGCGATCGGCGACGGCCGATTTCTCCGACCACGCGGATCGCATCGTCGACCGCTTCCAGGCCTTCGCCCTCGACACGCTGGTCTCGGCGCTGCCGCCCACGCCGGGCTCGTGGGTTACCGAGCGCGATCCCGCCGCGGTCGAGGTCTATTCCGATCTCCTCCGCGCCGTCTGCGCACGCCGGGGGGTCTCGTTCTTCGACCCGTTCGCGGCGCTGCGCGGAGCGCGCTTCGGTCTCGCCGAGGACGAGGCCTTCGTCGAAGGGACGCATCTGCGGGATTACGCGGCCGTCGCCGCGCGCGTCGCCGGCCAGATCCGCGACCGGTACGGTCTCGATCATTATCTGGAGAGCCCGCTCCCGGGCTTCGATGAGGCCTATTACAGGAGCTGGTACGCCGACACGTGCCAGTATCCCCACGGTCCGGCGCGACACTACCTCGATCTCGGCTGGCGCGAGGGCCGTGACCCGAGCGGGCATTTCAGCACCGACGGGTATCTCGACGCGAACCCGGATGTTCGCGTGGCCGGGGTCAACCCGCTCGTCCACTTCCTGGAGGTCGGCTTCGCGCAGGGGCGGACCGGCTGGCAGAAGGCGCGCACGCATCCGACGCGCTATCGCGGCGTCGACCCGGACACCTGAGGGCAGCGCCGCGGGCCGGCAGCGCGCACGCCATCGTGACCGCCGCCGCCGCGAAGCTGACGCAGGACGGTGTACGCATGTGATCATGCGCCTCCTCCTCGCCGTCCCACTCCTCGTCCTCATCGCCACCGGAGCGTCGGCCGGAGAGCCGCTCCTCGACGGACCCGTCGTCGCCGGCGGCTTCGGGATGGGCGGGTCGGACTATTACGGCGACGTTCACAGCCGCATGCCGTTCACCGGCGAGGCACCGCCGCGGCCGGTCGGGATGGCCGACATCGTGCGCGTCCGGGCGGCCCGCGCGCGCGCCGCGACCGCGTCCCGGCGACAGGCGCCGCACCGACCTGCGCATCGCGGCTGAGTGTCTCCGGCCTCCGCCGATCCGAACCAGCCGGACGAGGAGAGCGCGGTCCGAACGATCGGGCCGTAGCCGTAGGAGGACGGTCGGAGCGGCGGATCAGTGCCGGTATCGTTCGGCCAGGGCCATGAGGGCCTGGGCGAGCTCGGTGAGGTTGGCGGAGGCGGCCTCGACCTGCCGCGTGCCGGCCGCGGTCTGCTGGCTGGCCTGGCGGATGTTCTGCAGCGCCCCCATCACCTGCTCGATGCCCAGCTGCTGCTGGTTGGTCGAGGCCACGATCTGCTGGAACGTCTGCACGTTCTCCTCCACCCGCGCGGTGATCTCCTCGATCGTGCGCTGCGTCGTGTCCGAGCGCGTCTTGCCCGCCGCCGCACGCTTGACCGCCTCCTCGGTCAGCATCACCGACGTGTTGATGCCCCGCTGGATCTCGCCCAGGATCCCCCGCACCTGCCCCGTGGCCGCCTTGGCCTGGTCGGCCAGGAGCTTCATCTCCGAGGCCACCACCGAGAAGCTGCGCCCGCTCTCGCCGGCCGCGGCCGCCTCGATGGCGGCGTTCAGCGCCAGCAGGTGCGTGCGCTCCGAGATGTCGTTGACCGTCTCGATGATGTCGCCGATCGTCTGGGTCTTCTCCGACAGGCTGACGATGTTGCCGGCCACCGCCTCCGCCTGCTCGCGGATCGCGTCCATGGCCTTGGCGGTGTCGGACACCGCGCGCAGCCCCTGGCGCGAGGTCTGGGCGGTCGCCTGGGCGGTGGCGATCACCTCGGTGGCGCGCTTGGAGATCTGCGCCCCCGAATGGGTGATCTCGTCGACCGTGGCGGCCGTCTCCTGCACGGCGGCGAACTGCTGCTCGACCGAGGCCGCCTGCTCCTGCGCCGAGGCGCGGATCTCGGCCGCGGCCGCGTTCAGGTCCGCCGTCGCCGCCCGGTTCGTCCGCGCCAAGTCCGACAGACCCGAGACCATCGTGTTCAGCGTCGTGCTCAGACGGCCCACTTCGCCGCCGGCGCGGACATCGAGCGTGCTCGACAGGTCGCCCTCGCCGACCCGTCCCACGAAGCCCATCACCGCCACGAGAGGCCTGACGACGAGGCGGTTGATGGCGACCCCGATGCCCAGGCAGATCAGCAGCGTGATCAGCGTTCCGCCCCAGAGGGCGAGGCCCTCGTTGCGCTCGCTCCGCGCGACGCGCTCGGCCAGCGCGGCCCGAACCGCTCCTTCGAGACCCTCGATGGCCGCGAGCTTCTCGCGGAAGGTGTCGAACAGCCGCTTGCCCTGACCGTCCGCCTCGATCTTGACCGCCTCGTCACGCTTCGCCGGATCGGCCGCGATTCGCACGACGACCTCGCCGACCTCGGTCTGCCAGCTGCGGGCCGCGGCCACCGCGTCGGCCAAGAGGCGCGTCCGCTCGGGATCGTGGCCGATCAGGGTCCTGAGCCTGTCGATCGCCTCGTCCAGTGTCTGGCGCCCCGTGCGGTAGGGCTCCAGGCTGCCGTCGCGGCCCGTGATCAGGTAGCCGCGCAGTCCGGTCTCCTGATTGAGCATGGCCGCGCGGAAGCCGTCGAGGGCGCGGATCAGCTGGTTGGACCGGCTCCGGGCATCGGTCGCGTCCCGCAGCTGATCGGCCGTGATCAGGACCGCGCCGCTGGTCAGGACCGACACCAGGGCGATGACACCGATCGCACCGCCCAGGATGCGGTTGAGGCCCAGCGTTTGCGGCATCGTCTGCTTCATCCTACGCGGCCCCGCGGACGGCTCTGGCTGAGCCGCGACCGGGGCGCGCTCGCCTCTTAGCGCCGCCGCCCGGCGGATGCGAGCCGCAGCGCCGGGTGCTGGTGCGATATTTACGAGTTGTAAACCGACGAGCGACTTGTACTTGTGCAAGCGAGCGATTGTGTATGCATCTAAATAGCGAGAGCCGCAGTTTTCGATCGTAAAGGTTTTTCAGAGGGCGTTTGCGTCGCGCGAGATGTTGATTTCTTTCCTGATCGATACCGATCGCAAAGCGGATCCACTCGACGCGAACCTTCGCGCGCGGGCCCGCGTCGAGCAGCTCGACGTCGCGCTCCGCCTGGTTCCCTTCACGATTCTTGTGAGCCTCAGCGTCGTACAGGTCATCGTTTATCTGTTCTGGCAACCGGGCAACCGGGTCTACCTCGCCGGGCTCGAGGCGCTCGTCCTGCCCCTGGCGGTGGTCTCGCTCCAGCAGTGCTGGCGCTGGCGCTCCCGTCCGAAACCCCTCGAAGTGCCGTCCTCATTCGTCCAGGGCGTGGTGCTGGCCGCCCAGGCCTACGGCCTCCTGCTGGCCTCCATCCCGGTCATGCTCTTCGCCGGGGCCGACGCGCACGGGCGGCTCCTGATCGCCTCCAGCATCGCGGGCCTGATCGCGACCGGCATGAGCGCGGCGGTGCTGCCCCGCGTCGCCATCGGCTATTCCGGCCTGATCATCCTCGGCTCATTCATCGCCCTCGCGACGACCGGGGAGCCCTTCTACATCTACGTCGCGGTCCTGCTGTTCTTCTACGCGATCTTCATCTGCTTCACGATCGTGCATCTCAGCCGGCTGTTGACGATGCGGGTCATCGCGCAGATTGAGCTGGAACGGCAGCAGGAATTCACCCACCTCCTGCTCAACGAGTTCGAGGAGAGCGCCAGCGACTGGCTCTGGGAAACGGATGCCGACCTGCGCCTCCAACACGTCTCGCCGCGCCTGATCGAGGTCGCCGGCTCCTCCGAGCGCCAGCTGATGGGCCTGCCCCTGGAGCGGCTGCTGCTGCCGCCGGTGGCGCCGCCCAGGAGCCACTCGAGCACCACCCTGTGGGGCTGCATCGCCGAGCGGCGCGCCTTCCGGAACCTGCACCTGCAGCTCGACATCGCCGGCGAGCGGCGGACGTGGTGCCTCAGCGGCAAGCCGACCTTCAACCGGGCCGGCGCATTCTCGGGCTATCGCGGCGTCGGCTCCGACGTGACCGAGAAGCGGCGCTCCGAGGAGCGGCTGTCGTATCTCGCCCTGCACGATTCCCTGACCGATCTGCCCAATCGGGTCCTGTTCCATCAGCTCCAGGAAACGGCGCGGGAACGGCTCGCGCAGGGGGACCGGTTCGCCGTGCTCGCCCTCGACCTCGACGAGTTCAAGAGCGTCAACGACACCTTCGGCCACGCGGCCGGCGACAGGCTCCTGAAATCGGTCGCCGAGCGGCTGCGGAGCTTCGAGGCGTCCGATGTTCAGCTCGCCCGTCTGGCGGGCGACGAGTTCGCGGTCCTCGCGACCGGACGGAGCGCCCGTGACCTGCACGGCATCGAGTCGCTCGCGAACGGCATCGTCGAGGCGCTCGCGTCGCCCTTCACCATCGACGGCATCCGGCTGACCGTCAGCGTCAGCATCGGGATCGCGATCGCCCCGCAGGACGGGTGCCAGGAGATCATGCGGCGGGCCGACCTCGCCCTCTACCGCATGAAGAGCGAGGGCCGGAACGGCTACCGCTTCTACGAAGCGGAGATGGATGAGCGGATCGAGGCGCGGCGCGCCCTGACGGCCGACCTGCGGGGCGCCCTCGATCGGGACGAGTTCGTCCTCTACTTCCAGCCGATCGTGGCGGCCAAGGAGTGCCGCGTGCGCGGCTTCGAGGCGCTGATCCGGTGGAAACATCCGGTGCGCGGCTTCGTCTCGCCCGGCGAGTTCATCCCGCTCGCCGAGGAGACCGGGGTGATCATACCGCTGGGCGAGTGGATCCTCCGCGAGGCCTGTCGGATCGCGGCGGGCTGGCCGGGAGATGTCCGCATCGCCGTCAACCTGTCCCCGCGGCAGTTCCGCCACTCGGACCTGACGCAACTCGTCCGCTCCGCGCTGCGCACGAGCGGGCTCGCCGCGCCGCGCCTGGAGCTGGAGGTGACCGAATCGGTGTTCCTGGAGGCCACGCCGGCGATCAACGCCACGCTCGCCAAGCTCCGCGAGATGGGCGTGCGGCTGTCCCTCGACGATTTCGGGACAGGCTACTCGAGCCTGAGCTACCTGCGCCGGATCGCCTTCGACAAGATCAAGATCGACCAGAGCTTCGTCCGCGACCTGCCGCAGGAGCGGAGCGCTGCGGCGATCGTGAACGCGATCATCGACATGGCGACGAGCCTCGACATGACGATCACCGCGGAGGGCGTCGAGACGGATGCCCAGCGCGCCTGCCTGCTGGAGCAGGGGTGCCACGAGTTCCAGGGCTACCTGTTCAGCAAGCCGCTGCCGGCCGAGCAGGCCGCCGCGCTGGCGCGTAGCGGTCAACTCCTCCCGGCGGCGGTTCAGGCGGCGTGAGGCGCGTTCAGACGCCGAGCGGCGCGACGCCGGTCGTGCCGCTCCCGCCCGCGACGGCGTGCGGGGACGTCTTCGGCCAGTAGGGCAGGAAGCCCTCGATGATCGCCCGCGGAATATCGAGCGGGCGATAGTGGACGGTGTCCACGAACATCAGCGACTGCTCGCCCCGGCCGAGGAGGCCGTTGACCTCGCTGTGGATCTCGTGCGCCAGGGTCACGAACTTCCTGTTGTGGCTCGCGATCGAGATACGGACGGTGACCGGCTCGAACTCCATCGCCTCCCGGCGGAAGTCGTGCTGGAAGGACTTCGTCAGAATGTAGAAGTCCGTCGATTTCAGGTCGAAATCCGGCATGCAGATGTTGAAGAACAGCTCGCGGGCCTTGCCCACCCAGCGCACGTAATTGGCGAAGTAGACGTTCCCGACCGAGTTGGTGTCGTCGTAGGTCGGGATGAGGCGCAGGACGAACCAGTGCCCGTCGAACCCGTGCGACGCGACGGCGTCGGTCTGGTCCAACGCCACGGGCACCGGCGCCGCCCGCGGCGCCCGCTCCGCCGCCGGGATCAGCTCCGCGACCGGCGGCGGCGCGCGCCAGCCGAGGACCTCGGCGATCATCGGGAGAGCGCCGATCAGGCCGATCAGCGGCGCGATGGCCAGCAGCGCCCAGCTCGGGGCCAGATAGCCTGTCACGAAGATCAGGCACGCCGTCGCCCCGATCATGGAGGTGAGAACCGGGTCGTAGCGGCGGGTCGCGCCGAGCGTCTCGCACACGAGACACGCCGCCGCCCCGACGAGGAGCGTGGCGAAGGGCATCATCAGGTAGAGGAGCGAGAGGTTCGCCCAGATCGCCGCCGCCGCTGTGGCGAGCGCGGCACCGAGGATCCAGACCGGCGACGCCACGAGGCCGGCCGGCACGAAGGCGAGGAGCGGGGAATTGCTGCGGGCCGTGACCGAGATCCCGAGCCAGCGCGTGGCGCTGTAGAAGCTGTCGATCGTGGTCGCGGCGGCGATCGCCGTCCAGATCACGAAGGCCACCGCGACGCCGGTCGCGGGTTCGCGCCCGATCGCCTGCGCCACGGCCGCGTAGGCTCCCGACAGGCCGTCGGACGAGACGACCGGCATGCCGAGCCCCGCCCGCGCGGCGATGAGCGCGTTGATCGTCAGGAGACCGAGGAAGAGGAGCGCGCCGGTCACGTAGGCCGCGCGCACCGACCCGCCCGAGCGCCGGATCTCGACCGCCCGCTGCCACTGCTGGATGTCCATCCAGGGGCCGAGCAGGAAGCCGACCAGCGAGGGGACGACGAGCCCGTAGAAGCGCTCGTCGAAGGCCTGCAGCGGGACGTCCCAGCCGTCCCGCTGCGCGGACAGCCCGCCGAGCAGGATCACGCTCGCGGCGAGCCCGACCGCCAGCGCCCCGCAATGGACGATGCGGATCCCGCGCAGCGGGACGGCATGGCCGAGCGAGCAGGCGACGAGGACCAATGCGATCACGCCCACGGCGGCGTCGTGGCCGAACAGGGGAAGCCACGCGTAGGCCGCGAAGCCGAAGATCGTGATCGCGACGGCGAAGAACTGGGCTCCCATGAACAGGAGCGCGTAGGGGCCCTGCACGGCGGCCACGATCGCGTCGATATTCCGACGCGGCGCGCCGAGCATCCAGCCGAACAGGCCGAGACCGGTCGCGTTCGGCAAGGCGAAGGCAAGGAACCCGAGCCAGCCGTATGTCAGCGTGACATGGATCGCGTAGAAAAACCCGAGCCCCCAGAACCACGACAAAGCAATCGTGGGTGCCCAGGCCGCGGAGCGGATGAACTGGGAAGGCATTGTGGCTTCAAGCGCTCCGGACCTTAAGCTGCAATAGCGTATCAGATTCGTTTCGGGAATATGGCGAACCCAAAAGAAGGCGGATACAAGAAATTCAGTGAGGGAAAAGCATCGGGCTGCTCCGCCACGGCCGGCGATCCGAGGGGGGCGCGTGTCCTATAGGCACCCGCCACGGCGCCGAGGCCCGGGTGATCCGCCTAGTCGGCGAGCGTCTTCCGACCGTCGCGGACCAGATCGACGAAGTTGCAGACCAGGGCGGCTTTCGCGGGCGACCACAGCGCGAAGACGTCGGCGCGGATGCGGGGTCCCTCGAGCGGCCTGTAGACCACGTCGGCATGCGCCAGCCGGGCGACGTATTCCGGGATGATGGCGATGCCCAGGCCGGATGCGACGAGGCTCGTCAATGAGGCCGCCTCGACGGCCTGATGGGTGATGGTGGGGACGAACCCGGACTCGACGCAGCAATCCCAGAGATACTTGGCGAACAGCGAATCGGACATCCGGAGGAACACGAACCGCTCGTCGCGCAGGTCGGCGAGCCGGAGGCTGCCCCGCGCGAGACGGTGCCCCCTGGGAAGGACGACCTGCACGGTCTCGCTCCACGCGCGGACCCGGACCAGATCGGCATCCTGCGGCGGGGCTCGCAGGAAGCTGACGTCGGTCTGCCCCGCCTTCAGCATCGCGATCTGGCAATCCGGCGACATCTCGTGGATTCGGAGATCCACCGCGGGATAGACCTGCGCGAAATCCCGGATCGCGTGCCCGAGCGGCCCCGCGAGCATCGAGCCCGTCAGGCCGACATTGATGATGCCGGCGGTGCCCCCGCCGATCGCCCGGGCGCGCTCGACGGCCTCGGCGGCCCGCTCCAGGAGCCCGATCGCCTGAACGTGAAAGTCATGACCTGCCCGCGTCAGCGCCACGCGCCGGGTCGTCCGCTCGAAGAGAGCCGTCCCGATCTCCGCCTCCAGATCGCGGATCTGCTGGCTGAGCGGCGGCTGCGCGACACCGAGGCTCTCCGCGGCGGCGGTGAAGCTCAGGTGCTTCGCCACAGCGACGAAGTAGCGGAGATGGCGCAGTTCCATGGGCGGATTAAAACTCTGAGCGTTTCAAACTAAATGAAATAGATATTTGACGTCTAGATCGTTCGGCACGATTTTGCCGCCGGGAAGGCCGAGCAGGCATCGCTTTGCACAATGGCGCCGCGCCGCGCGGTCGGGCTCGACCGGACCCGCCCATGAGAGGCGGGACGATCGCGGTCGGGTCGGGTCGGGTCGAGCCTTCCGAGGGAGATCGCGATGAAGCGCTTGTACGGGTCGCTGTTCGGGCAGGTTGTGGCCGCCCTGATGATCGGCATCCTCGTCGGCCGGCTCTGGCCCGACTTCGCCGTCACCCTCAAGCCGCTGGGCGACGTCTTCATCAAGCTCATCAAGATGGTGGTCGCGCCGCTGGTCTTCGGCGTCGTCGTGCACGGCATCGTCGGCGCGGGCGACCTCCGGAAGGTCGGTCGCGTCGGGCTCAAGTCCCTGATCTACTTCGAGGTGGTGACGACCATCGCGCTCGCGCTGGGGCTCGTCCTCGCCTACGTGTTCGCGCCCGGTCACGGCATGAACGTCGATGTGGCGACCCTCGATGCCAAGTCGCTCACCAGCTACACCGACCGCGTCGGGCAGGTGACGGGCACCGTCGACTTCCTGATGAAGATCGTGCCGACGACCTTCATCGACGCGTTCGCCAAGGGCGACATCCTCCAGGTCCTGCTCCTCGCGATCCTGTTCGGCGCCGGGCTCTCGCTCCTCGGCGAGCGCGGCAAGCCGCTGGCCGACAGCCTGGAGCGCATCACCGAGGTCCTGTTCCGGATCATCGGCTTCATCGTGCGGCTGGCGCCGCTCGGCGTGCTGGGCGCGGTCGCCTTCACGGTCGGGAAATACGGCGTCGGGTCCCTGAAGCAGCTCAGCATGCTGGTGATGCTCTTCTACGCCGGCGTCGCGCTCTTCGTGGTCGTGGTGCTCGGAAGCATCATGCGGCTCGCGGGATTCAGCCTCTTCAAGCTGCTCGCCTACCTGCGCGAGGAGTTGACCGTCGTCGCCGGCACCGCCTCGTCGGACTGCGTGCTGCCGCAGGTCATGCGCAAGCTGGAGCGGCTCGGCATCAAAGAATCCACCGTCGGCCTCGTGATCCCGACCGGCTACTCCTTCAACCTCGACGCCTTCTCGCTCTACCTGACCCTCGCCACCGTGTTCATCGCCCAGGCGACCAACACGGACCTGTCCTTCGGCCACCTGATGCTGATCCTCGGCATCGCGCTCCTGACCTCCAAGGGCGCCCACGGCGTGCCCGGCTCGGCGATCGTCGTCCTCGCCGCCACGTTGTCGGCGGTGCCGGAGATCCCGGTGATCGGGCTGGTCCTCGTCCTATCGGTCGACTGGTTTGTCGGCATCGCCCGCGCCCTCGGGAACCTGATCGGCAACTGCGTCGCGACCGTCGTCATCGCCGCCTGGGAGGGCGACATCGACCGAGTGCGGGCCAATCGCGTCCTGAACGGCGAGGACACCACCAACACGGCGGAGATCCTCGAGGCGCCCGTCGCCGAGCCGCGCACCGCGTGACCAGATCCCCGACAGACGTTTACAGCTTGAAGTCGAATTCTGGAGACCGACCATGAGCGCTGGAGCCTACAACCCCCCGTGCGGTGGCCTACCCGGCCAGACGCGGCTGATGACCGGCCGCGCGGTGTTCACCGAGGCCTACGCGGTGATCCCCCACGGCGTCATGAGCGACATCGTCACCAGCCTCCTTCCGGGCTGGGACAGGACCCAGGCCTGGATCGTGGCCCGGCCGCTCTCGGGCTTCGCCGAGACCTTCGCCCAGTACCTCATGGAGGTCGCCCCCGGCGGCGGCAGCCAAGCCCCCGAGCCGGAGCCGCAGGCCCAGGGCGTCCTGTTCGTGGTCGCCGGCACGGCCAGCCTCACCCTGGAGGGCGCGCGGCACGCCCTGCGGCCGGGCAGCTACGCCTACCTCGCTCCCGGGGCGGCCTGGGCGCTGCGCAACGACGGCGACGCGCCCGCGCGCTTCCATTGGATCCGCAAGGCCTACCAGCCCGCCGCCGGCCTCGACGCGCCGACGTCCTTCGTCACCCACGAATCGGCGGTCGAGCCGGCCGGCATGGTCGGCACCGACGGCGCCTGGGCGACGACCCGCTTCGTCGCCTCCGACGACCTGCGCCACGACATGCACGTCAACATCGTCAGCATGCGCCCGGGCGCCTCGATCCCGTTCGAGGAGACCCACGTCATGGAGCACGGACTGTTCGTGCTGGAGGGCAAGGCGGTCTACCGGCTCAACCGCGACTGGGTTGAGGTCGAGGCGGGCGACTTCATGTGGCTGCGCGCCTTCTGCCCCCAGGCCTGCTACGCGGGCGGGCCGGGCCCGTTCCGGTACCTGCTGTACAAGGACGTCAACCGCCACCCGGCGCTGGCGCCGCGCGGGCTCGGCCGGTGAGCGCTGGCGCCCGCACGGTCGTCGCCCGGCCGCTGACGGCCGAGGCGTTCGCGCCGTTCGGCACGGTGATCGACGTCGCCGCGGTGGCGCCGCGGCCGATGAACGGCGGGATGGCGCGGCGCTTCCACGATCTGGCGGCGGTCGAGGTCGTGGGCGAGGGGTCGCGGGTGGTGATCGGGCTGGTCGAGGCGCAGCCCTACCCGGTGCCGCTGCGGCTCGGCCTGGTCGAGCGGCACCCGCTGGGCGCGCAGGCGTTCCTGCCGCTGAGCGTGGCGCCGTTCCTGGTGGTGGTCTGCCCGGACGCGGAGGGCCGTCCCGGCCCGCCCCAGGCCTTCGTGACGGCGCCGGGGCAGGGGGTCTGCTACGCGCGCAACACGTGGCACGGGGTGCTGACGCCCTACGGCCAGCCGCAGGACTTCGTGGTGGTCGACCGCGGCGGCCCGGGCGTGAACCTCGAGGAACACACCTTCGAGGAACCCTGGACGGTGCATCTGCCCGGCCAGGACTGAGGCCGAGCGCGCCATCCGCGCCATCGTCGCGTCGCCACGGTCTCGCGCGGCCGGGGCCGCCTCCGGTCGCCCCGTATCAGCGGCGGCCGGATGCAATCATTCCCGGGGACGCGGCCGCGAAAGTCCGTTGACTGGCACCGGTCAGCGGCTATCGAGGCCGCAATCAGGAGTCCGCACCAACGCGGACCCGAGGAAACGTCGGGCCCCGCGCCCGCACCGGAAAGGCCGCCATGTCCCCGTACCGCACGCCCCTGTCCCGCCGCCGATTCCTGGCGACCGGCTCGACGGCCCTCATCGCCGGTACCGTGGCGGCACCGCACGTGGCGCGGGCGCAGAAGGCAGAATTCACGTACAAGTACGCCAACAACCTGCCCGACACGCATCCGATGAATATCCGCGCCCGCGAGATGGCGGAGGCGCTGCGCACGGAGACCGGCGGCCGGTTCGACCTCAAGATCTTCCCGACGAGCCAGCTCGGCTCCGACACCGACACGCTCAGCCAGCTGCGCTCGGGCAGCGTCGAGTTCTTCACGATGTCGCCGCTGATCCTCTCGACGCTGGTGCCGAACGCGTCGATCAACGGCATCGGCTACGCCTTCCCGAGCTACGACGCCGTCTGGCCGGCCATGGACGGCGAGCTCGGCGCCTGGGTCCGCCAGCAGATCGCCAAGGCCGGCCTCGTCGCCATGGAGAAGATCTGGGACAACGGCTACCGCCAGACCACCTCGTCGACCAAGCCGATCGCCACGCCCGACGACTTCAAGGGCTTCCGGATCCGCGTCCCGGTCTCGCCGCTCTGGACCTCGATGTTCAAGGCCTTCGACGCGGCTCCCGCGTCGATCAACCTGAACGAGACCTACTCGGCCCTGCAGACCAAGATCGTCGAGGGCCAGGAGAACCCGCTGGCGGTGATCTCCACGACGAAGTTCTACGAGGTGCAGAAGTACTGCTCGCTCACCAACCACATGTGGGACGGGTACTGGTTCCTGGCGAACCGCCGCGCCTGGGAGCGCCTGCCGGCGGACCTGCGCGAGACGGTGGCCCGCCACATCAACGCCGCCGGCATGAAGGAGCGGGCGGACGTCGCCCAGCTCAACGCAAACCTGCAGGCGGACCTGTCGAAGAACGGGATGGTCTTCAACAAGCCCGACCCGGAGCCCTTCCGCGACAAGCTGCGCAAGGCCGGTTTCTACGCCGAGTGGAAGGGCCGGTACGGCGACGAGGGCTGGTCGCTGCTCGAGAAGGCCTGCGGGAAGCTCACCTGATGAGCGCCGCGGGGGCGCCGCGCGGCGGGGTCGCGCCGTGCTCCCGGCGGGTGATGAATCTCGCCCATTTCCTGCGCCGCGCCGCGCGCCGGTTTCCGGACGCGGTGGGGCTCGCCTGGGGCGCGCGGCGCTGGACCTGGGCCGAGCTCGACGCCCGGGTCGACGCGATGGCGGCGGCGCTCGCCGCCCGTGGTGTGACCAAGGGTGATCGCGTCCTGGTCCAGGCACGCAACAGCAACCAGCTGTTCGAGTCGATGTTCGTCTGCTTCCGGCTCGGCGCCGTCTGGGTGCCGGCCAATTTCCGGCAGACGCCTGCGGAGATCGCCTATCTCGCCCGTGCCAGCGGCGCCTCGACGCTGATCTGCGGCGCGGGTTTCCCGGAGCACGCCGCCGCGGTGCGCGAGGCCTGCCCGGATCTGGACCGCGTCGTGGCGATCGGCGACGCGGCCTTCGGGGCCGGCTACGACGCGCTCGTCGCCGACCATCTCGGCGCGGCCGCGCCCGTCGCCGATGTCGAGCACGACGATCCGTGCTGGTTCTTCTTCACTTCCGGCACGACGGGCCGCCCCAAGGCGGCGGTCCTGACCCACGGCCAGATGGCCTTCGTCATCACCAATCACCTCTGCGACCTGATGCCGGGCACGACGGAGGCCGACGCGTCCCTGGTCGTGGCGCCGCTCTCGCACGGCGCCGGCATCCACCAGCTCGCGCAGGTCGCGGCCGGCACCAAGACGGTGCTGACCGCGGGCGAGCGGCTCGATCCCGAGGAGGTCTGGGCTCTCATCGAGGCGTGGCGCGTCACGAATCTCTTCACCGTGCCGACCATCGTCAAGCTGCTGACTGAGCACCCCGCGGTGTCGACGCACGACCATTCCAGCCTGCGCCACGTCATCTACGCGGGCGCGCCGATGTACCGGGCGGACCAGCAGCACGCGCTGCGAGTGCTCGGGCCGGTGCTGGTGCAATACTTCGGCCTCGGCGAGGTGACGGGCAACATCACGGTGCTGCCGCCCCGCCTGCACGCGGCCGAGGACGGGCCGGACGTCAAGGTCGGCACCTGCGGATTCGAGCGCACCGGCATGCAGGTCCAGATCCAGGACATGCAGGGGCGCGAGTGCCCGCCGGGCGTCACCGGCGAGATCTGCGTCTGCGGCCCGGCCGTGTTCGCGGGCTACTACGACAATCCGGAGGCCAACGCGGCGGCGTTCCGCGACGGCTGGTTCCGGACCGGCGATCTCGGCCATCTCGATTCCGAGGGCTTCCTGTTCATCACCGGCCGCGCCTCGGACATGTACATCTCCGGCGGCTCCAACGTGTATCCGCGCGAGATCGAGGAGAAGCTCCTCACGCATCCGGCGATCACCGAGGCCGCGATTCTCGGCGTCCCGGATCCCGGCTGGGGCGAGGTCGGCGTCGCGGTCTGCGTCGCCCGTCCCGGGGCCGCGGTGCAGGAGGGAGAGCTGATCGCGTGGCTGTCCGCGACTGTCGCTCGTTACAAGCTGCCTCGGCGCGTGTTCTTCTGGGAGGCCCTGCCGAAATCCGGCTACGGCAAGGTGACAAAGCGCGCGATCCGCGAGGGACTTGAGGCGCGGGGCGACCTGCCCCTCGCCGGGCAGGCGAGGCCGCAGGCCCGATAGGGCTGTCGCGATCCCATCCGGTTGATGCGGCATCCCGTCTTTGCGAGCGGAGCGAAGCAATCCAGTCAGCGCCACGATCTCAGTGGACGCGCCGCCCTGGATCGCTTCAATTCGCTCTCGAGGACGCCAGCGGCGGAATCGGCCTCCATATGCGGGATGCAGTTTCAGGGAGTCGCATCGACCTAAGGGGGTCCGACCGGTGGCAGGCATTCCGAGCGGAAAGTCGGGCCGGTCCACATCCCTCCGCGCACATCATGATCTCGTTGCATGACAGCTCCGAGATGCAGACCCTGACATGTCCCCGGAGCTGCGCGCATATTGCAGTGCAGCACGCCGGGCCCCCGCCCGGCCACGATCGGGATCTCGGCACGATGACCACCCTCGCGAATCTCGTCAGCCGGCTCGAGGGTGCAGTGCGGCGCGCCGCGGCCGAACGCTACGCCGAGCAGCGCGAGCGGATCGCGCGGACCGGCGGCGCCGGCATGATCTGATCGCGCGCGGCGCGTCCCCGCGGTGGAGATCGTCAGAGGAAGCCGATCGAGAACCAGGGGACGAGGATGATGGCGAGCAGCCCGATCAGCAGGGCCACGATGTAGCCGACGATCGGGCGCATCCCGGCATCGGGATGGATCCGGCTGATGGCGCAGGCGGCGTAATAGCCGACGCCGAAGGGCGGGGCGAACAGGCCGATGCCCATCGCGAGGATGACCACCATGGCGTAGTGGACCTCGTGGACCGCGACTGCCCGCGCGATCGGGAACAGCAGCGGCCCGAACAGCACGATCGCCGGGATGCCCTCCAGCACCGAGCCCAGGATGATGAAGGCGAAGGCCGAGACGAACAGGAACCCGAGCGCGCCGCCCGGGAGGCTCTTCATCACCTCGGCGAGCGTCTGCGAGAAGCCCGACTGCGTCAGCGCCCAGGCCATCCCGGTGGCCGCGCCGATGATCAGCAGGATCGCCCCCGACAGGGTCGCGGTGGTCACCAGCATCGGGTAGAGCCGCCGCCACTCGAACTGACGGTAGATCAGCAGGCCGGCCAGCGCCGCGTAGACGATGCCGATGGTCGAGACCTCGGTGGCGGTGGCGATGCCCTCGACCACGGCGAAGCGGATCACGAAGGGCAGCGCGAGTGCCGGGATCGCCACCAGGAAGGCGCGACCGATGACCCGGCCGGACGGCCTGGCGACGTGGCTCAGGTCCTCGCGGCGGTAGCGCCACCAGACCAGCGCGCACAGCGTCGCGGCGAGGACGAGGCCAGGCATCAGGCCGCCGGTGAACAGCGCGGTGATCGACACGCCGGTGACCGAGCCGATGGTGATCAGCACGATCGAGGGCGGGATCGTCTCGGTCTGCGCGCCGGTGGTGGCGAGCAGGGCGACCAGATCGCCCTCCTTGGCGCCGCGGGCCTTCATCTCGGGGAACAGCACGGGGGCGACGGCGGCCATGTCGGCGGCCTTGGAGCCGGAGATGCCCGAGACGAGGTACATGGCCCCGACCAGCACGTAGTGCAGGCCGCCGCGGACGTGACCGAGCAGCGAGGCCAGGAAGCCGACCATGGCTTTCGCCATGCCGGTCATCTCGATCAGCAGGCCGAGGAACACGAACAGCGGCACCGCGAGCAGGATGAGGTGGCTCATGCCCTCGTCCATGCGGCCGACCACCACCATGGAGGGCGCGTCGGTGGTCAGCGTGATGTAGGCGAAGGTCGACAGGCCGAACGCGAAGGCGATCGGCACGCCGGAGAAGACCAGCGCGCCGACGCCGACGACGAAGAACAGCAGCAGGTTGAGGTTCCCGAGGTTGGCGAGCCACGGCTGCAGCGCCAGGAGCGCGGCGGCAACACCGCCCCCCAGGATCAGCGCCCCCACGGTCAGTTTCCAGTCGGCGGTCTCCAGGAGTCGGATCAGCGCCACGATCAGCATGAGGCCGAGGCCGATCGGCAGGGCGGCGGCGCGCCACGCGTTGTTCAGCTCCAGCGCCGGCGTCTGCACGAAGGTCTCCTCGCTGGCGAACTCGAAGGCCGGCTCCAGCAGCAGGGCGACGAAGATCAGGCCGGCGACCAGGGCGACCGTCTCCAGGAAGGCGCGCAGGCGCGGGCCGCTCATGGCCACGAAAGCGGTCATGCGCATGTGCTCGGCGCGCCGGAAGGCGACCACGGCGCCGAGCATGGCGAGCCACAGGAACAAGATCGAGGCGAGCTCGTCCGACCAGATGATGGGATCGCGGAACACGTAGCGGCTGACGACACCGCTGAGCAGAACCGCGATCTCGGCCAGGACGAGCAGTGCCGCCGGGATCTCCACGAGGTGGCCGAGCCCGGCATCCACCCGGCGCAGCCAGCCCCGGGCGCGCAGCGGCGGTCCCGAAAATTCAATCCCCGCCGTCGACTCGACGGCCGCAACATCGATCTGCATGGCGCCCCTCCGTCGGGGCCGCTCCCGATGCCGCTGGCGGCGGGATCGACCCCACATGCGTCTTCGCGTGTGTCTTGCGGTGCGTCTCGGCGCGCCTTCGTTCTCCGATACCGTTATCCGATCCTGCGGAAAACGGTCCCGGTCAGTTTGCCCGACGCATCTTCACGATGCGACCGCGCCCCATCGCCGTACTTCGTTTTCCAGTCCTTGTGGAATCTCTGCCGTTCAGCGGCGCGCGAATCCGCGCCAGCAGGTCGGCCGGCTCGCGGATGCGGGCCGCCCGAGCGGGTCGCGGAGCGGCGTGACAGTTTCCTAACCCAGCGGCATCCGCATTAAATTTTCGCCGCGGGGTGATCCTGAGACGTTGTCGGCGTCGAACGCGTCGGTGATGAGGTGGGCATAGTCCATGCGGGCGGCGACCCGCACCCCGAAATCCGGATGGGCGCTCAGGAATCGCGCCGGCCGCAGCGCCACGAGGTCGGAGGCGCGGTTCGACTCGGCGGAGGCGCGCCCGACATGGTCGCGCAACGCCTATCCCGCAGGGGTCCGCGGGATGCCCTGACCCACCTGCTCGAACAGAACGACGCCCAGCGTCTCTTCCGTCCTGCGCGATGCCTGACTGACTGCGCTCGGGGGAGAGGTTGGACGGCGGAGAGGGGTACGGACGGCCTCATCCGGAACAGGATAGGCCGCGACCGGTGCCGCTGGGATCGGGCCCGGGCCGGCGATACGCCGGTCGCGGCGCGCCGAGATCAGGCCGACCGGTGGCCGCGGACCCGGACCGGCGCGGCGACCGGGACGATCTTGCCCTGCTGGGCAACCTCGCAGAGGACCGCCACCATCGCGTCGGCCTGCGTCTCGAGGTCGGGCGGCCCGACATCGTCGCGCGTGTTACGCCAGGCGATGAAGATGCAGGCCAGGATGGCCGACGCGCTGGCTGCCAGGGGTGCGATGATCAGCGCGGCGAGGGCGCTCACCGGCGCCAGGATCGTGGCTGTCGCGAGACCGCTGACGATGGCTGCGGCTATCAAGACGATCATCGGAGCCTCGCCCGATCTGCGTGGCCGGATCCCGTGCCCGTCCACCGTCCTAGGATCACGTCACAAAGGTTTACGCTTCGTTAACGGGAAGCTTCCATCCGCTAATTCCGTGGCAGCTGTCCCGCCGATTGCTTGACGATCGCCCGTTCAGCGCCCGCGAGGACAGGTCGGGGCGCGGATTCGTGCCCCCGGCTCCGGTCAGCCGGGTCGCGCAACACGACGAGCTGCGCCGTGGTCGGCCCGATCGCGGACGCCGGCACGCCGGTGGCGCGGACTGTGCGGAGACTGTTCACGCCTTCGTGAGGTTACGCGCTGCAATCCGCTCGCGCAGCGTGTCGACCACATGCCCAGATGTGTTCAAACTGATACGATCGGATCAGGCCTAGTACAGGGCGATCCCTTGCTGCTCAGGGTTGGGCAATGATAGCCCTTGCGCGCCCGGCGTGTAGGAATTCTGTCTCCAATGGCCATCGATGTTCGAGCTGTCGCGCGCCTGCGCGAGATCGCAGCCGTCATTGGCTGTCCGGTCGAGGCCTTCTACGGACCGGATGGCGAGGCCGTCGACCTCGGCATGACGCACGAACTCTTTCACCTCTGGCACGCGATACAGGATCCGAATGCGCGTCAGCGGGTCCTGAACAGCGCGCGGCGTGAGGCTCTCGGCGACGCGGTCCCCGGGACGGCCGCCGAATAGCCGCCGCGCCGTCAGCGCCCCTGTGCGATCCAGCCCAGGACCGTCGCGCAGCGCTCGGCCTGCTCGCGGGTCAATCCCGACGCGACGGCGGCGCCGTTGCGGTAGACCACGAAGGTCCCGTCGTCGGTCGCGCGGATCTTGACGGACGCCATCACTCGGCTCCCGACGTGAGAGCCCGAAGCTGGGAGAGGCCGGCCGCGGTGATCTGCCAGACCGCCACTGGACCACCCGGATCCTCGAGCGGGTCGATCCGCCGGAGATGGCCGGTGCTCTCGAGCGCCGTCAGTCGGCTGTGGTCGCCGGGCCAGGACGCGTCCGCCCTCTGACGGATCGTGATCTGGTAATCCCGTGCCTCCGCTGCCTTGTTGAGGAGACGGCGCTGGTGGTTCACTCGCATCGGCACTCCGGCTCAGCTCGGGTCGGTACGCAGTAACTACGGACAGGCTGGCCGATACGGTTAAGCTTGGCAACCCCGCGGTCGCAACGGGCTCTGGATCGTCCTGTTCAGAGGGCGGGCGGCGGGAGCTTCGGATCACCGGCGCGGAGCCGCCCTGCCGCGTCGATCCTGCGCGGCGCTCCCTCGAGCCGGGGCGGTTGCCGGCGCGACGTCGGTTTCGGATGCCGGGCTCCACGATCGCGGGCGCGGACATAGTGAAAGGCCGACCGGGTTGCCCCGGCCGGCCTCTGTCGCTTCGCGGTGCGTGTCGCTTACCGCAGGAGCTGGAGGACGCCCTGCTGGGCGGAGTTGGCCAGCGACAGGGCCGAGATGCCCATAGACTGGCGGGTCGACAGCGCCTGCGAGTTGGCCGCCTCCTGGTTCAGGTCGGCGTTCGTCAGGTTGGCCGAGCCCGTCTGCAGCACGTTGATCAGCTGCTTGGAGAAGTCCTGGCGGTTCTGAACCACCGACAGGTTCGAGCCCAGGGAGCTCGCCGCGGATGTCAGCGAGTTGCCGGCGCTGGTCAGGGTCGCCAGAGTCTTGTTGACGTCCGAGTTCAGCAGGAAGTTGCCGAGGCCGTTCTGGCTCGACGAGTTGTTCGAGCTGGTGATCGACGACAGGCCGAGACCGCTCGCCGTGGCGTCGACCGAGGCGACGTTGAGGGTCGAGCTGCCGGTGTCGTTGAACTTGATGTTCAAGTCATTGCCCTTGCCGGCAATGAGGTTGACGCCGTTGTAGCTGGCGTCGCCGGCGAGCTGCGTGATCTGGTTGAGCAGGTTGTTGTACTGGTTGGCCAGCGAGGCGCGCTGCGTCACGCCCGAGATCGACAGGTCGCTGGACACCACGGTGCTGGCGGCGGTGCCGTAGGTCGAGGCGGTGGTGGCCGAGGCGGTGAAGCCGAGCGCCGTCTGGCTGCCGGAGTTCTGGAATTCCACGTCCGCCTGGGCGTTCAGGACGATCTTGGTGCCGGTGCTGTCGACCGAGAAGATCGCGCCGGCGCCGAACGAGCCGCTCGACGAGGTCGAGGCCGAGCTGACCGCAGAGTTCAGGGCCGCGACGGTGGCGCTGATGCTGGAGGAGGCGGCGACCGTGGCCGAGACCGAGGTACCGTTGATCGTCATGAGCACCGTCTGGGAGGCGGTGCTGGCGCTGTAGGCGTTGGCGGCGGTGCCGGTGGTGGAGAGCTGGGTCGAGAGCGCCTGGTTGGCGATCGACTTGGCCTGGTCCACGAGCTTCTGGATCGAGGTGATGCCCTGGTTGGCGGCCTGGATCGACTGGATACCGTTGGAGACGCCGTCGAGGAGCGAGTTCAGGCTCGAGGAGCGTCCGTCGAGGGCCTGGGAGGTGAAGAAGTTGGTCGGGTTGTCGAGGGCGGAGTTGACGGTCTTGCCGGTCGCGAGCCGGTTCTGGGTGGTCGCCATCAGCTGGGCGGTGTCCTGCAGCGAGAGCAGGTTCTGACGCGTGGCGGCCGACAGGGTGATCGAGGACATAGGTCTTATCTTTCTGATTTGATGCACCCGTTTCTCGGGTACGCCAGTAATCGCCCTTCAAATGTTTCGCGGGGGTTAAATCAATTGCTGACTCCGAGTGTGTCCGAAGTGATCGTTAATGAATCGATCCTTGAAGCGCTAAGTATTTACGGATCGCGGAGCGTGTTCAAGATCTATTAACCATCCGCAGCCATAAGCTGTGACGCAAACCAAGTCTGTCGCGCCTGCCCGACCGGTGCCGATCCGGTTCGGTCGGCGCGGCGGGTACGGGGCGCACCTTGCAGGGAGCTCAGATGTGATCGCTCAAGCGTCTGGTGATGTTGGCGCCGCGACCCCTTCAGCGTCGCCGAAGTTGCCCCATGTGGCGATCGCGATCCCCTGCGGGACCATGGTCCACGCGGACTTCGCCGTGAGCCTCGGATCGATGATGCACTCGCTCGGCGAGATGCCGATGTCGATCGTCGTCGGGAAGTCGTCGATCGTCGCCGATGCCCGCAACCTCGGCCTCGAATACGCGCAGAAGTACGGGGCGGAGTACGTCCTGTTCATCGACAGCGACATGACCTTCCCGAAGGACGCACTCCTCAAGCTCCTCGTAAGGCAGGTCGACATCATCGGCGCGACCTATTCCCGCCGCACCGCCCCGTTCCACTTCCTGGGCGACATCCTCCCGGAGCAGCCGGCCGACGCGCCGAAGGGTCTGCTGGAGATGTCCCGGATCCCGACCGGCTTCCTGCTGATCAAGTCCACGGTCTTCGAGAAGCTGAAGAAGCCCTATTTCCGCTTCCGCGTCGACGAGGAAGCCGGCGTGAACATCGGCGAGGACTTCGACTTCAGCGACCGCGCACGCGCCGCCGGCTTCCGGATCTGGTGCGATCCGTATCTCAGCAAGGAGCTCGGCCATATCGGCGAGCAATCCTTCAAGCTCTGACAGCGTTCCGCGCCGCGGCGCGCGACCCCCGACACGGTGAGGCGTGGGAATGAGGATCGCGATCATCACGCCGTCGAGGCTCAAACCCTCGACCCTGGCCGGAAAGGCCGGCCAGTACTTTTTGGAGCACGCGATCGCGAGCGCCAACGCCCAGGAGCTCGACCGGCCGGCGACGATCCACTTCTTCGTCGGGATCGACCCCGGGATCGAGATCCCGGCGCGGCTCGCCGCGCACCCGCAGACCACCTTCGCACGCGGCCCGCAGAGGGGCCAGATCCCCGCGCTGAACGCCGCCATTGCCGCCGTCGACGACAGCTGGGACCTCGTCGGCTTCCTCGAGGACGACGATCACTGGCTGCCGGCCTATCTGGGCTTCGCGCTGAGGGCCCTCGAGAGCTTCGATTTCGTCTCCTCGACGCAGCTCGAGACCGACGAGGCCGGCGAGGTGGTGCGGATCAACGACTTCGCGACGCCGTCGGGCTGGCTGATGCGGCGGACGACCTTCGCGCAGGTCGGCGCGATCAGCCCGGCCGCGAAGTGGCACTACGACAACGAGTGGCTCGGCCGCCTCGCCGAGACCGGCCTGCGCCGCGCCCACCTCGTCGAGGCGACGGCGCCCGTCACGCTGCAGGACGCGATCCAGGTCCGTCCGTGGCTCGCCAACGTCCTGCGCAACGGCGGCCCCAACGTGCAGCTCGTGCGGCACGGCTTCGTCCTGCCGCTGGTGTGCCGCCTCGTGCATCCGGGCTCCGGGACCTCGGATGTCGGCTCGGGCGGCACCTCCAAGGCCGAGAGCAACGCCGAGTACCAGCGGCTGGTCGACCGCTTCGGTCGCATCCCCTGGTGAAGGCGCCGGGTGGAGCACCCGACGCCCGCAGCCCCCCTGCCCGAGGCGGCCGACCTAGGCGGTCCGCCCCCGAGCCCGCCCCCGCAGCGCGTCCTGGAACGCGGCGAAGACCCGGCGCATCTGCGGGGCCTTGTAGGGGTACAGCTCCGCCGAATCCATGTCGTGGACGACCATCCCGGTATCGGCCTCGAAGACCAGCAGACGGCCGTCCGCGCTCTCGGCGCAGTCGATGATCAGGTAATCGAGGCCGATCCTGCGGTGGATCTCGGCGAACGCGGCGCGGTGGCGCTCGGCGAAGTCGGTGTCGAACGTGGCCATGGCGGCGGCCTCGACCTGCCGCTTCACCGGATCCTCCAGCATGCCGGCGTTGAGGTAGTGGATCATCCAGTGATCGCGGATGGCCATGTGGCAGAGGTAGGGCACACCGTCGATCAGTACGATGCGCAATTTCCGATAGAGGCCGTCGGGACCGCGGTAATCGCAGAACTGCGTGACGTAGAACGCCTCGGCCTCCGTCTGCGCGAGGTAGAGATGCAGGTCCTCCGACCGGTCGATCTTCTGGAGGTCGTTGCCGGCGTGCGTGTCCAGAGGGCGCACGAGGAGCGGGTATGTCGGTCCCTCGGCTCTGCGGGACGCCGCGGCGCTCAGGATGGAGCGGCTCACGCGGACGACCTCCGGCGCCAGGATCTCATCCGCCCCGCGGAGCGCGTCCGCGATCCCGTGGCGGGACGTCTTGAGGACGTGGCGCGGGTGATTGACGATCGGCCGCGTCCACTGGTCCGCCGCCGCCGCGAGGGCTTCCAGGAGCGGCTCGGCGGTCCGCGCGTAGGCGATGCCCGTGACGATGACGTCGTGCGCCGGCAGGTCGTGCGGGATCGGCTCGCCGGGGCGGAGATAGAGGTAGGTGAGGCCGAAATCGCCGTCGTTCAGCAGGAAGTCGATCGGCGTGTTGGCCATGAGATCGCCGGCCGTGACCAGGACGAGGACGCGAATCCGCGCCTGATCCGGGTTCGAGCGCAGCGAGAAGACCCGCTGTCCGTCCAGCACCTCTCTCTGGAGCGCGAGCCCCTCGGTGAAGCGGTGCTTCAGCAGCAGGATCGTCGCCATGTCCAGCGCCGTCCCGGCGTCGAGGGCGGAGTCTCCGCCCTCGGCGAGGATCTCGGCGGCCAGGGCGGCCATGTCGGCGCCCTCGAAGGCCGCCCGGATCAGGCGGGCCGGGCCGATCATCGGGTTCGGGTTGTCGATCCCCGCAACGTGCGCTTGCATCAGAGCCTCCGAGCCGTGGGGTCGCCGCAGCGATCCCGGAACCGCGATCAGGTGTTTCGAATCGCGCTCCGCGGCACGACGAACGCACTCTGACCGCACGGAGGTTTACGAAGCGCTAACCATGTTCTCGGTTCACCGGCGGCAGTCCCGGCCGCGACGCGGAGGCCGTGCACGCGCGTCAGGCGTGCCTCACTCGCGCCGCGGCGCGGCGCCCGCGCGCCGGAGAGCGTCGGCCAGCGCCCCGCCGGGGGCCTCACCCGGGCTCGGTCGGCTCCGCGGCGCGTCCTGCCGCGGCTCGGCCGTCCTCCGGGTCTGCTGGCCCGGCTCGACGGGATCGTCGAGCCGCAGCGACAGCGCGATGCGCTTGCGCGGGACGTCGACGCTGAGGACCAGCACCCGGACGACCTCGCCGATCCGGACGACCTCGGTGGGCGACGCGATCCGCCGCCGGGCCATCGCGGAGATGTGGACGAGCCCGTCCTGGTGGACGCCGATATCCACGAAGGCCCCGAAGGCCGCGACGTTGGTGACGACACCCTCGAGCTGCATCCCGGGCTTCAGGTCCCCGATTGTCTCGACGCCCTCCTGGAAGCGCGCCGTCTTGAATTCCGGCCGCGGGTCCCGCCCCGGCTTCTCGAGCTCGGCGATGATGTCGCGCACGGTCGGCAGGCCGAAGCGCGCGTCGACGAAGGGCTCCGGCGCGAGGCGGCCGAGGAGGGCGGCGTTGCCGAGCAGGACGTGGATATCGCTCTTCGTCGCCTGGAGGATGCGGCGGACCACCGGATAGGCTTCCGGGTGGACGCCAGACCCGTCGAGCGGGTCGTCACCGCCCTGGATGCGGAGGAAGCCGGCGGCCAGCTCGAAGGTCTTCGGGCCGAGCCCCGGGACCTTCTTGAGCGCCGCCCGCGTGCGGAACGGGCCCTGGGCGTCGCGGTGGGCGACGATCCGCGCCGCCATCGCGCCGCCGAGGCCGGAGACCTGCGCCAGCAGGGCCGGGGAGGCGGTGTTGACGTCCACCCCGACCGCGTTGACCGCGTCCTCCACCACCGCCGAGAGCGACCGCGACAGCTTCGCCTCGCTCACGTCGTGCTGGTACTGCCCGACGCCGATCGACTTGGGGTCGATCTTGACCAGTTCCGCCAGGGGATCCTGGAGGCGCCGAGCGATCGACGCGGCGCCGCGATGGGACACGTCGAGGTCGGGCAATTCCTTGGCGGCGATCTCGGAGGCCGAGTAGACCGAGGCGCCGGCCTCGGAGACCACGACCTTCGCCAGCGGCAGGTCCGGGTTCGCCGCGATGATCTCCGCGGCGAGGCGCTCGGTCTCGCGGGACGCGGTGCCGTTGCCGACAGCGAGAAGCTCCACGCCGTGCAGCCGGCAGAGCCGGCCGAGCGTCGCGACGGCCTCCCGCCAGCGCCGCTGCGGCTCGTGCGGGTAGGTCGTCTCCACCGCGACGACCCGCCCGGTCCGATCAGCTACCGCGACCTTCACGCCGTTCCGGTAGCCCGGATCGAGCCCCATCGTCGCCCGGCCGCCCGCCGGAGCGGCGAGGAGCAGGTCCTTGAGGTTCCCGGCGAAGACCGACACGGCCTCGTCCTCGGCCCGCTCGAACAGCCGGCCGCGCAGGTCCTGCTTGATCCCGGCCCGGATCTTCGTTCGCCAGGCCGTGCGCACCGTGTCGAGGAGCCAGGCATCGCCGGGACGCCCCCGCGCCGCGATCTCGAAGCGGCGGCAGATCGCCATCTCGAAGGGCCCGGGAAGGCCCGGCGCCGACTCCTCCCCCTCCGCGGCGAAGCCGACGTCGAGCACCTCTTCCCGCTCACCGCGGAAGATCGCCAGGATCCGGTGCGAGGGCATGCGCTCCAGCCGCTCGCTCCAGTCGAAGTAGTCCAAGAACTTCGCCCCCTCGTTCGCCTTGCCCTTGCGCACCTGCGAGACGAGCTGGCCGGTCCGCCAGTAATCCGCCCGCAGGCGCCCCACGAGGTCGGCATCCTCGCCGAAGCGCTCGATCAGGATGGCGCGGGCGCCCTCCAGCGCGGCCTCGGTGTCCGGCACGCCGCGCGCGTCCGACACGTAAGCGGTCGCGACCGCTTCGGGCGCGCGGTCGGGACGGCTCAGCAGGGCCTGGGCCAGCGGTTCGAGGCCGGCTTCGCGGGCGGATTGCGCCTTCGAGCGCCGCTTAGGCCGGAAGGGCAGGTACAGGTCCTCCAGCCGCGCCTTCGTGTCGGCGGCGTCGAGGGCCGCCGCCAGGGGCGGGGACATCTTGCCCTGGGCGGTGATGCTCGCGACGATCGCGGCGCGCCGCTCGTTGAGATCGCGCAGGTAGGACAGGCGCTCCTCCAGCCTGCGCAGCTGCGTGTCGTCGAGGCCGCCCGTATTCTCCTTCCGGTAGCGCGCGATGAACGGCACGGTCGCGCCGCCGTCGAGGAGCGCGACGGTGGCCGCGACCTGCGCCTCCCCGACACCGAGTTCCTCGGCGATCAGAGCGTTCACGGATTTCATGGGTTCTCCGACTAGGGTCGCGGCGACGGACGAGCTGCCTGGGTGGGGCGCCAAGCCGTCGGAAACAAGGCACCGGTCAGGGGCGCGGCTGCGCGTCCGCCCCGGCCTCGGCCTTCACGGCCCGGGCACAATCCAGGATGCGGTGCCGGGCATCGGGATCCTTGATCGAGAACCACAGGGTCAGCAATTCTTCGGTCATCGCACGATCGTCCTGCGGGTCCGGATCGAAGAAGACGTCGACCGAACATCCGAGAGTCTCGGCCAGATCGCCGAGAAGGCGACGCGACCGTTCGTTCGGGACTCTGCTGTGATCTGCCATCACGTCGATCCGCCTCGCAGCGCCACCGGGTGCTGCCGCCAGAATGCCCTCGACCCCGCCCGCAACGGGTCAGAGCATCGAGATCCAGACAATCCAGTCAAGTCCGCACGTCGCAGGCTTGTCGCGGCGTCGGCAGCGCGGATGCCGAGGCGGCTGTCACGGGGCCAGCGCAGTTCCTGGGGATAGCTGGCCGGCTGTCCGCTCATCCTGGCACGGATTTCGCACCCGATTGTTCGGGTCAGATCTCGATGGATAGCTGGCACGATGCTGAACCATCGATCTCCCCGCGCTTCGTCCACGAAGACAACAGTCTTCAGCAGAATTTCGCGGCGGCCGGCGCGCCTTGACGGTCGCGAAACAACGTCATCCGGATGTCACCCGCGGATGCAAGTCTTTCGCTTCGCATGTCCCGGACAGGGAGGCGCCCGTGCAATTCGAGATACGAGAGCGTAGCCGGTCGCTGTGGTCCTGGGTTCTCGTCAACGAGACTGACGAGCCCGTTCTCGAATCGCGACGCAGCTTCCCGTCCCGCGCCCAGGCCACGGCGGCGGCCCTGGCCTTCTCCCAGCTCGTCTCCCGTGCGGGGCGCAGCCTGGGCGGCGGCCCGCGTCAGGTCGGGTTCCTCTGACGGTAGCTTGCTCCGGTCCGGTGTCAGGTCGTCCGGATCCGGTGGCGCACGAGGCTCACGAGACTCGTGGCGGCGATGACGCAGCCGACGCCCATCGCGCCGAGGCAGCTGATGGTGCGGATCGGCTCGCCGCGGGCCAGGACGATGGCCACCGCGAGCGGCAGGAGCAGGAACACGAACAGCAGGGTCATGACCGGATCCGAATGACGATGCGCGAATCTAGGACCCGAATGGTTAATCACTTCTCACGGCTCGGTCCGGCTGACGGCCTCGGTGGACCTCGCGATCGGGGCGGACCGACACGTCTTCGCGAGCGGCGCTGAGCGTTCCCGGGCGCGCCGCGACCCGTCACTCGGCGGGCGGACGGACCGCAATCACCGTTCGCGCGCGTCGAGGCGGACGAGACGGTCGACCAGGGCCCGGTCGTGCAGGAGCGCCATCCGCTCCTTCGGCGAGAGCCACGCCTGCGCCTCCGCCACCGTCTCGGCCTCGCAGACCTTGGCGGTGGCCAGGGTCTGGTCCGGATCGATCGCGCCCCGGGGCCGCCGCTGTCCGAGGGGCAGCATCCGCGTGTGGTCACGCGCGAGGTCGGGATCGGCGTGGAGGGCCGCGAGGGCATCCGTCTCGTCGAACCCACGCTCCGCGTTGCGGGCCGCGAGGGACGCGGCGCGGACCGCGATCTCCGGCGGGGTGGCCTCTTCCGGCGTGGCGAGGAGCAGGCGTCGCTTGAGCGCCAGGCCGAGCCCGAGCTGGCCGCTCGCCCAGGAGATCGGGATCGCCAGAACGAGACCCAGGATCGTCGGGCTCATCCAGAGGAACAGCGAGGTGGCGATCGCGAAGGCGGCGACGCCCGCCACCAGCCCCAGCAGCGTGTGCCAGCGATGGCGGACGACGATGTCGCGCAGCGGGATCGAGCCGTCGTCCCGCCGCTGCGGGTTCCAGCCCGTGTCCCGTCCGAGCAGGATGCCCATCACGGAGCCCGACTGGATCACCATCGCCACCGGCGCCACCAGGGCGGACAGCAGGATCTCGACGAGGCTAGACAGGACGAGCCGTCCGGCGCCGCCGCAGGCGCGCCGCACCGGGCCGTCCAGCAGCGCCAGGATCAGGCCGAGGAACTTGGGTGCCAGCAGCACCGCCATGGTCAGGCCGAACAGCTGGAGCGCGCGGACCGGATCGAAGCGCGGGAAGACCGGCGAGAAGCCGGCGCCGCCGAAATAGTCCGGCCGCTCCGTCGCCGTCTGGAGCACCAGCAGGATGCCGACCACCAGCTGCAGCAGCCACAGCGGTGAGGCGAGGTAGCCGGCGATGCCGGTGGCGAAGTGCTGCCGCGTCGCGGGATGCAGCCCGGCGGAGCCGATCACCCGCGCGTGCTGAAGATTGCCCTGCGCCCAGCGCCGGTCGCGCACCGCCACGTCGATCAGCGAGGGCGGGCTCTCCTCGTACGAGCCCGGCAGGCGATGGAGCATGTACACCGCCCAGCCCGCCCGGCGGATCAGGGCCGCCTCGACGAAGTCATGGGACAGGATGTGTCCGCCGAAAGGCGGTTTCCCGGGCAGGTCCGGCAGGCCGCAGGAATCCGCGAAGGCGCGGGTCCGGATGATCGCGTTGTGACCCCAGTAGTTGCCGTCCCGGCCCGACCACGCGGCGAGGCCGGCTGCGATCACCGGGCCGTAGATCCGGGCCGCGAATTGCTGGAGTCGGGCGAACAGGGTGTTGCGGTTGATGATCAGCGGCAGCGTCTGGATGATCCCGGCATCCGGGTCCGCCTCCATGGCGGCCGCGAGCGCCACGACGGCAGATCCGCTCATCAGGCTGTCGGCGTCCAGCACGAGCATGTGGTCGTAGCGCCCGCCCCAGCGGGTGACGAAATCGCCGATGTTCCCGGCCTTGCGGTGATGGTTCTTCGGCCGGTGCCGGTAGTAGAGCCGGGCCTCGGGGCCGAGCCGGCCGCGCAGGTCGAGATAGGCCCGCTCCTCGGCGATCCAGGCATCGGGCTGGGTGGAGTCCGACAGGACGAACCAGTCGAAATGATCGCCCAGCCCGGTCGCCTCGACCGCCTCGCGCATGGCCTCGATGCCCGCGAAGGTGCGGGCCGTCGCCTCGTTGTAGACGGGCATCAGGACCGCGGTCCGCGTGCGCAGCGCGGCCGGGTTCGGCGCCGGCCGGGGCCGGCGCAGCAGCGTCGCGAAGCCGAGCACCGCGCTGGTGAAGGCCAGGGCGATCCACGAGAAGGTCAGGCAGAACAGGACGACCAGCACGAGCTGGAGGGCGGTCGGGCTGCCGGAGACCGACACGGTCTCGACCATCTGCCAGCCGCCGAAGGCCGTGAGCGCCAGGGCGCCGCCGAACACCAGGATCCGCTCAGGCCAGGGCGTCCGGACCCGGCGCTCCGGCCGGTGACCGAGCCCCGGATCCCAGCGCGCCAGATCCTGGACGGGCATCGACAGGGGAGCCTCGGGCGGCAGATAACGGCCGCCGTCGGTCACGGTCTCGCGCCCGGAACCGGCGTCCGTCGCTGGCGGCAACATCATGGTCTCGTCCAGTCGCACGGGGGAGGCCGTTCCTCAGCAATCGGGTCGGGGTTCAGGGTGTCCAGCGAAACAGCCAGGTCTCGCTGGCCCGGGCCTGGCCGCGCCGGAGCGCGAGACGCAGCTCGCTCGCGCGCTCGCTCCCCGGATCGAGCTCGAACAGGATCCGCAGCGTCTTACGATCGGGGTACCGAAACCGTTCCTGGCGCGTGATCGTCCCGGCCGAGGCGCCGAGGTCGACGTCGATGTCGCCGGGCTGGAACAGCGCGTCGCCCTCGAAATCGACGGCGAAGAGCCGGCGGTTCCCCGTGCTGCCGTGGCCGCAGCGGCTGTCGCGCACCCGGGCGATCTCCGGCGGAAGCGGGTCCGGCCAGCCCTTGGACCAGTGCTGCCGGCACTGGAAGCGCATCTCCGCGCCCTTCGCGAGCTTTGCCTTGGGTCGCCAGTAGGCGAAGACGTTCTCGTTGAGCTCGGAATCGCTCGGGATCTCCAGCAGCGTGACCGCGCCCTCGTTCCAGTCGTCGAGGGGCTCCAGCCAGAGGGACGGTCGCTGCTCCCAGTGGCGCCGGTCGTCCTCGAAATCGTCGTAGGCGCGGGCGCGCTGCATGAGGCCGAAGCCCTTGGGCCCGCGATCCACGAAGGCCGAGACCTGCAGCGCCTCGGGATTGTGAACCGGGCGCCAGATCGGCTCGCCGTAGCCGTTGTGGATCGCCAGGCCCTCCACCGAGAAGGCCGCGGCGCGCAGGTCGTCCACGCGGTTCCGGTCGAGGGGCCCGAACAGGTAGCTGCCCTGCATGCCGCCGAGACCGATATGGTCGAGCTCGGCGCGGGCGAAGACCGTCCCGTCGATCTGCGCCGTGGAGACGTCGCGGCCCGGCGTCAGCGTGATCTTGAAGGCCGCGGTCGCCGATTCCGATTCCGCGAGGGCGTGGACGATGACCGGCTGGCCCGCCCGCGGCGCCTCGACGAACAGGGCCCGGAACAGCGGGAATTCCTCGCCGCGGGAATCCGCCGGCCGCAGGGCGAGCGCCCGGGCGTTGATGCCGAAATCCTGGCCCTCGGCGACAAGGCGAAAGAACGAGGCGCCCTGGAACAGGGCGAAGTTCGACAGCCCGTCGGCACCGTCGAACCGGGCGCGCAGGCGGAAGCCCGAGAAGGCGGTGTCGGCGGTCAGGTCGGGCAGGTCGAGGCCCGGCGCCGCGATGGCGGACTTGTCGTACCCGACCGGCTGCACCACGCCGTTCTCCACGACGAACAGCGACACCGGCGTCTCGAAGATCGAGCCGCGCAGCAGCGGCTCCAGGACGTAGCCGGTATTCCGGTCGGCCCAGACCGCGCGGCCCTCCGCGGGACGGATCGCCTCGTAGGCCTCGCGGGAGAGGTTCTTGAGAACCGTCGGCGCGTCGCCGGACTTCGGGGCGGCGTAGGGGGCGGCGGCCCGGGCGCGGGCGAGGTCGGTCAGCGTGCCCGCCGCGAATGCCTCGCCGGCGCCGGGCAGGGGCGGGGCCTTCTCCGGGTCGGCCGCCCGCGCGGCTGCCGGGAGCAGGCCCGCGGCAGCGCCGAGCGCGCCCCCCAGGACGGCGCGGCGTGTCGCGGTGGCGGAGAATCCGGGGTCGATCATCATGCAGGCGGTCGTCTCACGTCGCAAGGCAAGGTGCCGGAGGCCCCGTGTATACGGACAGGCCGGCTGAACCCAGCGTTAAGCAAGCGCTTGAACCGCAAGGGGCTCCGTTGACTTAACCCGAGCCGGCTCTCTAATTCGGCCGACTGCATCGGAACGGGGGAGGCAGCATGGGATCGTTGCGAGTGACTGGCCACGGCGTGGATCTCGGCGAGAGTCTGCGCGGCCGCGTCGAGGAACGGATGTCGGCGATCCAGGCGAAGTATCTCGACTCGCACATGCACGATTCCTGCAACGGCCACGTCACGCTCCGGCGCGACGGCACAGCCTTCCGGACGGATTGCGTCCTGCACCTCGTCTCCGGCCTGACGATCGAGGCCAACGGCTTCGCGCACGACGCGCGGTCGAGCTTCGAGCAGACCGCGGAGCGCCTGGAGACTCGTCTGCGGCGCTACAAGCACAAGCTGAAGCAGCACGCGACGGGCCCGGGGGACGACGCGGCAGTCGAGGCCGCCTACGCGGTGTTCGCCGCCCCGGAGGTGGAGGAGGACGACGCCGCCGAGGGCGACGCCCACCCGCCGATCGTCGCCGAGAGCACCAAGACTCTCCAGCGCCGCACCATCGGCGAAGCGGTGACGGCCCTCGACATGACGGGATCCCCAGTGGTTGTGTTCGTCCACGCTGGCACCGGCCGCGTCAACGTCGTATATCGGCGGAGCGACGGAGCGATCGGCTGGGTGGACCCGCCGAACGCCACCGAGTGACGCCGCGGGTCGGGAGGAACGGAGCCGGAACCGGCTGGTTTCCCCGCTTATTGAATCTGGTGGGGGCGCGGCCGGAACGGTCGTCGATGCCCCTGCGACGAGGCCCGCTTCCTCGCGAACGGGCGACGGGGCAACGGTCGTTCGATGCCAGTTCTGGAATTCCTCGACCCCGACTCGGTCGTGCCGGCCCTGCGCGCCCGCGCCAAGAAGCAGGTGCTGCAGGATCTCGCCGCGCAGGCGGCGCGGCGCCTGCCCGCCCTCGGTGAGCGCCCCGTCTTCGACACGCTGCTCCAGCGCGAGCGGCTCGGGTCGACCGGCATCGGCGACGGCGTGGCGATCCCGCACGGCAAGCTGCCCGGTCTCGACCGTCTCTTCGGGCTGTTCGCGCGCTTCGACCGACCGGTGGACTTCGAGGCGCTCGACGGACAGCCCGTGGACATCGCCTTCCTGCTGCTCGCGCCCGAGGGCGCCGGCGCCGATCACCTGAAGGCCCTGGCGCAGGTCGCCCGCATCCTGCGCGAGCCGGGCATGCTCGCGCATATCCGCGCCGCCCGGGACGCCGGCGCGCTCTACGCGCTCCTGACGCGCTCGACGGCACCGCAGGCCGCGTGATGATCCAGAGCTTCCGAACGGCCGCCGCCCTGACCCTCGCGGCCGGCATCTCCGGCGCCGCCGCCCAGGGCGAGACCACCTGCGCGCGCGACGTCCTGGTGGCGCAGTCGATGCAGCGCCAGGCCCTCGAGCAGCTCGAGCAGGCGGACGGGGACGACGCCAAGAACTGCCGCGTCTGGCGGCGCCACGTGGAGACGATGCGCCGCGTGGCGAGCGTCTACGGCCGCTGCCTGTCCGGTTCGGAGCGCGGCGAACGCCTCGCCCAGGTCCAGGGGTCGGACCGCGAGTTCTCGGCCGCGATCAAGGCCCGCTGCAAGGGGCTGTAGGGGCGGGGGTGGCGCGCGCCGCGCCCTCAATCCACGCCGCGGAGCATGAGCGGCTCGGCCACCATCTTCACCGGCTTGCCGCGCCCGATCAGGATCGCCGCGCGGGAGCGCTCGGGATCCGCCTCGAAGCGCGTGCGGACCCAGCTGACCAGGAACTTCATGTACTCGGAGGCCAGGAGGCGCGCGGCCGGCGGGTTCTGCCACCAGCGATCGGCATCGAAGGCCTCGCTCACGACCGGATGCGGCAAGACGCGGTCGCTGTCCTGGAGGGCGTGGTCGAGCTCGACCAGCGTCCGCGGCATGTGGTAGTTCGAGGTCACGACCGCGACGGTGCTGAATCGGTGCGCGCGCATCCAGCGGCGCGTTTCGATGGCGTTCCCGATCGTGTTGCGCGCCCGGTAGTCGAGATCCACGCAGCAGGCGATCAGGGCGCGCTGGGTCGGGTTCAGCCGGGCGATCTCGTCGCGGCTGGTCCGCTCGTTGACCCCGGTGATGAGCAGGCGCCGCCCGTAGCCGCCCGCGAGCAGGTCGATCGCGTCGCCGATCCGCTGGGCACCGCCGGTCAGCGCGACGATCCCGTCGGCCCGGTCGGTCGGCGTCCGCTCCTGGCGGGCGAGCGCGCCGACGAACACGAGAAAGCCCGCGAACAGGGCCAGCATCCCGAGCCCGGCGCCGAGGCCGCAGGTCCAGAGCGCGATCCGCCGCCGGTCGCGCGGGCGCGCGGCGGCGCGGCGCGGGAGACCCCACTCGTGCCAGGCCCAGCCGACGGCGTCGGTCGAGGGCGGATCCGATGCGCGCAGCATACGCGTGGTCATCCTCCGGAGAATCGGCGCCGATTGCGGCGGCTCGGAGGCCGGCGCGGTCGGCTGTTTCCACACCGCAACGATAAAGTTTCCAGATGGTAAACGCGCTCGGCAGACCCCCTATTTCCACGTCTTCGTGACGCAGCAGGGATCAGGCCAGGAAGCGCCGCACGGTCACGCGCGAGACGACGCCCGTGACGAGGGACGCGATCACGCCGATCAGGATCACGCTGGCGTAGCCGCGCAGGCCGATATGGAACGCGCCGAACAGCGCCTCGACCTCCTGACCGGCCGGTCCGGAGCGCGCGGCCCGGGCGAGGAGCCCGGCGATCACGAAGGCCACGAGGGCCAGACCGGCGCCGATCGCGCCGCCGCGCAGGCCCAGGCCGAAGAACCGCCGCTGGAACGCGCGGGCGATGTAGTCGTCGTCGGCGCCGACGAAATGCAGCACTTCCACCACCTCGCGGTTGCTCGCCATGGCGCCGCGTGTCGCGAAGGTCACCGCGAGGCCGGTGGCGATCAGGACGAGCAGCACGAGCCCGATCCCGATCCCGACGAAGGCGTTGGCGGCGGTCGAGAGCCGCTGCAGCCAGAGGGCGTGGTCGTCGAGGCTGGCGACGCCCGGCAGCGCCTCGACGAGGCGTGATCGCAGCCGCTTCAGGTCGGCCGCCTGGCTGCTGGAGAGCTTGAGGGCGATGAGCCGCGGCACCGGCAGGTCGGACAGGTCGAGCCCGGTCCCGAGCCACGGCTCGAGCAGGCGCTCCGCCTCGGCCTTGCTGAACACCCGCGTCTCCGCGATCCCGGGTTCGGCCTTGGCGATGCCGTCGGCGCGCGCGACGTCGGCGTCGACGTCGCGGCCGGGACCGGGCCGGACCTGGATCGTGACCTCCCGCGCCACGTCGCCCTGCCACTGGGCGGCGTTGGTCGCGACCATCTCGGCCGCGCCCGCGCAGAGGCCGGCGAGGAAGGTGAGGATCGCGATGACCGCCGCGAGGGAGCGCCCCGCCGCCGTGTCGGTGGGCACCAGCGGCGCGTTGCGGCGCAGGTTGGCCGGCATCGACGGGTCGGGCGGCACGGCCGATCCACCGGCCTTCGTCCGCGGCATCGCCTGAGTGCTCATTCCTCGATCCGCAGCCGGCCTTCGCCCAGGACCATCCGGCGGGCATCGACGGCGTCCATGATGCCGAAATCGTGGGTGGCGATGATGACCGAGGTCCCGAGCTTGTTCAGCTCCAGGAACAGGCGCAGCAGCCGCCGCCCGAGGCCCGGATCGACGTTGCCGGTCGGCTCGTCCGCGAGCAGCAGGTCGGGCCGCGCGATCAGCGCGCGGGCGATGGCCGCGCGCTGCTTCTCGCCGCCCGAGAGCAGCGGGGGCAGGGCGTGCATGCGCTCGCCGAGGCCAACCCAGCGCAGCAGTTCCACCACCTCGGCCCGGTAGCTGGCCTCGGCCCGGCCCTGGACGCGCAGGGGCAGGGCGACGTTCTCGTAGGTGGTCAGGTGGTCGAGGAGCCGGAAATCCTGGAACACCACGCCCATCCGGCGCCGGAGCCCGGTCAGCGCCTTCGCGGAGATGTCGCTCACCTCCTCACCGAAGATCGAGACGAGCCCGCGGGTCGGCCGCACCGACAGAAGGATCAGGCGCAGCAGCGTCGTCTTCCCGGCGCCGGACGGGCCGGTCAGGAACTGGAAGGAGCGCGGCGCGATGCGGAAGCTCACGTCGGACAGCACCTCCGGCCCGAGGCCGTAGCGCATGCCAACATTCTCGAACTGCACCACCGGCCGCTCCGCGCCGGGCAGCAGGCTCTTCATGCTCGCCTGTAGGTTCAAAGCCGTGCCGTATCTCGTCTGTCCGTCCCTCGGGAATCGCCGGAGCGGCGGGCGTTTTCAAGGCCTCGGGGATTTCACGGCCCCTTAACCCTGTTCGGGCACACTTCTTCAAGCAATTCACAGTCCGGCCCGGTCGCGGCCGATCGATGCGAGTATGGCGCGGATGCTGATCGCCTGCCCGAGCTGCGCGAGCGAATATCGCATCGACGCCAGCAAGGTCGGCATGGAGGGCCGTTCGGTCCGCTGTGCCGCCTGCCGCGAGACGTGGTTCATCTCGCCCGCCGACGTCCTCGCCGGCCACGAGGCGGAGCTCGCCGCGCAGGCCGAGACCGATCCCCTCGCGGACGCGGCCTGGGAGGAGGCGACCGCCTCGGTGCGGAATGCCACCGACGTTCCGGCGCCCGAATCCCGACGGTCCGCCAAGCGCAAGTCCGCCGGGAAGGCCGCCGGGAAGGCGCGCCGCGCGATCCCGGGTCTGACCCCGTCGCTGGCTCTCGGCCTGACACTCCTGGCGGCGATCCCGCTCGTCTGCCTCGCCCGGACCAGCGTGGTCCGGGCCGTCCCGCAGACCGCCTCCCTGTTCGCGCGCATCGGCCTGCCGGTGAACGTGCGCGGGATCGAGATCCGCGACGTCGTCGCCTTCAACAACCCGGCCGAGGACGACAGTCCCGCGGAACTCGTCGTCGAGGGCGACCTCGTCGGCGTCGCGCGCTCGGACGCGCCCGTCGCGCCGCTGAGCGTCGAAATCCGCGACGCCGGCGGTCGGACGATCAAGACCTTCACGGTCGCGCCGCCGCGGACGATCCTCGCCGCGACCGAGACCGCGCGATTCCGCGCGAGCCTGCCGTCGCCGCCGGCCGCTGGGCGCGCGGTGGTGCTGCGTTTCGCCGACGCGTCCGCGACCCGCTCCGACCCTCGGGTGGCGGCGGCGGATCGGTGAGGCAGGTCCGCGCCGGCAATTAGCTCAGGTTGCGCCTCTCCCGCGGATCGGCAACCTTCTCGACGGCGCTCCCGTTGCGGGCGTGAGCGTCGGCCGACGTCGGCGTATGGGATCGCCGTGCCTTGAGTGTTCGCGAAACCGTTCCCATCGTCGTCGAGACGACCGACTCGGTCGATCAGAAGCGCGCCTTCGACTACTGGCGCAGCACGGCACTGGCGCGCGTCGACGCGACGCCGCTGGCACCCGACATCCCGTTCGCGGCGGGCCGCCGGCTCGCGATCACCCGTCACGGCGCGATCCTGCACACCCTGAGCAAACCGATCGGGGTCGAGCGCACGACGCAGCACGTGCGCCGGGACGGGCGCGACGACATCGCGATCGTGCTCCTCGTCCAGGGCAGCGGCTACATCGAGCAGGGCAACAGCGGCGCCGTGCTGGGCGCCGGCGACATCGCCGTCCATGCCATGGACCAGCCCTTCGCGATCGGCAGCCGCGATTCCTACGAGGAGATCCGCCTCCAGGTGCCGCGCGCCGCCTTCGTGAGCCAGGTCGGCAGCGTGCACGCCTTCGCCGGGCGCGGTCTCCGCGCGACGCCGCTCAGCGGCCTGTTCGCGACCTATCTGCGGTCGTTCTCCGAGACGGTCGGCGGTATGTCGGAGGCGGAAGCCGGCATCGCCCTCGAGGGCGTCCTGCACCTGCTGCGCGCCCTGGCCGACCGCCAAGGCGAGACGGCCGGCGACGAGCTGTCCGGGGACGCCGTACGGGCCCTGGCCCTCGCCCATATCGAGCGCCGACTGCACGATCCCGCCTTCGGGCCGGAATCGCTGCCGACGGCTCTGCGGGTCTCGCGAAGCCGCCTCTACGCGGCTTTCAGCGGCGACGAGGGCGTGGCGGCGAAGATCCGCGACGCCCGGCTCGACCGGGCCTACAGGCGGCTCCGCGGCGGCACGCGGATCGGGTCGGTGATGACGAGCTGCGGCTTCACCGACGCGGCCACCTTCAGCCGCGCCTTCCGCCGCCGGTTCGGCGTGGCGCCTCGGGACGTGCTGGAACGCCGCCCCTGACGGAGTCAGATGCGGCTGCCGCGCGGGTCGGAGACCGTCCGCCCGGGCGCGACCGCGCCCGCGAGCCGCTGCGCCACGCCGATGAACCCCAGGCCGAGGCGGATCGCGACGACGCCGACCCGCGCGATCCGGATCTGCCCGGGCAGCTGGCGCGGGCCGATCGGGCGGTAGGCGAGGCGCGGGCTGGCGCGCTCCGCCTCCGCGATGGCCTGACCCAGCGGGAGGGACGCGATGCGCCGCGCCTCCGGCGGAACGATGCCGATCGCCCGCGCCCAGCCGTCGCTCCGCGCGAGCGCCCCGCGCCCGTGCATCTGGCGGAATCGCCGCCGCCAGAGGTAGCGCCGCACGGCGCGCGGGAAGGTCTCCATCCGGGCATCGCAGAGCGCGTCGGGCTCCTCGCAGCGGGAGCGGATCGTGTCCGCCACGCCGCCCGGCGCGCGCCCGGCGAGGCGGGCCGAGATGGTCACGCAGACGTCGGTGGCGTGCCGGACCCGCAGCCCGTGTTCCAGCAGCCGGGCGATGAAGGCGCCGTCCTCGCCGAGCGGGATCTCGGGCATGCCGCCGACGGCGAGGTACGCGCTGCGGGTCACCGCGAGGGTCGCGCCGATTGCGGTCCGGTGGCAGGGCCAGGGGTCGTTCGGATCGGGATCGATCCGCGCCTCGGCCTCGGTGATCAGGGCGTCGTAGGTGTCCTCCAGCCGGCCGCGGGCGGGGAGCGAGGGCGGCAGCAGCGCCGCCTCCGCCGCGTCGAGCTCGACCCGGCCGGCCACAGCGTCGGCCCCGGCCTCAATCGCCGCGCGATTGCGCGCCACCCAGTTGGGCGGGACCCGGCTGTCGGCGTCGGTCGACAAGATGATCCCCGCATTCCCCGCATCACCCAGCCAGGCGGCGGCGGCGTCCATGGCCCGGCGCCGGGCCCATCCGGCATGGGCGCCGGAAAAATTCTCGACGGACACGCGGACCGGGATCGACAGCGTCGGCACCAGCGCGGTGACGAGGGCCTCGGTGCCGTCCGTGCAGTTGTTCAGGAACAGCACGAGCCCGACGCGCCCCGATTCGGCACCCTCCTGGGCGTCGATCGCCCGCAGGCACGCGGCGATCCGCTCCTCCTCGTTGCGCACGGGCACCGCCACGATCGCATCGGGACCCGGGACGTCTGACAAAGGGGGGCTCGACACCGGTGATCATCTCCGCCGGACCCGTCGTGCGGGTCTGGATCGGGCTTATGCCGGAGCTTCCCTGAACGGGACCGGACCGGGGAGACCTAGCGACGCGCCGCCGGTCAGAGGGTCTTCTCGACGAAGCCCTCGATCCATTCCGGCTGGGTCTCGCCGACCGAGCGGCCGACCTCGGTCTCGCCCTTGTAGGCGATCAGCGTGCTCTGCATCCGCACGTTCAGGCGGCGCAGCAGCTCCTTCTGGCTATCGAAGTCGATGTCGAAGATCTGGAGATCCTTGAAACGCGGCTCGGCCGCGAGTTTCGCGAGGATCGGCTTCTGCGTCCGGCAGATCGGGCACCACGGGGCGCTGACCGCGATCAGCACCGGCTTCCCGCCCTTCTGCGCGGCCTCGAAGGCCGCGTCCGAGAACGGCCGGGTCTCGCCCGCCAGGGCAGCGGTCGGGACCTCGAGCAGGGCCGGGCCGGCGAGGGCGAGGCCGACGAGCGCGAGGACGTGACGGCGGCTCTTCATGGCATGCGATCCTCCCGCGACCCCGTCGGCGCGGGGGGCTGCTGGTGGCGGGATGCTACGTCGCGCGCCCGGCCCCGTCCCTGTGACCTGTGCGCCCCGGAGACGGAAAGCCCCCGCGCCGGATCACATTGTCGAGACGCCGGACGGCGGCGCGTCGGACGACCGGTCCTCCGCCACGAGCGCCGCGATGTCGTCGGGATCCACCGCGTCGATCGGGCGCCGGATCTTCAGGGCGCGCGTGGGCGCGCCGGCGCGCATCACCAGCACGATCGTCTCCATGTCGGGGCAGCCCGGATCGGCGCAGGCGATCTCGTTGACCGCCAGCGTGTCGGCCTCGCCGAGGCCGAGGGCCGTCCGCAGATCCTGCTTCAGGCGCGCCGCGATCGCGGCGCGCTCCGCCGAGCGGGCCCGCCACGCCTTGAGGCTCACGAAAGCCATGCGCGATGCTCGTTGTCCTGCCGTGGAAGCCCGGTTGCGGATGTGTAACACTGTTACAGTTTTCCGGGGGCGGTCAAGCGTCGCCCCATGCGCCTGAAACAACCGTCGTGTTCACCGGTCATGTAGAGGCCGACCTCGGAAAAACCGACTGCGTTGGTCTTCGGACTCGACAGGGGCGTAGAGGTCCGGTGTGGTGTAATAGGCGCGCGAAGGATGTGAGATCTTGCGACCCTGGCGGGACGGACCGGACGACCGGCGGAGCTACCATCACGGCAACCTGAAGGAGGCCCTGCTGGAGGCCGCGCGCCGGTTCATCGCCGAGCGCGGGATCGGCGGCTTCACCCTGGTCGACGCGGCGCGGCTCGTCGGCGTGACGCCGGCCGCCTTGTACCGCCATTTCCGCGGCCGCGAGGCGCTCCTCGAGGAACTCGCCGGGCGCGGCTTCGCGGAGCTCGCCGCGCGTCTGGCGCGGGCCCTGACGTCGCGCGGGACGCCGCTGGAGCGGTTCACCCGGATGGGTGAGACCTATCTCGCCTTCGCCGAGGAGGAGCCGGCCTACTACGCGGCGATCTTCGAGACCCGCGGGGCACCCGTCGGCGGGGCCGATCCCGACGCGCCGCCCGGCACCCCCGGTGCGGAGGCGCGGCCGAGTCCCTTCGACCTGCTGGTGGAAGCGCTGCAGGCGACCTTCGCGGACGGGTTCGGGGGCGTGGCGCCCCGCTTCATCGCCCTGGAAGTCTGGGCCCTCGCGCACGGCCTCGCCACCCTCTCGGCCGCCGGCCATCTGCCGCGCGGCCCCGGCTTCCCCGACAAGTACGAGTTGCTGCGGGCCGGAGTCCTCGCCCTGGTCCACGGGGCGGGGCGCCCCGGCGAGCGCGACGGCGGCGGTGGGCGGCCTTGAAAGGCCCCCGCCGGACCCGCATGTTAACCGCGTTCACATGAACAGCGGAGCACAGCCGTGACCTCTCAATCCTCCTCTCCCTGGGCGACCGGCAGGCTCTGCCGGTCCGGCCCGTTCCCGCGTCGGTCGCTGGAGATCGGCGCGATCGTGGTGGGCTTCATCTACTGGTGGCCGATCGGCCTCGCGCTCGTGGCCTGGAAATTCGCGGGCTACCCGGCCTTCGCCGAGATGCGGGACGCCGCGCGCCGGACGGTGTCGGGGTTCGAGGGCGGGCGCCCCGCGTCGCGCTTCGCCCGCGCCTTCGAGGCCGCGAACCGCCGCGGCGGCAGCGGGAACGCCGCCTTCGACGAGTACCGCCGGGCCGAGCTCGACCGCCTCGAGGCGCAGCGCCGCGCCCTCGAGGAAGAGAGCCGCGCCTTCTCGGACTTCGTGGAGGAGCTGAAGCGCGCCCGGGACCGCGAGCAGTTCGACGCGTTCATGGCCAAGCGCCGCACCGAGGGTGGCGGCCGCGCGGTCTGATTCTGCGACGCGGCGTCCGGGCCCATCGGCCCGGACGCCCCCCTGAACGCCGCGTGCCGTCTCAGGCCGCGCGGACGCGATCGAGGAACCGCGCCACCTCGCCGTTCAGGTGCTCGGACTGCTCCGAGAGCCGCGACGCCTCGGCCAGAACCTGCCCGGCGGCCTGACCGGTCTTCTCGACGGCCCCAGCGACGCTGACGATGCTGCGGGTCACCTCGCCGGTGCCGGCCGCGGCCTGACCGACGTTGCGGACGATCTCGTGGGTCGCCGCGCCCTGCTGCTCCACCGCCGCCGCGATCGTGGTCGCCACGCCGTCGATGTCGCGGATCCGGGCCGTGATCGTCCCGATCGCCGCGACGGCCTGCCCGGTCGAGGCCTGCACCCGCCCGATCTGGCCCGCGATCTCCTCCGTGGCCCGGGCGGTCTGCTCGGCCAGCGCCTTCACCTCCGTGGCCACCACCGCGAAGCCGCGGCCGGCCGCGCCCGCGCGCGCCGCCTCGATCGTGGCGTTGAGCGCCAGCAGGTTGGTCTGGCCCGCGATGGTCGAGATCAGCCCGACCACGTCGCCGATCCGCGCCACGGCCTCGCTCAGGTCCCGGACCAGCGCGCCGGTCCGGTCGGCCTCCGCGACCGCCGCCCGCGCGAGGCCGGCCGAGCCGTCGACCTGCCGGCCGATCTCCTGCACGGAGGCGCCGAGTTCCTCGGCCGCCGCCGCCACGGTGCCGACGTTGCTGGCCGCCTCCTCGGCCGCGGCCGCGACGGTGGTCGACTGCCCCGCGGTCTCGGCCGCGGTCTCCGTCATGCCGCGGGCCGTGGCCTGCAGGCCGGCCGCCGCGGTCGAGACCTGCGCGACGATCCCGCCGACGGCGTCGGCGAAGCGGTCGGCGACCTGCCGCATCGCGAGGCCGCGCTGGCGCTCCGCGTCCTGCCGGGCCGCCTCGGCCTCGGCCTCCAGCTGCCGGGTGCGGATCAGGTTGTCCTTGAACACCTGCACGGCCGCCGCCATGGCGCCGATCTCGTCGCGTCGGTGCCGGAACGGGACCTCGGTGCCGGCCTCACCCCGCGCCAGCCGGGTCATCGCGGCGGTCATCGCGGCGATCGGCCGCGAGATGTAGAGGAGGCCGAAGATCGCCGCCGCCAGGGCGGACACCAGCGCGAGGCCGATGCTGGCGACGGCCGCGGCGGACGCGGCCTCGACTCGGGTCATCGCCGCGTCCGCGTCCTGCTGGGCCGCTTTCTCGTCGTGGTCCGCCAGACGGGCCAGGGCCGCCCGGGCACCGTCGTACAGTGCCACGACGTCGGGCCGGATCAGCAGCGCGGTCGCCTCCGTCTGCCGCCCCGCCTCCACGAGGCGCCGCACGTCCTGATCCACCTCCGCGAATCGGGTCCAGGACGCGCCGAACGCGTCGTAGTGCCGCCGCTCCTCGGCGGTGGTGATCAGCGGTTCGTAAGCCCGGCGCGCGTCGCGCAGCCGCGCGTGCGTGTTCGCCAGGGCGGCCTCATTGGCGTCCCGGTGCTCCGGCGTATCCGACAGCAGGATGAGCCGGTACTGCTTGATGCGCACCTCGGAGGCCGCCACTTCGATCGCGCCGACCTTCTCGAGGGAGGGCACCCAGTCCCTGGCCAATGCCGTCGCAGCCTGCCCGATCCCGGCCAGCTGACGGAGGGACAGACCGCCCTGCGCCGCGGAGATCAGGGCAAGTCCCGCGAAGAGAAGGGCCAGGATTGCTTTGAGTGGAATGGATACGCGCATGACGATCCTCGGCCAGATCCGAGTGCGGGACGGTCGCATCGGGCGGTCCGACGCAGTCGACTGCATCTAGCCACTTCAGGATCTCGCGCAACTCGCGCCTTAGAGACATCATAGAACGATTTTCACTTATAATAATGCTCTAGAACCGATAATTTACCGAACAAAGCTACATTATCATATCAGATAAAGGTCAACCGTCGCGCAAGTTCGGGTATCTGCTTCGGCCGAAAATCTCTCTTATCCAGACGAAAGCGTTGACGGCGACGATACAAGTGACGCTTGTGCCGGACCCGCACGCGACGGTCCGCGTCGACCGAGCCCCCATCCTTCCGAGAGGATTCCGCGCCCGGCCGCGATGCCTACCCGAGTCCTCACGCACCTCCGTCGATCCGGCCTTCCGCCGGGATCACCGGGACGAGTTGCACCCCGGCCTTCGCTCCTGCATTGCTCCTCAACCGCAAGGGGAGGGTTCGGGGCATGTCGACGGCTCGGGTCACCGTGGTCGATCACCCGCTGGTGCAGCACAAGCTGACCCATCTGCGGGACAAGAACCGCTCGACCAAGGGCTTCCGGCAGATCCTCAACGAGATCGGGATGCTCCTGGCCTACGAGGTGACCCGTGACCTCCCGCTGGAGCCCGTCACCATCGAGACGCCCCTCCAGCCGATGCAAGGGCAGCAGATCCAGGGCAAGAAACTGGTGCTCGCGCCGATCCTCCGCGCCGGAGTGGGTTTTCTCGACGGCATGCTGTCGCTGGTCCCGTCGGCCCGCGTCGCGCATATCGGGCTCTACCGGGATCCCGAGACGCTGGAAGCCGTGGAGTACTACTTCAAGGCGCCGTCCGATCTCGCCGACCGGACGGTGCTGGTGCTGGATCCGATGCTGGCGACCGCCAACTCGGCGATCGCGGCCCTCGACCGCCTCAAGGCCCGGGGCGCCTCCGACCTCCGCTTCGTCTGCCTGCTGGCGGCGCCGGAGGGCCTCGCCAAGTTCCAGGCCGCCCATCCGGACGTGCCGGTCTGGACCGCGGCGATCGACAGCCACCTGAACGACCACGGCTACATCGTCCCGGGCCTCGGCGACGCCGGCGACCGGATGTACGGCACCCGCTAAGAGCCGGCCTCAGCGCCGCCGCCGGGCTCCGGCGCGGCCCTTGCCGACGACCTTGCGGAGGGTCTGCGAGAGCTGATCCACCGAGTAGGGCTTCTGGATCAGGTCGAAGCCGTGGACGCCCTCCTGCGCCAGCACGTGGCTGTAGCCGGAGGTGAGGACCACCGGCAGGTCGGGCAGGCGCCGCTGCAGCTCGCGGGCCAGCGCGATACCGCCCATGCCGGGCATCACGACGTCGGAGAAGACGGCGTCGAAGCGGAAGGGGATCCTCTCGATCTCGACGAGCGCCTCCTCGGCATTGGTTGCCCAGACGGTCTTGTGCCCGAGATCTTCCAGGATCTGCGTGGCGAAGCGGCCGACCTCGATGTTGTCCTCGACCACCAGCACGCAGAGGCTGGCGCCGTCGAGCCCGCTCTCCTCGCTCCGCGGCGTGACGGACATGTCCGGCGCGTGCTCCGCCTGCGGCAGGTAGAGCGTGAAGGTCGTGCCGTGGCCCGGGCTGCTGGACACGTCGACGTCGCCCCCGGACTGCTTGGCGAAGCCGAAGACCTGGGACAGCCCGAGCCCGGTGCCCTTGCCGATGTCCTTGGTGGTGAAGAACGGTTCGAAGATGCGCGGCAGCACGTCGGCCGGAATGCCGATGCCGGTGTCGGACAGCGACACCGCCGCGAAGGTGCTGCGCGACCCCGCATGACCGCGGATCGCCGGCATCGGCCGGTCGCCGGATAGCTTCAGGGTGAGGGTGCCCTCACCGCCCATCGCGTCGCGGGCGTTCACCGCCATGTTGATCAGCGCGGTCTCGAACTGGCTGAGGTCGGCGCGGATGTAGCAGGGGGTGGCGGGGATCTCGGCCAGAACGCTGATGCGCGCTCCGGTGACCGAATCCAGCATCTCCGCCACGGCCCGCAGCGAGGCGCCCACCTCGAAAACCTCGGGCCGGAGGGCCTGACGGCGCGCGAAGGCCAGGAGCTGGCCGGTCAGCTTGGCGGCGCGGTCGACCGTGTCGGAGATGGCCTCGACGTAACGGCGACGGCGCTCCTCCGGCAGGTCCGGGCGCTTGAGCAGGTCGGTGGAGGATTTGATCACCGTCAGCAGGTTGTTGAAGTCGTGGGCGACGCCGCCGGTCAGCTGCCCCACCGCCTCGAGCTTCTGCGACTGCCGCAGCGCCTCCTCCACGCGCTCGCGCTCGGCGCTCTCGGACTGGAGTTTGGCATGGGCCTCCGCCAACGCCTGCATATTGCGTCGCTGCTCGGTCAGGTCCGTGAGGATCCCGCAGAGGAGCGGCTGATCGCCCTGGCAGGCGAAGCGGCTGAGCGACAGGAAGGTCGCGCTCTCCGATCCCGCCGCGTGCAGCGCGATCTCCTCGCGGACGGGCCCGTCCATCGCGTGCCGGATCAGGCGCCCGAGGTCGACATCCGCGTGGACGAAATTCCGGAGCGCGCGGCCGGTCAGGCGCTCCTGCGGCTCGCCGAGCATCTCGGCCAGCCGCCGGTTGCAGTAGAGCAGCGTCCCGTCCAGCGCCAACGTGAACGCGCCTTCCTGCATCTGCTCGATCAGTGCCCGGTAGGGCAAGTCCGCGTTCTCGAGTGTGTAGACGAGACGCTCGTGGTTCGGGCCCTCCACCACGACGGCGTCGAAATCGCCCCGGCGGATGGCCGCGAGGGTCTCCTCACTCTCCTCCAGCCGCGCCTCGAGCTCACGGATATGGGCGCGATAGGCGTCGAGCCCGGGCTCGTCGCCGGGCAGCAGAGCGTCCACACCCATCAGAGCGGCTCCGCGGCGGACGCGATCTCGAGACTGCGCAGCACGCGGCCCTCATCCAGGAGGTCGCCCGAGAGGCGCCGTTCCGGCCCCGGCGCCAGTCTCAGGAGTGTGGGCGCGGCGAGGATCCCGTCGCGCTCGGCAAGGTCGGGTTGTTGATAGATGTCGACGATCTCCAGCTCGTAGCGGCCCGGGAAGTGGGCCTCGCAGATGCGGCGCAGCACTTCGACCGCGCGCAGCGAGCGCGACGCGGTTCCGGCCACGAACAGCCGCAACCGGACGTGCTCCGCGTCCGTCGGAGACGAGGCGGCCGCGTTCAAGGCCGGTCGGCCTTGGGACGGATGTCGAGGCCGACCAGAACCTTCTCGGTGTTCGACAGGTCGCCGATGATCCGCTTGAGCGGCGACGGCAGCCGGCGAACGAGGGTCGGGATCGCGAGGATCTGATCGCCGGCGGCGAGCTGAGGGTTCTTCATGAGGTCGATGACCTCGATGTCGTAGTGGCCGGCCAGGTGCTCCTCGCAGAACCGCTTCAGGTTGCTCAGGGCAGCGAGAGACTTGGCCGTCTGCCCGGCGACGTAGAGGCGCAGGTGATAGTGGCCGGAATCGCGGTCGAGATCCGTCTCGGGTGCTTGGTCGTCCGATGTCGTATCGCTCATTCCGCGGCACTCCGTCGTGCGCTCAACGCCTGCTGCTCCGCCGCGAGCGTGACGCCCCGCGCCGCGTCCTCGGCACGCAGGCTCTCCTCCTCGTCCACGGCCGCCTCGAGACCGGCCCTGAGCTCCTCGATCTGGCGCTCCAAGGCGGAGCGTCGGCGCGCCATATCCCGGAGCCGGCGCTCGGTCGCGTCCCGGTGCTGCTGCGCGGCCGCGCGTTCCTGAGCCTCCTGAACCAGGCGCGCGGTGCCGGTGAGAACACCTGAAGGACCAATATAGGCATCCACCAACTGGATCCCGTCCGACGACATCAGAAATTCGCGGATCTGGTTGGAGTGGCTCATACCCCGCGCCTTGATGACGTACAGGGTCCGCGTCCGCTCGCCGTTCGCCTCCATGTTCTGGAGCTTGATCCAGGCATCCATCAGGGAGGACACGCCGAGATCGTTGTCCTCGATCAGGGAGCCGTCGCCGCGGAGGGTCGTGAAGATCGCCGTGATGCCGCGGGTCTTGATCAGGTCGATCATGCGCAGGAGCGTCGCCTGCAGCTCGCCCGACGACCCGCGCAGGGCCGAGATCGGGTCGAGCACCACCACGTCCGGCCGGAACTGGTCGAGGTCGCGGTGCATCCGCGCGAGATGCGTCTCCAGACCGAACAGGCTCGGCCGCGCGGCCTCGAAGCGGAGGCGGCCGCTCGCCACGTGCGCGGCGAGGTCGAGCCCGATCGAGCGCGCGTTGCGGATGATCTGGGCACCGCTCTCCTCGAACACGAAGGCCATGCAGCGCTCGCCGCGCCGGCAGGCCGCGTCGAGGATCGAGGCGGCGAGCATGCTCTTCCCGGTCCCGGCCTCGCCGGAGATCAGGATCCCGGAGCCGCGATGGAAGCCCCGCGGTCCCAGCATGGCGTCGAGCCCGGCGATCCCCGTCGAGAGGATGCCGTCGGGCACCCCGTAGACGAGATCCGCCGAGGTCACCGGCAGGACGCTGATCCCCGCGTGATCGATCAGGAACGGGTACTCGTTGGTGCCGTGGGCGGAGCCTCGATACTTGACGACGCGCAACCGTCGCGTGGTGATCTGGTCCTCGACGCGGTTGTCGAGCAGCACGACGCAGTCCGAGACGTACTCCTCCAGGCCCTGGCGGGTGAGCGGCCCGTCGCCGCGCTCGCCCGTGATGATCGCGGTCAGGCCGCGATCCTTGATCCAGCCGAACAGGCGGCGCAGCTCGGCGCGGAGCAGGGTCGGATCGGTGAAGCCCGCGAACAGCGTCTCGATCGTGTCGAGGACGACGCGCTTGGCCCCAATCGAGTCCACCGCGAAGCCGAGGCGGATGAACAGGCCCTCGAGGTCGTACTCGCCGGTCTCCTCGATCTCGCTCCGCTCCACGCGCACGTGGTCGATGGCAAGATGGCCCGCGGCGATGAGACCGTCGAGGTCGTAGCCGAGCGACGCGACGTTCGCCGCCAGATCCTCGGCCCGCTCCTCGAAGCTCATGAACACGCCGGGCTGGCCGTAGAGCGTCGCGCCGTTGACCAAAAAGGTCGTGGCGAACAGCGTCTTGCCGCAGCCCGCGGCGCCGCAGATGAGCGTCGGCCGCCCAGCCGGCAGACCGCCATGGGTCAGGTCGTCGAAACCGGTGATGCCGGTCGCGACCTTGGGTAGTGTCCGGGCGGCTTGCGGGTCGGGCACGATGGGCGAATCCCTGGACGTCTCGGAGGACGGCAAGTCCGGAAGTGGGGCGGCGCTCTCAACCCTGCCGGGCCGATCGGGACGGTTCGCACCGCGAGAGACGCGGAGGCTGGCGCGAACAGCGCATCGAACGGGCGGAACACCGGTGGAATGCGGTATGGCAACGGGTCCGCCCGCGCAATATGGGTGCGTGACGCGTCCGGCCGCCATCCCGTCGACGGACTGCGCAGACCGATGGAGGGCCTCCATGCTCGGCTGGGACGTCGACGTCAACGAGGCCCTGACGGCGCCGGCCGTCGCGCGCAACCGCGACGCGATCCTGGCCGTGCTCCGCGAGATCCTGCCCGACAGCGGCACCGTTCTGGAGATCGCCAGCGGCTCCGGTGAGCACGCGGTTCACGTCGCCGCGGCCCTGCCTGGCCTGGACTGGCTGCCGAGCGATCCCGAACCCGCCGCCCGGCGCAGCATCGCCGCGCACGCGCTCCGGGCCGGGCTCGCCAATATCCGGCCGCCGCTCGCGCTCGACGCCGCCGCCGCGGCGTGGCCCGTCGAGCGGGTCGACGGGATCGTGTGCATCAACATGATCCACATCGCGCCCTGGGCCGCCACCGAGGGCTTGATGGCCGGCGCCGGACGCGTCCTGAGCGCGGGCGGCGTCCTGTTCCTGTACGGGCCGTTCCGCGAGGCGGACCGGCCGTTCGCGGAGAGCAACGCCGCCTTCGACGCCTCCTTACGCGCGCGGGATCCCGCCTGGGGCGTGCGGGACCTCGACGCCGTCGCGGCGGAAGCGACCCGGCACGGGCTCAGCCTGGTCCGGCGCGTGGCCATGCCCGCCAACAATCTGAGCCTGATCTTCGGCCGGGCGGACAGGTGAGCGCCCGTCTGTCACGGCTTTCCGCATCTGCACACTGTATTCAAGCATCCGCGTGCTGCACTATCCTGTCCTGAACCCGATGCGGCGGCAAAAGCCGCACGGGCCGCAGGAGGAAGCCCATGCCGATGGAACGCAGCGTCTCGAGCCGGGCCCTCGCCCTGCTCGCAGTGGCCGGATTACTGGGATCGACACAGGCGCGGGCCGCGGATCCCATCAGGATCGGGGTGATCGCCGAGGCGCAGTCGGTGGTCGGGGCCTCGATCCCGCAGGCCGTCCAGCTCGCCGCCGACGAGATCAACGCCCAGGGCGGCGTCGACGGGCGCCAGATCCAGGTCGTCACCTACGACGACAAGTCCTCGGCCTCCGACGCGGTCCGAGCCTTCCAGCGGGCGGTCTCCGAGGACAAGGTCAACCTCGTCATCGCCAGCTACATCTCCGAGGTCGTGCTGGCGCTGATGCCCTGGGCGGCCCGGCTCAAGACGCCGATGATCACGCCCGGCGCGGCCTCGAACGAGATCAGCGCCGCGGTCCACAAGGACTACGCGCGCAACAAGTACACCTTCCATGGCTACCTGACCTCGGCGGCGCTCGCCCAGTCCATCTGCGATTCCACCAAGGACATGCTGATCGACCTGATGAAGGTGAAGACCGCCGCGATCATGAGCGAGGACGCGGCCTGGACCCGGCCGCTCGACGTCGGCTACGAGAAGTGCCTGCCCGAGATCGGCGTGAAGGTCGTCGACCACATCCGCTTCTCGCCGGACACGGGCGACTTCACGCCGATCTACAACAAGATCGAGGCGGCCAAGCCCGACCTGATCGTCACCGGCATCTCGCATGTCGGCGTGCAGCCGACCGTGCAGTGGCAGAACCAGAAGGTGCCGCTCGCCATGACCGGCATGAACTCGCAGGCGACCTCCTCGACCTTCTGGTCGAACACCAACGGCGCGACCCAGGGCGTGATCTTCCAGAGCATCGCCGTGCCGGGCGCGGCGATCACCGACAAGTCGCTCGCCTTCAGCGCCGCGTTCAAGAAGCGCTTCGGCAGCGACCCGTCCTACGCCGGGTACATGGCCTACGATCAGGTCTACTACGCCGCCGACGCGGTGAAGCGGGCCGGCACCACGGAGGCCGACAAGCTCGTCGACGCCCTGGAGAAGACCGACTGGGTCGGCACCGTCGGGCGCACGCAGTTCTACGGCAAGGACGACCAATTCACCCACTCGATCAAGTACGGGCCGGGCTTCGTTACCGGCCTGATGGCGCAGTGGCAGGACGGCAAGCAGGTCGCGGTCTGGCCGAAGAGCCTCGCGCAGGGCGCGATCGTCCTCCCGGCCGCCGTGAAGGCGGCGGCCCGCTAGGCGGCTCCCCGGACCGGCAACGGGCACGCGGCTTGCCAAGCGCGCCCGTTGCCGCAAGTAGAGCCGGGCCGCGACACCGTGAGCGCGGCCGAGACGACGTGCGCGCTGAGGACAATCGCTGATGGCCACCACCGACCTGCCCGGGACCATGCGCCAGATCCGTTACGCGGGTTCCGGGGGACCGGAGGTGATCAGCCTGGAGAACGCGCCCGTGCCGAGCCCGGGGCCCGGCCAGGTCCTGATCGAGGTGGTGGCGGCCGGGGTGAACCGGCCCGACGTCGCGCAGCGGTCCGGGGTGTACCCGCCGCCGCCCGGCGCCACCGAGATTCCCGGCCTCGAAGTCGCCGGCCGCGTGGTCGCGCTCGGCAGCGGGGTCGAGGGCCTGTCGGCCGGCGACGAGGTCTGCGCCCTGGTGATCAGCGGCGGCTACGCCGAGTACGCCGTGGCCGAGGCGGCCCACTGCCTGCCGCGACCGAAGGCCGTCTCGCTGGTCGATGCCGGCGGTCTGCCGGAGACCTTCTTCACGGTCTACTCCAACGTGGTCCAGCGCGGCCGCCTGACGCGCGGCGAGAGCTTCCTCGTCCACGGCGGGTCGAGCGGCATCGGCGCCACGGCGATCCAGATCGCCAAGCATGTCGGCGCCCGGGTCTTCGCGACGGCGGGCTCCGCCGAGAAGTGCCGGTTCTGCGAGGATCTCGGGGCGGATGCCGCGATCGACTACAAGCAGGCCGACTTCGCCGAGGAACTGAAGCGCCTCACCGACGGGCGCGGCGTCGACGTCATCCTCGACATGATCGGCGCCAGCTACCTCGCCCGGAACCTGAAGTCGCTGGCACCGGACGGGCGGCTGGTGATGATCGCGCTGATGGGCGGCTACAAGGTCGACGGGCTGAACATCACGCCGATCATGCGCAACCGCCTGACCTTCACCGGCTCGACGCTCCGGCCACGCGGGAAGGCCGACAAGGCCGCGATCGCCGACGGTCTCCGTCGGGACATCTGGCCCGAACTCGAGGCCGGACGCATCCGCTCCGTCACCCACGCCACGTTCCCGCTCGAGCGGGCGCGGGAGGCGCACGAGCTGATGGAATCGAGCGCCCATCTCGGCAAGATCCTGCTGACGACCGGCCGCTGAGCCGGCCCCGTCAGGAACCTGCCTCGGCGGCCCCGCGTTGGCGGCCGGTAACGAGATCGTGTCGCACAGCGCCCGTTCCGGCGTGTGGCGTCCCGCCGAGGAAGGTTTTGCACATGGCCGAGAGACTGAACCCCAACGAGAGCCGCCAGGGCGAGCGCGGCAAGCCGGTGCTCTGGGTCCTGGTGGCGAGCCTCGTCCTGCTGGCGATCGCCACCGTGGGCCTGCTCACGTGGAACGGCGCGAACTCGCCGAAGGACTACGCCAGCCAGAGCCAGGACGCGTCGCGCAAGGAGGTGACGGGCTCGGTCAACGGCCAGTCCGGCGGGTCGTCGCCGTCGAACAGCACCGCCGTCCCGGGCGGCAACCCGTCCTATCCGCAGCCGGCCCAGCCGGGCGCGAACGGCGCGCCGAAGTAAGGCGTCGCGCGCGGGACGGGATGCGCCGTCCCGCGGCCGACCCTCTCAGCGGGTCGGGATCGGCGTCGGGCCGCGGTAATCGTAGAAGCCGCGCTTGGCCTTCCGGCCGAGCCAGCCGGCCTCGACGTACTTCACGAGGAGCGGGCAGGGCCGGTACTTCGAATCGGCGAGGCCCTCGTAGAGAACCTGCATGACCGACAGGCAGGTATCGAGGCCGATGAAGTCGGCCAGCTGCAGCGGGCCCATCGGGTGGTTCGCGCCGAGCTTCATGGCGGTGTCGATCGACTCGACCGATCCGACGCCCTCGTAGAGCGTGTAGATCGCCTCGTTGATCATCGGCAGCAGGATCCGGTTGACGATGAAGGCCGGGAAATCCTCCGACATCGTCGACGTCTTGCCGAGTTTCGCGATGAACGCCTTGGCCGACTCGTAGGTCGTGTCCTCGGTCGCGATGCCGCGGATCAGCTCGACGAGCTGCATCACCGGCACTGGGTTCATGAAGTGGATGCCGATGAACTTCTCCGGCCGGTCGGTCGCCGCCGCCAGCCGGGTGATGGAGATCGACGACGTGTTGGTCGCCACGAGGGTCTCCGGCCGCAGCGACCCGCAGAGCGTGGTGAAGATCTCGCGCTTCGTCGCCTCGTTCTCGGTCGCCGCCTCGATGACGAGATCGCACGGGCCGAGGGCAGCGAAGTCGCGGGCGGGGACGATGCGCGAGCGGGCCTCGCCGCTGTCGCCTTCGGTGAGCGTGCCCTTCGAGACGAGGCGCGCGAGGCTGCCCTCGATCACCGACAGCCCGTTCTCGAGCCGGGCGGGATCGCGGTCGTTCAGCAGAACCTCGAAGCCGGCGGTGGCGCAGACTTGCGCGATGCCGCTGCCCATCTGGCCCGCGCCGACGATGCCGACCCGCTTGATCTCCATATGCATGTGCCGACCTGTGCCCCCAAGGCGGATGCCGCAGCGCTGCCGCCCAGCTCTCTGGACGGCACGGACGCGACGGCACCGCGCGAAGTCTCGCCGCTGCTGCCTTCTAGACCAATCCTCGATCCGGAAGGAACCCGTGAAGCCGCGTTCTGCGACAATGCTCGCGGGTTGCCAGATCCGGTGCCGTTACTGGCCCTTGGCTTTGCCGATCTCGGATTGCAGCTCGGGAACGACCTGGAACAGGTCGCCGACGAGGCCGTAATCGGCCACCTGGAAGATCGGCGCGTCCTCATCCTTGTTGATGGCGACGATGACCTTCGAGTCCTTCATGCCGGCGAGGTGCTGGATCGCGCCCGAGATCCCCACCGCGACGTAGAGGTCCGGCGCCACGACCTTGCCGGTCTGCCCCACCTGCCAGTCGTTCGGCGCGTAGCCCGCGTCCACGGCGGCGCGCGAGGCGCCGACGGCGGCGCCCAGCGAGTCGGCCAGCGGCTCGATCAGCTCGTGGAACTTGTCCGAGGATCCGAGCGAGCGGCCGCCGGAGACGATGATCCGCGCCGAGGCCAATTCCGGCCGGTCGGACTTGGCGATCTCCTCGCCCTTGAAGCTCGAGCCGCCCGCCTCAGGCGCGGCCGCCGAGACGGCCTCCACCGGCGCCGGGGCGCCGCCCTCTTCGGCCGCCTTGAAGGCCGCCGTGCGCACGGTGATCACCTTCTTGCCGGCGGGCGCCTGCACGGTCTGGATGGCGTTGCCGGCGTAGATCGGCCGCTCGAACGTGTCGGGCGAGACCACCTTGATGATGTCGGAGACCTGCGCGACGTCGAGCAGGGCGGCCACGCGCGGCAGCACGTTCTTGCCCGTGGTCGAGGCCGAGGCGATGATCGTGTCGTAGGGCTCGGCGATGGCGGCGATGAGCGCCGAGACCGGCTCGGCGAGATCGTGGTCGTAGACGCCGTCCTCGGCGTTCAGGACCTTCTCGACGCCGTCGAGCTTGCCCGCGGTCTCGGCCACGGCCTTGGAGCCGGTGCCCAGCACGAGGGCGTGGACCGGCGCGCCGATCTCCTTGGCGGCGGCGAGCGCCTTCAGCGTGCTGTCCTTGATCTGGCCGTTGCCGTGCTCGACGAAGAGAAGTGTCGTCATGGTCTGCTGGTGCCCTCGAAGGTGGTGGCGCGGGGCTCGACCGTCGACCGGGAGCCCCGCCTCGGATCAGATGACGCCGGCTTCGACCTTGAGCTTCTGGACGAGCTCGGCCGCGGAGGCGACCTTGACGCCGGCCGAGCGGCCCGGCGGTTCGGCGGTCTTCAGCACCGTGAGCCGCGGCGTGACGTCGACGCCGAGCGCGTCGGGTGCCAGCTCCTCCAGGGGCTTCTTCTTGGCCTTCATGATGTTGGGCAGCGATGCGTAGCGCGGCTCGTTGAGGCGGAGGTCCGTCGTCACGATGGCCGGCAGCTTGAGGCTCACGGTCTGCAGGCCGCCATCGACCTCGCGGGTGACGTCGAGGCTGCCCTCGCCGGGCTCGATCTTGTACGCGAAGGTGCCCTGAGGCCAGCCGAGCAGGGCGGCGAGCATCTGGCCGGTCTGGTTCGAGTCGTCGTCGATCGCCTGCTTGCCGAGGATGACGAGCTCCGGCCTCTCCTTCTCGACGACGGCCTTCAGGAGCTTCGCGACGGCGAGCGGCTCGCAGTTCACGTCGGTCTTCACCAGGATCGCCCGGTCGGCGCCCATGGCGAGTGCCGTGCGCAGCGTCTCCTGCGCCTGCTGCGGGCCGATCGACACGGCCACGATCTCGGTGACCTTGCCCTTCTCCTTCAGGCGGATCGCCTCCTCGACGGCGATCTCGTCGAAGGGGTTCATGGACATCTTGACGTTGGCGAGCTCGACGCCGGAGCCGTCGGCCTTCACGCGAATCTTGACGTTGTAGTCCACCACCCGCTTGACGGGCACCAGCACCTTCATGGCGGTCACGATCCTTCCCCGGAGGATTCTTGTCGTCGTGCAGGCCACTCCCACGGGCGCGCGAGGCGCAGCGTGGCCGGGGCACGCAAGGCGCCGGACCGTAACGGCCACATTTCCGCCTTGTCAACGCGGCGCCGTGGCGGCCCCGCGAAAACCGCGATGCCGGCTCAGCGATTGGCGCCGGGCACCCAGAGCACGTCGTCGGCCCCGTCGCCGTTCGCCGCCCGGCTCGCCACGAACAGGAAGTCCGACAGGCGGTTGAGGTAGCGCAGCGCCTCGGACGAGACCGTCTCGTCCTCCCGCGCCGCGAGGCTCACCGCGAGCCGCTCGGCGCGCCGGCAGACGGTCCGGGCGAGGTGCAGGGCCGCGGCAGCCGGCGAGCCGCCGGGCAGCACGAAGGATTTCAGCGGCGGGATCGCGGCGTTGAGCGCGTCGATGTCGCGCTCCAGCCGGTCGACCTGGCTCGCCACGATCCGCAGCGGCTCGTAGGGGAGGGGCTCGGGGGTCGGCGGCGTCGCGAGGTCGGCGCCGAGGTCGAACAGGTCGTTCTGGATCGCCCCCAGCATCCCGTCGAGGGGGCCCTGCGTGTGCAGGCGCGCCATGCCGATGCAGGCATTGGTCTCATCGACGGTGCCGTAGGTCTCGACCCGCAGGTCCGCCTTCGAGCGCCGCTGCCCGTCCGCTAGCGCGGTCGTCCCCTTGTCGCCGGTCCTCGTGTAGATGCGGTTGAGCTTGACCACGGGGTGGCGTGCCTCAGAACGTGTAGCCGATCTTGCCGCCGAAATTGGTCAGGCCGCGGTTGTTGGCGCAGAGCCCGGCATTCGACATGTGCTCGACCGTCGCCATGATGCTCCAGTGCTCCGTCAGGCGGAAGCCCAGGGCGGCCGCCTCGCGGAACATCGGCGAGCAGCCGAGGGTGTTGAAGCCGTAGGGCGTCTCGGCCTTCGGGCCGGTCCAGCCGTTATGGGCCACGCCGCCGAAGAACCCGTCGAGGAACACGCGGCGGTTGAAGGTCTCGGGGAAGATCTCGAGCGTCCAGGTCGCGCCGAGATAGGCGTAGCTGGTCCGGCCGCCGGTGTTGTAGCTGCCGCCGACGGTCGGCCGCGGCACGAAGGCCTGCCAGAACGGATCGTCGCTGATGCGCGGCTTGGCGAACAGGATCTCGCCGTTGACGTTCGCCTTGCTGAAGCCGGGGAGCTTGCCCTCGGCGCTCCCGGGATCCTGCACCGAGCCGCCGATCCGGATCTCCGACACGATGCTGAGCGGCTGGACGGGGGTCGCGTAGGCGGCGGGCGGCGGCGGCGCGAGGTCGGCGGCCGAAGCCGGCAGAATCGCCGCCCCGGTCAGAAGGCCGAACAGACGGAGGCGGGAAGGGGCAGTCATGCGGGCTCGGCCGGTTAGGCGCAGCGATTTGCTTCTACCGAGCGTAGCAGAGGCCCGCGCGGCGGGGCGGCCTATTCATCCTTCACCGGATCGAAAGGTGTTCGGTGCGGCGGCGCGGTCACACCCGGCCCGACGACGTCACGCCGAGCGCCACCAGACGACGCCCATGATGATCACGATCGCGACGAACTGCAGGAGCACCCGGAGGCGCATCAGCTTCTGCGAGAGGTTCACGCTGCCGCCGCGCATCATGTTGGCGAGGCCCGCGACCAGGACCGCGGCGACGGCGAGGCAGGCGATCAGGACGAGGGTGTTGGACGACATGCGGTCGGGGATCCGGGTGGGGCGCAAGCCGCGATGCGGCTCGGCGCGTCGTTGAGGTGTCGGGCGCTCAGTTGCGGCGGAGCAGGCGCTCGAAATAGTCGAGTTCCTCGCGGGGGCGACTCGGGTCGCCGAGCTTGCGCCGCAGCTCCTCCATGATGCGCCGGGCGCGCTGGACCGCGGATTCGTCGGCCGTGGGGACGCGGACCCGCCCGTCGCTCATGTCGCGGCCGCGGGTCGGGCGCCCGAGGGGATCGTCGTCGCGCGCGCCGGCCTGACCCTGCTGGCCCGGCTGCTGGCCGCCCTCCTGCTGGCCCTCGCCCTGGCCCTCGGCCATCTCCTGCATCTGCTGGGCCATGCCGTCGGCGCCGCGCTTGAGGCCGTCGAGGGCGCGGCCCTGCGCGTCGACCGCGCCGTCCGAATCGCCGTCCTTCAGCGCGTTCTCGGCCTCGCGCATGGCGTCCTCGGCGTCGGAGAGGCCCTGCTCGCCGCGCATGCCGTTCTCCTTCATGCGCTTCTGAAGGTCCTCCAGCCGCTGCCGGAGCGCCTGCTGGCGCTCGCCGACGCCGCCCTGCTGGCCCTCGCCCTGCTGCCCCTGACCCTTCTGGCCCTGTTGGCCCTGACCCTGCTGGCCTTGCCCCTGCTGACCCTTCTTACCCTGCTGGCGCTGGCCCTGCTGGCCGCGCTGTCCCTGCTGCGGCTGGCCGCGGTTCTGCGGGCGCTGGCCGTCGCGCTGCTCCTCGCCGTCCTTGAAGGTCTCGTCGCGCAGGCCCTGCTGCTCGCGCGACATCGCGTCGAGATCGCGCATCTGCTTCTGCATCTCGCGGGACGCCTGATCGGAGCGTCCGCCGCGCTCGGCGGTCTGGAGATTCTCCAGGATGTTGCGCAGCTGCTCCATCAGGCGTTGCGCCTCGGCGGTGTCGCCGCGCTTCATCGCCTCCGCCATGTCCTGGATCATCTTGTCGAGATCCTCCGGCGTGACGGTCTTGGTCTGCCCGTTGCTCTGGCCGCGCTCGCTCTGCTCGCGGGGCTCGCGGCCCTGCTTCTGCGCCATCTCGGACAGGAACTTGTCGAGCGCCTGCTTCAGGTCCTGCGTCAGGCGCTTGATCTCGTCGTCGGGCGCGTTGCGCTCGATCGCCTCCTTCAGCCGGTCCTGGGCCTGGCGGAGCTGCTTCTCGGCGTCCGACAGGTCGCCGTCCTCGATCTTGAGAGCCATCTCCCAGAGGAGGTCGGCCACCGCGACGAGGTCGGCATCCGTTCGGGCGCGGCGCAGGCGCTCGGTCGCGGTCCGCAGGCCGAGGAAGATCGCGGGCTGCGGCGTGTACGTGTCGGGCGCGACCAGCAGGGCGTCCAGCGCCCCCTGGACCCAGCGGCGATCCGTGTCGGGCGCGATGACGAGCCGGCGGCGCTGCTCGGCGAGCGCCCGCGCCAGCGGCTCGCGGAACGGCCGCGCCGGCAGGACGATCTCGGTGTCGGGCGTGCGCCCCTCCTGGCCGGCCTCGTCCTTGACGACGATGTGGTAGCGCACCTTCGCGCCGGACCACGGGCTCTCGGTGAGGTCCACGAGGGTCTTGGTATCGGTGTCGCCGCTCGCGTCGCCCGGCAGCGCCAGGTTGATCTGCGGCACCGGGACCAGGGCCCGCGCGGATTTCAGCGGCTCGATCACCGCCTCGGCCGAGCTGATCCCGTAATCGTCCTTCGCCCGGTAGGTCAGGTTGAAGGTGCCGCGCCCGTTCACCTCGGGGCCGCCCACGGCGGTCACCTCCGGCGGCCGGTCGGGGATCGCGTCGACCGTGAGACGCTGCTTGCCCGCCGGGGTGACGATCGTCAGCGCGGCGCCGCCGACGATGCGGTAGCGCTCCTCGCGCAGGTCGGCGCGCGCCTCCTGGCCCGGCACCGGGACGAGGCCGGCATTCGGCGTGGGGGTCGTCTCGGACGCGGCCTTGCCCTGGCCGGCGATCCGCACGATCAGCTGCGCGTTGACCGGCGCGCGCAGGTGCTGGTCGCTCCCGTCCATCGCGATCAGCAGCGGCGGAAGCCGCGTGTAGAGCGGCGGGTCGATCCAGCCGTCCACGCGGAAGTTCGGGCCGGGCGCCGCCGGCTCCTGCCAGTCGAAGGCGGCGCCGATCCGCTGGCGCCACTCGGGGCCGGCCACGAACAGGCTGGCGACCGCCGCGACCACTAGGCCGGCGCGCAGCGCGAAGGGGTCGTGCCGGGTCATGCCCGGCCGCGGCAGGCCGACCCGCAGGGCCGAGATCGCCTGCGCGGCGCGGCGCTGGTGGAGGTCCCACAGCAGCCGGCTCCCCGGATCGGCGGCGCCGACGGCGAGGCTGTCCTGGGCGGCCGAGGCCGGCCCGTGCCGCAGCTTCGGATCGCGGGAGGCGGCCTCGCGGTCGAGCCGCGCCAGGGCGAGGCGACGGTCCGGCCGGGCGATGTGGATCAGCGGCAGGAGCGCGGCAACGAGCAGGATGGCGAGGGCGCCGAGGCCGATCTGGCGCCAGAGCGGCGTGAGGTCGAGCCAGACGCCCGCCCAGGAGACGACCAGGAAGAGCAGGAAGACGCCGATGCCGCGCCAGAGCACGGGCCAGGCCTGCTCCCACAGGGCGGCGGCCCGCGCCTGCGCCACGAGCCGGTCGAGCCGCGTGGACGCAGCGTCCGCTCCGCCCACCCGGGTCTTGCTCTCGGTGCCGTTGCTGCCGATCACGCCGACCGTTCCGCCTCACGCCGAAGGAGTGGCCCACGGAGCCGCGCCCGGCGGGCCCCGTCACACGTGCCTAGCATGGTGGGCCGCGCAGGTCGGCGGGTCAAATCGGCGCGACGCCGACCCGACCGGGGCGCGGTCAGTTGTGCGCCTGGATGAAGTTCCGCACCTGCGGGTAGATCTGCGACTCCCAGCGCCGGCCGGCGAAGACGCCGTAATGGCCGACGCCGGCCTGGAGGTGATGGGTCCGCATGTACGGGGCGAGGTCCGAGCACAGGTCGTGGGCCGCCATGGTCTGGCCGACGGCGCAGATGTCGTCCCGCTCACCCTCGACCGTCATGAGCGCCGTGCGGCGGATCGCGCGCAGGTCGATCGGCTCGCCCCGATACGACACCGCGTTCCGGGCCAGGGCGTGGTCCTGGAACACGGTCTTGACCGTCTCCAGGTAGAAATCGGCGGCGAGATCGAGCACGGCGAAATACTCGTCGTAGAAGGACTCGATCGCCTCGGCCTTGTCGTGCTCGCCGTTGGCCATGTGCCAGAACAGGTCGGCGTGGCCCTGGACGTGGCGCTTGGCGTTCATCGCCATGAAGGCCGAGACCTGCACGAAACCCGGATAGACCTTGCGGCCGGCCCCCTTGTGGCGCGACGGCACCGTGGCGATCAGGTTCTTCTCGAACCACTCGATCGGCTTGGAGGTCGCGAGCTCGTTCACGCCCGTCGGGTTGATCCGGCAATCCACCGGTCCGGCCATCAGGGTCATGCTGCGCGGGGCGGCCGGGTCCTTCGACTGCGCCATCGCGGCGGCGGCTACCAGGGCCTGCACGGCGGGCTGGCACACCGCCACCATGTGGGCGCCTTCGCCCATGGTCCGCAGGAACTGGATGAGGTGGCTCACGTAGTCGTCGAAGCCGAAGGTCCCGTCGGAGAGCGGCACGTCCCGGGCGTTGTGCCAGTCGGTGATGTAGACGTCGTGGTCGGGCAGCATCGTGCGCACGGTGGCGCGGAGCAGCGTGGCGAAGTGGCCCGACATCGGCGCCACCATCAGCACCTTGGGCTGCTCGGTGTGGATGTCCTTCTTGAAGTGGAGCAGCGTGGCGAAGGGCGTGACCTCGACCGCCTCCTCGGAGACCGGGACGCTCCGGTTCCCGACATTCACCGACTCGATGCCGTAGGGCGGCCGCGCGAAGGTCAGGCCGGCGCGCATCATCATCCGGGCCCCGGCGGACATCCAGGTCGCCGGCTCGCCCCACCCGACCCAGGGCGACCAGATGTCGTTCAGCAGCCGCCCCCACGCCCGGGTCTGGGCGGCCATGTCGGTCTGCAGATCGAACGCGTCGTACAGCATCGGGCAGGCACTCGCTTGAGCCCTGCCCGGCACGCGGGCCATCGGGGCGGCAACGTTGGCGGATGCCGGAGTGAGGGTTGCATCAGCGTGGCCGTGCAGGATGGGTCCCGTTCCCGGGGGCGGCAACTGTCCGATAGGCGGATGCGAACAAGAATTGTCGTGACGTGACTTTGATGCACCACGCGCCGCGCCGATCACATTCGGGTGTGCCGAATCGTCCGGCACACCCCCGCCGTCACGAGGCGCGGCGAATGACCGGGCGCGGGTCGGACTCGCTCCGACGATGCTCGCAGGCGACCTTGAGGTACCGGTCGCTGCCCCCGGGCAACCCGGCCTGGGCGGCCATCGTCTGGGCGTGCATCAGGCATTCCATCGGCGTGTGCGCCGGCGCGACGATGACGTCGAGGGCGGTGTCGCGCGAGCAGTCCTGGGCCAGCAGCGTGCCGGCACAGACGAGGGCAACGGAGAGCAATTCCGACATGACGGACCTCAGCTTCGAGTGATCGAAAGGTCCGCGGGGTGCTCCGGCGTGCGAGCCACCGCGTTGTCGTTGCCTGGTCGCTTCCTCCGGTTGCTGAAGACTTGAAGCACGTCATGTGCCAGCGCAGCACGACGCGTCCCTTGAGAGGTGCAGTGCCGTCCGGGCCGGCCTCAGTCGCGGGCGGGAAGCCAGCGCGTCTCCGGCTCGTCGGCGGGCAGGAGCGCCGCGACCGCGTCGAGGTCGACCACGTACTGATCGGTGAGGCGCTGCCACATCTCGACCGGCGAGGCGACCTGCGGCCGGAGCCCGTCGAGGGCGCGGGCGAGCAGAGCCGCATTGACGAGCTTCGGGCGCGGCACGAGCGGGTCAGCGTTCAGCATCGATGACGATCCCATTGGAGTGACGCCATCCTGCGTCGATCGTGGTTAACGATGGGTTACGTGCCGCCTCGACATCTTGCGCTGTTCTTGCGGACGCTTTCGCGCCGGGCTCTGAGCTGGATTCGTCGGCGCCCTCGGTCACGCCGAGGCGCCGCCAGACCTGAGTAACGCTGCCCGCGGACGCACCGGGCCGCGTGGGACGCCCAGGCGAATCCACGCGCGTTCGCCAGGGCGTCGGCACCCGCTCGAGTTCACAAGCCGGACCCCTTCCCTTATCAGGCAGGCGCATCGAGCCTGTCCCGGCCGACGAAGTGCCGCCGCGCAGGGCGCGCACGGCTCCGGTCGCGCGGCTCCGGTCGATTGTGCGAACGGGACATCATGGACGCCAAACCTGAAGCGATCGGCGCGACGCATGAGCCGACGGCGCGACTCGTGCTCGCGTCCGCTTCGCCCCGCCGTCTCGCGCTGCTCCAGCAGATCGGGATCGAGCCGGCGGCGCTCCTGCCCGCCGAGATCGACGAAACACCGCGCAAGGCCGAGCCGCCGCGCGAGCTGGCGCGTCGCCTCGCGCGGACGAAGCTCGCCACCGCCGAGGCGGCGCTCCACCTGGAGGACACGACGACGCCGACCTGGCTTCTCTCGGCCGACACGGTCGTCGCGGTCGGGCGGCGCGTCCTGCCGAAGGCCGAGATCCCCGACGAGGCCGCGGATTGCCTGCGCCTGCTCTCGGGCCGGCAGCACCGGGTCTACACGGCGGTCTGCGTGCTCTCGCCCCGCGGGCGCCGCGAGCGGATCGTCGAGAGCCGCGTCCGGTTCAAGCGGCTCTCGGGCCGGGACATCCAGGGCTACGTGGCCTCGGGCGAGTGGCGCGGCAAAGCCGGCGGCTACGCGATCCAGGGCCTGGCCGGGGCCTTCGTGGTCAAGCTGGTCGGCTCGTACAGCGGCGTGGTCGGCCTGCCGCTCTACGAGACCCTGAGCCTGCTCGACGGCGAGGGGTATCCTGTGCGAGCCGGGTGGGGCGCCCTCGCATGAACCGCGAACGCCGGCCGCCGCCCTGTCCGATCTGCCGGAAACCGTCCGCGCCGGAGTTCCAGCCGTTCTGCTCCCAGCGCTGCGCCGACGTCGATCTGGGGCGCTGGCTCAACGAGCGCTACGCGATCCCCGAGGAGCTCGATCCCGACGCGCCGCCGCCCCCGCCGGATCCGGAGCGCTGAATTTTTCGGCCTTCCGGTCCCGTCAATGTCACGCGAGGCTGGACAGGCCGCCAAGCACTCACTATACCCCGCGACGTCCGAGGCCGGCACCGGCGCGGACGACGCCCAGGTAGCTCAGTTGGTAGAGCATGCGACTGAAAATCGCAGTGTCGGCGGTTCGACTCCGTCCCTGGGCACCATCATCCCGCTGAGCCCCCGACCATCGGATCGGTAGAGCCGGCGACAGGATCCTCGATTTTCTGACAATACTCGGCTGCAGGTCGCGCGCGTCCGCGCGTCCCAATCAGCGCGTCTCCGCGTCGCGCAGGTGCAGGTAGGTCGGATCGAATTCGGCCGCTTCCTGCAGCCCGGCCCAGTCGTGGACGGTGAGGCGGCGACCCCGGAGCGTGATCAGGCCGGCGGCTTTGAGATCGCGGATCGTCCGATTGACGTGGACCGACGTGATCCCGAGGGCATCCGCGAGTTCGGGCTGCGTCATCGGCAGGTCGCAGGTCCGGTCGGGTGCCAGCCCGACGGCGTCGAGGCGGGTCATCAGCTCGCAGAACAGGTGGGCCATCCGCGCATACGCTTCCCGGCGCCCGGTGTTGAGCATCCATTCCCGGACCAGGGCGGCGTCCATCAGCGTCGCGCGCCAGAACACCTCGTTGAGGCGCGGGTGCGCCCGCAGCATCGCCCGGACCGCGTCGTGCTGGACGAAGCCGAGGCGGCAGGCGCTCACCGTGGCGATGTTGATGTCGAGTACCTCCAGGAACAGGCTCTGGAAATCCGGCACATCCCCGGGCACGTGGTAGCTCATCACCTGCCGCTTGCCCGCGCGTGTCGACTTGTAGGTGCAGGCGATACCGCTGAGCAGCGTGAAGCTCCGGGACGGCCGGTCGCCCTCCCGAATGATGTCCTGGTTGGGCTCGAACTGGGCGACCTGCAGCGGGAGCGCGACGAGGGCGGCGCGCTCCGCGTCGGACAGCCGGAACAGGGCCACGGTCTCGATCCGGCGCAGGAACGGATCTCTGACCGACGGTTGGGGTGTCTCGTTCATCGCGCCTCGGCCGTCCGGCAGAAGCGCTCGGCGTCGCGCAGCCGGTCGTCCACCGTCGTTGGTCCCCGCGTAAGTGTAGGGTCCCGGTCGGGCGCGACCAGGGCGAGGGCCGGCACCGGGCGCCCTCGGTGAGGCCGGGACTGGAATTTCCCGGCCCGTCCGCGCACAGAAGTCCGGCGGCGCGGTCGCCGTTCAGCCTGACGGAAAGCCCGATGAACACGGCAGATCTCGCCCCGCACGCGCATCAGGTCCTGCGCGACGCGACCCTGCCCGAGCTGCCCCGGCACTACCGCGGCAAGGTCCGGGACAATTACGACCTCCCCGACGGCCGTCGCATCCTCATCACGTCGGATCGGATCAGCGCCTTCGACCGGGCGCTCGCGGCGATCCCGTTCAAGGGCCAGGTCCTGACCCAGACCGCCCGCTACTGGTTCGAGCAGACCGCCGACCTGTGCCCGAACCACGTCCTCGCCTATCCCGATCCCAACGTGGTGGTCGGCCGGCGCCTGGAGATCCTGCCCGTGGAGGTGGTGGTGCGCGGCTACCTCGCGGGCACCACGTCGACCTCGATCCTGACGCGCTACCGCGCGGGCGAGCGGGACATGTACGGCCACACCTTCCCCGACGGGATGCGGCCGAACCAGCGCCTGCCGGAGGCGATCATCACGCCGACCACCAAGGCGTTCGACGGCGGCCACGACGAGCCGCTCACCGAGGCGGAGATCCTCGAGCGCGGGTTGCTGACGCGCGCGCAGTGGGAGACCGTGTCGGGGGCGGCCCTGGCGCTGTTCGCGCGCGGGACGGCGCTGGCGGCGGAGCGCGGCCTGATCCTGGCCGACACGAAGTACGAGTTCGGCACGGATCCCGAGGGCCGGATCGTCCTCGCCGACGAGATCCACACGCCGGACAGCAGCCGGTACTGGTTCGCGCAGAGCTATCCCGAGCGCTTCGCCGCGGGTTCGGCCCCGGAGAGCTTCGACAAGGACTTCGTGCGCAACTGGGTCGTCGCCCGCTGCGACCCGTACAAGGACGCCATTCCGGAGATCCCCGCCGAGGTCGTCCTGGAGACCGCGGCGGTCTACATCCGCGCCTACGAGACGATCACGGGCAAGCGCTTCGTCCTGCCGGACCCGGCCGAGGAGCCCCTGGAGCGGATCCGGCGCAACATCGCCGCCTATCTCGCGGCGTAGCCTCGGGGTCGGGACAGGAGGTGCGGCGCCCGGCGCCGCACCCGGTCGAGCCTGTCAGGCCGCCGCGGCGATCGGGGCCGGCGACGGCGCGTCCATGGCGCGCAGGTAGACGTCGAGCAGCGTTTCCTGCTCGTCGCGCTCGTCCTTGTCCTGCTTGCGGATCTTCAGGATCTCCTTGAGCACCTTCACGTCGAGACCCTCGCCCTTGGCCTCGGCGAAGACCTCCTTCTTGGCCTCCATCAGGTCCTTGATCTCCTCCTCCAGCCGTTCCACGCGCTCGATGATCGAGCGGATGCGGTCGCCCGCGACGCCCACGGTGTCGGTCATGTCGGTCATGCAGTCCCTCGTCGGATGACGGGGGCACCCTCGCCCGACAGGGTAAGCGGCGGGTTAAGGCCGGGCCGGCGCTTCGACTTGGCCCTGGACCGGGCCCTGGACCCGGTTCCGGATCCACCCGGCGATCGCGTCCGCCACGGCGTCGCTGTTCGATTCCAGCATCATCATGTGGCCGTTTCCGCGGATGCCGTGCTCGGCGAGCGCCAGCCGGTCCGGCTTCGCGCCCGCCTGAGTCAGGAAGGCCGCCGTGCAATCGTCCATCGTCGCCCGGAACGACGCCTCGGCGGTCACGATCACCGCCGGCACCCGGGCGAGGTTCGGCAGTTGGCGCGCGGGCTCGGCCTGGAGCCAGCAGCGGATCCGGTCGGGCGCGGCGGCGCTCTCCGCCTGGACCACCGTCAGGTCCGCCGGGCCGCTCACCGGCGGCTCGAAGTGCAGCGGCACCCGGGTGATGCCGTAGGGCCGCGCCCGGGCCTCGCCGACGCGCTCGTACCAGTCCGCGCCGCCCTTGAAGCGGATGTCGTAGAAGGTCGGCCCGTTCGGCTCGACGGCGACGTGCGCCTTCACGAGGTCGGGCCGCTGATCGGAGACCGCCCAGCCGAAGACGCCCGCCTGCGAGTGCGTCAGCAGGATCGCCGGGCCGATCTTCTCCAGCAGGGCGATCAGCGCCGGGTCGACCAGCTCCTCGCTCCGCAGCGCGCTGGCGATGTAGGGCACCTGGGAGAGGTAGAACTGATCGAAGGCGGCGTTGCCGCGGATCCCGGCGCCGCCCGGCCACTGCGTGTGGAGCTTCGCCTGCGGGTAGAGCGCGGACCGCTCCTGCCCGGTGAACACCGTCTCCAGATCCTCGGCGGGCAGGCGGGCGTAGGGGCCGTAGGTGTCCGGGTCGCCGCCCGAGCGGCCGCGACCGACTTGGTCGACGACGTAGACCGCGAAGCCCTGCGCGGCGAAGCGGTCGGCCCAGCCCGGCCGGCCGTCGGGCGTCCCGAGGAAGTTGGTCCCGGTCTGGGCGGTGCCGTGCACCAGGACGATCGGGTAGGGCTGCGTCACCCGCTCCGGAACGCGGTACTCCACGAACATCTGGCCGGACGCCGTCGTCTTGCCGCCCGCGGTGGCGTAGCGGCCGCCGACAAAGAAGTAGCCCGCGGGCTGCGTCGGCCTGAACGGCCCGTCGGCGGCACCCGGCTCGGCGGCCCCGGACGGGGATGCAATGGCGAGACAGAGCAGGGCCAGCGCCCCGGCGGCGGCGTTCCTCGACATGGCGTCCTCCCGCGGGCGTCTGGCGCGCCCGGCGGGAGGCATATCAGCTTGAAAGTCCGGCCCGGTCCAGCCGGGCGGCCGATCAGGCGTGGGCGAGGCGCGGCTTCTTCCCCAGCGCCTCCTCGACGGTGCCCGCGCCGTCGAGATAGCCGTGGACCTTGGGGTTCGGCATGATCAGCGAGGCCACGAAGGCGATCGCCATCAGGACGGTCACGTACCAGAAGAACGTGCTCTCCATGCCGGCGTCCTTGAACCACAGGGCGACGAACTCGGCGGTGCCGCCGAAGGTGGCGTTGGCGATCGCGTAGGAGAGGCCGACCCCGAGCGCCCGGACGTTGGTGGGGAACAGCTCGGCTTTCACGATGCCGCTGATGCCCGTGTAGAACGACACCACGGCGAGCCCGAGGGTGATCAGCGCGAAGGCGAGGTAGGGGTCCTTGTTGGTGCCGAGGGCCGTCATCAGCGGCACCACCATGAGCGTGCCGAGGCCGCTGTAGAGCAGCATGTTCGCCTTGCGGCCGATCTTGTCGGAGAGCGCGCCGAAGATCGGCTGGATAATCATGTAGACGAACAGCACAACCGTCATCGTCTGCGACGCCGAGGTCTTCGGCATGCCGGCGGTGTTGACGAGGTACTTCTGCATGTACGTCGTGAACGTGTAGAAGCTCAGGGAGCCGCCGGCCGTGTAGGCGACCACGACCAGGAACGCCCGCCAGTGCTTGGCCAGCGCGGCGAAGGTGCCGGCGGTCTCCTTGTCGCTGCTGTCCTTCGTCTCGGCCAGGGAGCGCCGGAGATAGAGCGCGACGACCGCCAGCGCGGCGCCGATGAAGAACGGGATGCGCCAGCCCCAGGCGGTGAGTTCCGGACCGGTCATCACCGTCTGCAGCAGCACCAGGACCAGCGAGGCGAGGAGCTGGCCGCCGATCAGCGTCACGTACTGGAACGAGGCGAAGAAGCCGCGCCGCCCCTTGATCGCCACCTCGCTCATGTAGGTCGCCGAGGTGCCGTACTCGCCGCCGACCGACAGGCCCTGGAGCATGCGCGCGAGCAGCAGCAGCACGGGCGCCAGCGTGCCGACATGCTCGTAGGTCGGCAGGATGCCGATCAGCAGCGAGCCGAAGCACATCATCAGCACCGAGATGACCATCGAGGTCCGACGGCCGACGCGGTCGGCGATGCGCCCGAACAGCCAGCCGCCGATCGGCCGCATGAAGAAGCCCACCGCGAAGATGCCGGCGGTCTGCAGGAGCTGACTGGTCGAATCGCCCTTCGGGAAGAAGGCCGGCGCGAAATAGAGCGCGAAGAACGCGTAGCAGTAGAAATCGTACCACTCGACGAGATTGCCCGACGACGAGCCGACGATCGCCCAGATCCGGCGCTTGCGGTCCGCGGCATCATCGAGGTCGCTCGGTGCGATACCGATCGTATCGTCGCGCGAGGCGGACATGGCGTCTCCGTCGATCAATCTTGGTGCCGGCCGAGGCCGGTCTCTTCTTGGTGCGGCGCGACGTTACAGGTGACGCGCCTGATCGCAAGACCGTGATCCGACTTAGCCGAGGACAGCGCAGGGCGGTGTCACCGGCCGCGCGTCCACGGTGCCGCGGGAGGGAACGGTTCGGCCCGGGGCCCCGTTGCGGGCCGGCGTGGGCGTCGATGGCGTTCCGACCACCACAGGAGGAAGAAGCCATGAAGCGAGTTCTGAGAGACGCGGTCGCGGCCGCCATCGTCGTCGCCGGAGCGGCGACGGCGTTCGCGCAGGGCGGACCGGGCGGCGGCGGGGCCGGACCCGGTGGTGCGGGCGGCGGCGCCGGCGGTCCGGGTGGTGGGGCCGGCGCGGGCGCGGGTCCGTCCGGCGGCGGCCCGGCCGGCGGCCCTGCTGGCGGCGCCGGCGGCGGGATGCGGGGCGGCGCGCCCGAAGGCGGGGCGGTGCGCGGTCCCGGCGGTGCCGAGGGTGGGCCGCGCGGCGCCGAGGGACCGGGTCGCCCGGGCGGCGCGGCCGAGCGCAACGGACCGGCGGACCGGGGCGGCGCGGCCGCGAATCCAGGTGCGGGCGAACGCGGTGCGGGCGAACGCGGTGCGGGCGAACGCGGTGCGGGTGAACGCGGTGCGGGTGAACGCGGTGCGGGTGAACGCGGTGCCGGCGATCGGGGTGGCCGCGAGCCGGGTGCCGGACCCGAGCGGGGCAACCGCGACGCGGCCGGTCCCGAGCGCGGCGGTCGCGGTCCGGCCGGCGAACGGGACGGCCGTGCCGGTGCCCGCGACCGCGGCGCCGTCCGCGGCGCTGTCGGCCGCCTCGACACCCGTCAGCGGACCGAGTTCCGCAGCTCGATCACGCGTCTGGGCGTCTCGCCGCTCCGGGACGTGGCTTTCGGCTTGGCGATCGGCACCGCGATCCCCCGCTCGGTCAGGCTCCACAGGCTGCCGCCGGCGATCATCGAGCTGGTGCCGGAATACGAGGGCTACGACTTCGTCCTGGTCCGCGACGACATCGTGATCATCGATCCCGACACCTACGAGATCGTGGACGTGATCCCGGCCTGAGCGGGCAATCACAGGAAGATCGGTGGGCCGGGCGGATCCTCTGCCCGGTGCCCTCTACCGTCCGCCGTCCAGGAGTTTCGACACCACGCGCGCCGTGTAGTCGACCATCGGCACGATCCGCGCGTAGTTCAGCCGGGTCGGACCGATCACGCCGACGACGCCCACGATCTTCTGCGAGCCGTCGCGGAACGGCGCCGCGATCAGCGAGGATCCGGAGAGCGAGAACAGCTTGTTCTCCGAGCCGATGAAGATCCGCACGCCCTCGCCGCCCTCGGCGCGGGACAGGAGGTCGATCACGTCCTTCTGGGTCTCCAGATCGTTGAACAGAAGGCGGATCCGCTCGAGATCCTCGACCGCGCGCAGGTCGTCGAGCAGGTTCGCCTGCCCGCGCACGATCAGCTGGCGGGCCTCCGTGGGGCCGACCGGCGTGGCGAGCCCGGCATCGACGAGGCGCTCGGTGATCGCGTCGAGCTCCCGCTTCATCGCCTTGCGGCCGGCCTCGATCTCGGCGCGCAGCGTGCCGAGGGTGCGGCCCTGCAGGCGCGCGTTGAGGAAGTTCGTCGCCTCTTGGAGGGCCCCGGCCGGCAGGCCCGCCGGCAGGTCCACGAGGCGGTTCTCCACCGAGCCGTCGTCCGAGACGAGGATGACGAGGGCGCGGGCGGGATCGAGGCGCACGAACTCGATGTGCTTCAGGTTGACGTTCGCCTTGGTGGTCAGGACGACCCCGGCGCCCCGGGAGACGCCGGACAGCATGGTCGAGGCTTCGGCCAGGGCCGAGTCGAAGGTGTGACCCGAGGCGGCGGCGCGCATCTGCGCCTCGATGCGCGCCTGCTCGTCCTGGCTGACGTCGCCGAGCTCGAGCATCGCGTCCACGAAGAAGCGCAGGCCGAGCTCCGTCGGCAGGCGGCCGGCGGAGGTGTGCGGCGCGAAGATGAGTCCGGAATGCTCCAGATCCGCCATGACGTTGCGGATCGAGGCCGGCGACAGCGCCATCGGGAGGATGCGCGCGAGATTCCGGGAACCGACCGGCTCGCCGGTCGTGAGGTAGCTCTCCACGATCTGCCGGAAGATCTCCCGGGCACGCTCGTTGAGGGCGGCGAGCGCCTGCATCGCTTGGCCGTTCGAGAAGTTGGAACTGGGGTGTGTCACGGGGTCATCCTGTGGTCCGATCATGTCCAACCGTCCCGCGCGGATCAATCCGTACGGCGATGCTTGCCCGCGGTGGCGCGGCGGCCTAAGAGCCCGGCCCTCGACACTCTCGACAGAAGGGGCCCGCGATGCGGCCTTCCAAGCGTGCCGCCGACGAGTTGCGGCCCGTGAGCCTGGAGCGCGCGGTCTCGCGCTACGCCGAGGGCTCCTGCCTCGTCAGCTTCGGCAACACCCGGGTGCTCTGCACCGCGTCGCTGGAAGAGCGCGCGCCGCCGTGGCTGCGCGGTTCCGGCAAGGGCTGGGTCACGGCCGAGTACGCCATGCTGCCGCGTGCGACGCACGAACGCACCCGCCGCGAGGTCGGTTCCGGGAAGCCTTCGGGGCGGACGCAGGAGATCCAGCGGCTGATCGGCCGGTCGCTGCGCGCCGTCACCAACCTCCCGGCCATGGGCGAGCGCCAGATCACGATCGATTGCGACGTGATCCAGGCCGACGGCGGCACCCGCACCGCCGCGATCACGGGCGCCTGGGTGGCGCTGCACGACTGCTTCGCCTGGATGCGGACCCGCTCGATCATCTCCGTCGACCCGCTGCGCGACCACGTCGCCGCCGTCTCGTGCGGCCTCTACAAGGGCATGCCGGTCCTCGACCTCGACTACGCCGAGGATTCGGCGGCCGAGACCGACGCCAACTTCGTCCTCACCGGCCGGGGCGGCATCGTCGAGGTGCAGGGCACCGCCGAGATGGAGCCCTTCACGCAGGAGCAGCTTCTCGAGCTCCTCGGCCTCGCCCGCGCCGGCACCGAGCGGCTGGTCGCCCTGCAGAAGGAGGCCCTCGCGTGAGCCGCCGTCTGACCGGGAAGGTGGTCATCGCCACGCACAATGCCGGCAAGCTCGCCGAGATGCGCGACCTGCTCGCGCCGTTCGGGATCGAGGCGGTGTCGGCGGGCGAGCTCGGCCTGCCCGAGCCCGACGAGACCGGCACGATGTTCGCCGAGAACGCGGCGATCAAGGCGCGGGCGGCGGCCGACGCCACCGGGCTGCCGGCCTTCGCGGACGATTCCGGCCTGTGCGTCGACGCCCTGGACGGCGCGCCGGGCATCTTCTCGGCCCGCTGGGCCGGCGCGACCAAGGACTTCACCGGCGCGATGGCGCGGATCTTCGCCGAACTCGACCGGCGCGGGGCCGCCGAGCGCCGGGCGCACTTCGTGTCCGCCCTCGTGCTGGCTTGGCCGGACGGGCACACCGAGCTGTTCGAGGGACGGGTCTTCGGCGACCTCGTCGCCGCGAAGGGCTCCGCAGGCTTCGGCTACGACCCGATCTTCCGGCCGGACGGCCACGACCGCACCTTCGGCGAGATGAGCGCCGAGGAGAAGCACGGGGTCGACTGGCAGCAGGGGCGGGGCCTGTCGCACCGGGCGCGGGCCTTCGTCGAGCTGAGCCGCGCCTGCCTCGCGCCCGGCGCCTGATTGCCAAACGGCGCGCGGGCGCTCACATGCCCGCCATCATGTCATCGATCGGCCCGGACCATCCGACCCGCGACGCGGGCTTCGGGATCTACCTGCACTGGCCCTTCTGCGCCGCGAAGTGCCCGTACTGCGACTTCAACAGCCACGTCCGCCACGCGGGCGTGGACGAGCCGCGCTTCGTGGCGGCCTTCCGCGCCGAGATCGCCCACACCGCCGCCCGCACGCCGGGCCGGACCGTGACCAGCATCTTCCTCGGCGGCGGCACGCCCTCGCTGATGCAGCCCGCGACCGTGGCCGGCCTGCTCGACGCGGTGGCGGAGCATTGGGCGGTCGCGCCGGACGCGGAGGTAACCCTCGAGGCCAACCCGTCGAGCGTCGAGGCGGGCCGCTTCCACGGCTACCGCGCCGCCGGGGTCAACCGGGTGTCGCTCGGGATCCAGGCCCTCGACGACGCCTCGCTGCGGACCCTCGGGCGCCTGCACGACACCGCGCAGGCGCTCGGCGCGATCGCGCTGGCGCAGTCGGCCTTCGCGCGGACCTCCTTCGACCTGATCTACGCGCGGCCCGGACAGACGCCGGACCTGTGGCGGGCGGAGCTTAGCGACGCGCTCGCGCGGGCCGCCGAGCACCTCTCGCTCTACCAGCTCACCATCGAGCCCGGGACGCCGTTCCACGGGCTCGCCGCCGCCGGCAAGCTGGTGACGCCGGACGATGAGGTCGGTCGCGCCCTCTACGACGTCACCCAGGAGCTCTGCGCTAAGGCCGGCCTCCCGGCCTACGAGATCTCGAACCACGCGCGGCCCGGGGCGGAATCGCGGCACAACCTGCTCTACTGGCGCTACGGCGAGTATGCCGGCATCGGTCCGGGCGCCCACGGACGGCTCGTGACGGGACAGGGTCGCGTTGGAACCGTGACGGAGCGGTCGCCCGAGGCGTGGCTCGCCCGCGTCGAGGCCGAGGGCCACGGGATCGTCGAGACCGAGAGCCTCTCGGCCGCCGACCAGGCCGACGAGTTCCTGGTGATGGGCCTGCGCCTGCGCGAGGGGATCGATCCCGACCGCTACGCGGCGCTCAAGGGCCGGCCCCTGAACGGCAACCGCATCGGCATGCTGATCGGGGACGGCCTGCTCGAGCGGCTGCCGGGCGGCCGCATCGCCGCCACGGCGCGGGGGGCGCCGGTGCTCAACGCCCTGGTCGCCGAGCTCGCCGCCTGATCAGATCGCCGGCTTGGCGAGAACCCGGGGCGCCGGGCTGACGGGCGTCGCGGCGTTGTTGCGGATCTCGTAGACCGCGAGGGACCGCTCGCTCTGACCGTCCGGCCGGAACCGGAACGTCCCGTCGACGCCGGCGAAGCCCAGGCCGTTGGTCAGGGTGCTCTCGGCGAAGCGCTGCGAGCCGTAGCGCCGCGACAGGGCCGCGGCGAGCAGCACCGCGTCGTAGGCGAGCGAGGCCACCCGCGGCGGGACGGCGCCGAACCGAGCCTGGTAGCGCGCGCTGAAATTCGAGAAGCCGACGCGGTCCGGCGCGGCGAAGCGGCCACCCTGGAGGGCCGGCAGCGCGAACAGTGACGGCTCGTTCCAGAGGGCGGTGCCGAGGGGGCGCACCCGTGCCGGCGAGAAGCCCGCCTTCGTCAGCGCGGCCGCCACGGCGGGCATCGCGTCCGCGGTCTCGGGGATGAACAGCGCGTCGGCGGTGGCACCGGGCCCGGCGATCACCCGCGCGAGCCGCTCGACCGCCGGGCCGGGCGCGCCGGCCGGGTATCGCTCCACGGCGGCGACGCGCGCGCCCTTGCGGGCGACGACCTCCCGGAACGCCGCCTCGACGGCGTTGCCGTAGGCGGTCTCGGGGATCAGCGCCGCGAAGGACCTCTTTCCGCCCGCGACCGCGTCCTCGACCACGCGGTCCACCTCCGGCTGCGGCAGGAAGCTCAGCAGGTAGACGCCCTGGTTCGCCACGGTCGCGTCCGTGGAGAAGCCGATCACCGGCTTGCCGGCGGTCCTGGCGACGGCCGCGGCGGCCTGGACGCTGCCGGCGAAGAGCGGGCCGAGGACGATCTCGGCGCCCTGCCGCAGCGCCTCCTGGGTCGCCTCCCGGGCGCCGTCCGGACTGCCCCGGTCGTCCTCGACGATGAGCGTCAGGTCGGGCTGCTGGGCCTCGTCGTAGGCGAGCTGCGCGGCGTTGCGCATGGCGGCCCCCACGGTCGATCCCTGGCCGGTCAGCGGCAGCACCAGGGCGACCTTCACCGAGCCCGCCCCGATGCGCCCGCTGCCGCCCGCGGCCGGCATCGGCGCCGCGGGCGCGGTGCCCGGTGCATCCGGCACGGCGGCCGGCGGTGACAGCTCGGCCTGCGGCCCGGTCACGCGTCGCGCGAGGTCGCTGCCGACGCAACCGCCGAGCGTGAGCAGGATCGCGCAGAGCGCGGCGGTCTGGGCGGTGACACGCACGAGACGGTCCCGCGCGCTTGTCGGGCGCGCCATGGCGCGTACTCCTTCGGGCAGGCTCCGCAGCCTGACCGGCGGATACTCAAATGTAAACGCGGCGGCGGGGACTTGCCCCCCGGCCACGCGGCCTCGCCGCGACGAGAGGCGACCAGTGTGGCAAGATCGCCGGTGATGACCCGCAGATTCGACGACCCGGGGCCCGCCGCCCCGACCCGAGCTCCGTCCCCGAAGCTCGCCCCCGACCGCCCGCGCAGCACGACCTTCACGGCCTTCGGCCTCGCGAGCGAGACCGAACCCCTGTCGCCGGGCCTGCACATCGTGGCGACGCCGATCGGGAACCTGCGCGACATCACCATCCGGGCGCTGGCGACGCTGGCGGCCGCCGACGCAGTCCTGGCCGAGGACACCCGCGTCACCCGGAACCTGCTGGCGCATTACGGGATCACGACGCCGCTGCTCGCCTATCACGAGCATTCAAACGACGCGGTGCGCGAGCGGATGGTGGCGCGGCTCACCGCCGGCGAGGCCCTGGCGCTGGTCTCTGATGCCGGGACGCCGCTCGTCTCGGATCCCGGCTACAAGCTGGTCCAGGCCGCCATCGAGGCCGGGATCGCCATCACGCCCGTCCCGGGGCCGTCCGCGGTGATGACCGCGCTGGTCGCGGCCGGCCTGCCGACCGACCGGTTCTTCTTCGAGGGCTTCCTGCCGCAGAAGGCCGGAGCGCGGCGCAACCGCCTAGAGGCGCTGATCCAGGTTCCCGGCACCCTGGTCCTGTTCGAGTCGCCGCATCGCCTGCCCGACATGCTGGCCGACGCCGCCGCGGTGCTCGGTCCGGAGCGGCCGGCGGCCGTGACCCGCGAGCTGACCAAGCTCTACGAAACCATCCGGCGCGATACGTTGGGCAGCCTGAGCGCGCGCTTCGCCCAGGAGGGACCGCCGAAGGGGGAGATCGTGGTGATCATCGGTGCGGCGACGGCGCCGGAGCGCAGCGCGGATTCGGATGCCGCCCTCGACGCCCTGATCCTGGCGGCGCTGGAGCGGCATTCGATCAAGGATGCCGCCAGCCTCGTGTCCGACGAGACCGGTCAGCCGCGGCGCCTCGTCTACACCCGCGCGCTGGCGCTGGCGCGGGACCAGGGATGACCGGGGCCCTGCCGGACCGGGCCGGCCGGCGCCGCGCCGCCTACCGGCTCGGCCACCGCGCCGAGTGGCTGGCGCTCGCCGCGCTGATGCTCAAGGGGTACTGGCCGATCGGCCGGCGCGTGAGCGTCGCGGGCGGCGAGATCGATCTCGTCGTCCGGCGCTGGAAGACCGTCGTGTTCGTGGAGGTGAAGGCTCGGGCGCGCCGCGACGATGCCCGGGAAGCGATCGACGCTGCCAAGCGGCGGCGGTTCTCCCGCGCGGTCCGCGCCTGGATCGGACGCAATGCGTGGTGTGCCGGGTCGACGTTCCGGGCCGACGCCGTGTTCGTCGGATCCCGCACCTGGCCCGCCCATGTCGAGCGGGTCTTCACCATCGAGGGTCTCTGACGGGCGGCCCGAGGCCGGCGGAGCCGACGCGCCGGGTCTCAGTCCCGGGCGGCGCGGATCGCTCCGATCAGGGTCCGCTTCAGGTCGGCCTGGCTGAACGGCTTCTGGACGACGGGCCTGTCGCGGAACGGCTCGCGGATGCCGGCACCGCCGTAACCGGTCGAGAAGACCAGAGGCAGGTCGCGCTTGGCGATGGCCTCGGCCACCGGGTAGATCGGCTCACCCGCCACGTTCACGTCGAGAATGGCGACCTCGAACGCTTCCTGCGACGCCATCTCCAGCGCGGAGGACAGCCGCGCGGCCGGCCCGACCACGGCGCAGCCGAAATCGAGGAGCATGTCCTCCAGCAGCATCGAGATCGCGGCCTCGTCCTCGACGACGAGAACACGGACGCCGTTGAGGACGTCGTCGTTGGGGTCAGCAATCACGCCGGGCCGTCTTCCCTTCGAATGCCCCCGTCGCCGGGGATCTTGCCATGCGGCTGGTCACGCCTTGCGCACCGCGTGAGCAGCGTCCGGACGGGTGAACGCGGCCCGAGGGTCAGCCCGCGAGACAACCTGAGGCGTCGCCCGTAATGCGCAATGTGTCAAGCGTTCCCGGCCCGTTCCGACACCCAGACCGGGCGCTATGTTAACCGATGATACATTTTTGTGCGGGCGGGTTCGCGCGGGCGTATGCGAGTGTCGCCGCGCTGCCGCTCAATCGTCCTTGAACGTGACCGTGGCGCCCCGTGTCACATGCGCGGCGAGGTCGCGGGCGTTCCAGTTGGTCAGGCGGATGCAGCCGTGGGACTCCGTCTTCCCGACCTTCTCGGGCTCGGGCGTCCCGTGGATCCCGTAGCTCGGAATCGCCAGGTCGATCCAGACCAGGCCGACCGGGTTGTTGGGCCCCGACTGGATGGTGAATTTGTGCTGCGCCTTCACGCCCTTGAACGCGTATTTCGGGTTGTAGGTGTAGTCCGGGTCGAACGCGACGCCCTTCACCTTGGTCTCGCCGCTCGGGGCCGGCTTCTCGGCACTGCCGATCGACGCGGGGTAATAGGCCACGAGCTTCCCGTCGGCGCCGTAGGCGCGGACGTCGAGGCTCGACTTGTCGACCTCGATGCGTTCGACCTTCGGCTCCTGGGGCAGATCCTTGCCCTTCGGCTTGTCCGTGCCCATCGGGTCCACCGCCGCGACCGCGATGGTCGTGCCGGCCTTGTCGAGGGGCTTGCCGGGATTGAGCGCGCTGACGAGGTCGCGGCTCATGTGGAAGCGCTCGGCCAGCATCTCGCGGGGATTGGTGTAGCCCAGCGACTTGAGCTCGGCCTGCTCCTCCATCTTGGGCGGGATCCGCTCGACGTAGGGGCCCGCGGCGTCGGCCTCGGAGAGCGTGTAGTCGGTGACGGCGGGCTTGTCGCTGGTCGCCTGGAGCTTGTCCCAGATCTCGGGCGTCAGGGTCTCGCCGGCGGGAAGCCCCTGGGCCACCGCGAAGGCCGAGAGGGCGTGACGGTAATTGTCGCCCTTCCGGCCGTCGATCGCTCCGGGATAGAAGCGCGCGCGATCGAGCAGCACCTGGGCCTTGACGATTAGCGGATCGGGCTTGTCGTCCGACGACTTGGCCCGACGCGCCTTCTCAGACTTCGTGCCCTCGGTCTTCCCGGCGCCCGGCTGCGCCAGGGTCGCGGCGTTCACCGCCTCGGCGGTCAGCGCCGGCGGCTGGGCCGTCTCGGCCTTCCGGCCCTTCCCGGTCCGGGCGGCCGCGCCGTGCGCGGCCAGACAACTCGCCAGGAGGGCCACGCAGACCGGCCGCCAGGGTTTCGGGATCATCGCCGTCGTCATTCCGGGGAGCGGACGCGCTCCCGAGCCGAGAAATGCCGGACCTGCGGGAACGTTCCACCCGGTTCTACTGGCACAGGCGGTGACCGCCATTGCGCTCGCGCTCGTCGAGGTGGAAATGGTTGGCGTGGGCGGCGTTCGAGCCCGGGCCGAGGACGGTGCGGAAGAAGCCGCAGGCCTTGGCGCGCACCGCGCCGAGGAACTGCGCCTCCTCGGAACCGTCCGGCATCGCCTTGACGGGGATACTCGCGCGTCCGGCGAAGGCGAAGCCCATGATGTCGGCGGCGTTGGCGAAGGCGTGCTCGCTGAGCTTGGCGTCGACGTCGTGGTTCTGTCCCCGGCAGACATAGGAACCGCCGAGTTCGAGCGCGGTCAGCGGATGCTTCAGCGTTCGATCGGCCTCGATCTGAACCTCCGTGACCCAGCGAGCCAGCGCCTCGGCGGTTCGGCAGGTCAGCGTGGCGCCCTGCGGCAGCGTCACGCCGTCGGCGAGCTTCGTCACCTTGAGCGGCAGCGGCGCGGTGCACTGGCCTTCGGAGATCGGCGGCAGCGGCTCGAACTCGACCCCGAGGCGCTTGAGGCGTGTCCGGCAGGCGGAATCGTCCGGCGGTGTCACCTTGAGCGCCAGGGCTGCGGCGCCCGACAGCTCCGGCGGCCGCGCGGGCGGCGCCGGCGGCGGTGCGGGGATATCGGGCTTCGCGGTCTCCTTCGCGGTCTCCTTCGCGGTCTCCTGCGCCGACTCTGTCGGCTTGTCCCGGCCGGTCTCCCTCGACGGCTCCCTGCTCGGCTCAGCCGCGGCAGGTTTCAGCTCGGGCGGCCGCGCCGGCGGCGTCGGTGGCGCCGGCTCGGCGACGGGCGGCTTCAGCGCCTCTGGGCGCTCCGGCGGCAGGGGCGGGGGCGTCGGCACCGTGGCCGCCGGCGTCTCGACGGCGCCGACCGGCGTGGCGGAGAGGGCGAGCCCCGCGGCGAGGGCGCCGCCCGCCAGGAGCGTCGCGGATCGGAGGATCGACAGGCTGCGTCCCGGCATGGGGCCTCGAAGCGTGGGCGTTGGCCTCTACAACGGGCGAGACGCCATTCGGATCGCCCGGACCCGGTTGACGGCCGCGCCGATCGGACCACTGTCTTCCGGATCGCGCCGGCACACCCCATGTCGGCGCACCTGCGGCGCGGACGATCGCGCCGTCGCGTGGACGTCGAGATCGAGGACTGCATGTCGGACGCAGCTGATGCCGGGCTCCCGAGCCTGCCGCCGGACAATCCCTTCCGCGAGGCGCAGTGGAGCACCCCGCACGGCCTCCCGCCGTTCGAGCGGATCCGGCCGGAGCACTACCGGCCCGCGTTCGACGCCGCCCTGGCGGCGCACGATTCCGAGATCCGCGCCATCGCGAGTGAGTCCGCTACCGCCACCTTCGGCAACACCGTCGAGGCGATGGAGCGGGCCGGCCTCGCCCTCGAGCGCGTCGCCGGTGTGTTCTACAACCTGACAGGCAGCCACACGAACCCCGAGTTGCAGGCCATCGAGCGGGAGATCGGGCCGAAGCTCGCCCGGCACGGCAGCGCCATCTACCTGAACCCCGAGCTCTGGGCCCGGATCTCGGCGATCGACGCCGAGCGCCTGAGCGCGGAGCAGCGCCGGGTCCTCGACCGGTACCGGATCCGCTTCCGCCGGTCGGGGGCGGATCTCGGGCCCGAGGACAAGGCCCGCATCGCCGAGATCGCGGCGCGTATGTCGGAGCTCGGGACCACGTTCAGCCAGAACCTCCTGGCCGACGAGAGCAGCTTCACCCTGCCGCTGCAGGGCGAGGAGGATCTGGCCGGCCTGCCGCCGTTCCTGCGGGCCGCGGCCGAGAGCGCCGCGAAGGAGCGCGGCCTCGACGGGCACGTCATCACCCTGTCCCGCTCGCTGATCGAGCCGTTCCTGGTCTGCTCGACCCGGCGCGACCTGCGCGAGCGCGCCTACGCGGCCTGGACGCGGCGCGGCGAGAACGGCGGCGCGACCGACAACCGGGCGATCATCGCGGAGATCATCCGGCTGCGCGCCGAGCGGGCGCGGCTCCTCGGCTTCGAGAGCTTCGCCCATTTCGCCCTCGACGACACGATGGCGGCGAGCCCGGACGCGGCGACCGGGCTGCTGCGGGACGTGTGGACGCCGGCCCGCGCGCGGGCGGCGGAGGAGCGCGACCGTCTCCAGGCCACCATCCAGGCGGAGGGCCACAACTTCGCCCTCCAGGCGCACGATTGGCGGCACTACGCCGAGAAGGTGCGGCGCGCCGAGCACGACCTCGACGAGAGCGAGATCAAGGCGTACCTGCCGCTGGAGCGAATGATTCAGGCGGCGTTCGACACGGCCTCGCGGCTGTTCGGTCTGACCTTCACGGAACTCGCCGACGTGCCGCGCTACCATCCCGATGTCCGGGTCTGGCGGGTCGGCAATCCCGACGGGTCCGAGGTCGGCCTGTTCCTGGGCGACTACTTCGCCCGCGCCTCGAAGCGGTCCGGCGCCTGGATGAGCGCCTTCCGCTCGCAGGAGCGCCTGAACGGGACGGTCACGCCGATCATCGTCAACGTCATGAACTTCGCCAAGGCGCCGGACGGCGAGGCGACGCTGCTGTCCTTCGACGACGCGCGCACCCTGTTCCACGAGTTCGGCCACGCCCTGCACGGGCTGCTCTCGGACGTGACCTACCCGCTCCTGTCGGGGACGGCGGTGTCGCGCGACTTCGTGGAGCTGCCCTCGCAGCTCTACGAGCACTGGCTGGAGCAGCCGGAAGTCCTGCGGACCCACGCGCGCCACCATCGCACGGGCGAGCCCATGCCCGACGCCCTGCTGCGGAAGCTGCTCGCCGCGCGGACCTTCAACCAGGGTTTCGCCACCGTGGAGTACACGTCCTCGGCGATCGTCGACATGACCCTGCACCTCTCGGCGCAAGGCGAGGGCGGTCTCGACGTGCCCGCCTTCGAGGCCGAGGCGCTGCGGCGGATCAGCATGCCGGCCGAGATCAGCATGCGGCACCGGACGCCGCACTTCGCCCACATCTTCTCGGGGGACGGCTACGCCGCCGGATACTACAGCTACCTCTGGTCTGAGGTGCTGGACGCGGACGCCTTCGACGCGTTCCGCGAGTCCGGCGACATCTTCGATCCGGAGACGGCGAAGCGGCTGCGGACCTTCGTGTACGGGGCCGGCAATTTGCGCGACCCGCGCGAGGCCTACACGGCCTTCCGCGGGCGGATGCCGAGCATCGAGCCGCTCCTGAAGAAGCGCGGGCTCGCGGCCTGAGCCACGGGCGTGCGGTAAGGGTTTCGTAAACAAACGTCCTTAACGAACGCTTGCAGCGCGAGGCCGCGTGCGGAGTTCGGGGCGATGACGAAGATCGAAGCCAAGCAGGGCGTTTCCCAGGGCATCTCGCCGGCCGACCTGCTCAAGGCCGCGGTGACCGGCAAGACCGACGCAGCGGCCGCCGCGACCGAGACCGCAGCCTCGCCGGCCGGCGGGAAGCTCGCGCTGGCGTCGCTGGCGCGCCTGGATCCGAAGCGGTTCGCGATCCCGGGCGCGACTCTGGCGGTCGGCGTCCTCCTGGGCGGGGGCGTGATGGCGCTTTCCCGCCCGGCCTCGGTCCGGCCCGACGCGCTCGCGGCCCTCGAGACGACGCTCGATGCCGGCCGCACCGAGACCGTGCGCCTCGCCGCCGACATCGCGCAGCTCCACACCGTGCTCGCCGACCTGCGCGCCTCGACCGACGTGGCGCGGAAGGAGGCGGCCAGCCGCAGCACCGCCCTCGGCGAGCGCCTGGCGCAGGTCGACAAGAGCCTGAACGGCAAGGTCACGGCCCTCGGCGAGCGGCTCGAGCAGGTCGAGCGCGACCACAACACCCGCCTCAGCGGCCTCGCCGCGCAGCTCGACCGCCGCGCGGCCGCGACTCCGGCCGCCGCGAAGGCGGAGCCGACCCAGACCGGCAGCATCGGCGAGCCCGCCCGCGCCGCCGAGGCGAAGCCCGAGGTCAAGGTCGCGGACGCCAAGGTGAGCGAGCCCAAGCCGAAGCCGGCGGCGGCCGACAAGCCGCCGGTCATCGAGGGCTGGGCCCTGCGGGACGTCTACGAGGGCACCGCGATCCTGGAGAACCGCCGGCGCCGCCTCGTCGAGGTCGCGCCCGGCGACGTCATCCCGGGCGTCGGCCGCGTCGAGGGCGTCGAGCGCCACGGTCGGGAATGGGTGGTGGTGACCCGCCAGGGCCTCGTCACCGCGCAGGCTTGGTAGACCTCAGCGGCCCGTGAACCCGGTCGGCGCCAGCTCGCCGGGCGCGATCGGGAAGCGCGGCTCGATCGTCATCGGATCGGCCAGGGCCGCCGCGCGCTCAGCGCGCCGGCGACCGTGCCTCAGGGCCCGGGTCTGCGCCGCGCGGGTCGGGTGCAGGATGGCAGCGAGCAGGGACTGCCCTTCGAACTCGCTGTCCAGGTTCTTGGCTTCGAAGACGGGCATGGCCGGCCTGCTTGAGTGCGGTACCGGACACTGCCGAAGGCGTCGATCCGGGCCACATCCCCAATAACGGGGATCGCGTGGACAGGTTCCGTCAAGCTTTCGCTCCGCAACCTCTTTTTTACTTTCGTCCAGGCGTCACCCGAATGCAGTGCGGCCGCGCACACCGGCCCGCGGTCAGACGAACTGGTTCAGCCCCGGGATCGAGCCGATGATCGGGCCCATCGCGTCCTCGCCGACCTTCTCGCGGCCGAAGGCGAACAGCTCCTGGCCGAGCGGCTGCATCTGACCCATCGGCACGCCGGCGGCCATCAGCTTCTGGCCGAGCGCCATGACGCCGCCGCCGCCCATCATCCCGCCGAGCATGCCCATCAGCCCGCCGCCGCCACTCTCGCCGGCATTCGACTCGGCGATCAGCGCCTCGGAGCCCGGCAGGGCCGCCAGCAGCTGGCTGACCTCGGCGGCGGGCCCTTCCTTCTGCAGGAAGGCCAGGATGTGCCCGATGGCGGTCTGAGCGGTCGCGGCGTCGAGCCCGGTGCGGGTGGTGACGCGGGCGAGCAGTTCTTCCATGGTGATGATCTCTTCGGAACGCTTCCAGACGTCCTTCGACTCTGAGGCGTCGGAAATCAAGCGCGCGGCATCGCTTCCCAGGAAAACTCCCCGGTTACAGCGGGCACGGTGACGCAGCGGGCAACCTCGCCAAGGGCCGCCCCTTCCGGTAGACCCTCGGTCAGTCTTGAACCGTTCCAGGCCGCCGCGCCGGGCCATCCAGGGAGTTGCCGGACCATGCGGGTGGGCCTGTTCGTGCCGTGCTACGTCGACGCCTTCGAGCCCGAGGTCGGGATCGCTACCCTGGAGCTCCTCGAGCGCCTGGGCTGCACGGTCGAGTATCCGTTCGACCAGACCTGCTGCGGCCAGCCGATGACCAACACTGGCTGCCACGCCGAGGCCGCGGCGACCGAGGCCTTGTTCGTCAAGAACTTCTCCGGCTTCGACTACGTCGTCGCCCCGTCGGGCTCCTGCGTTCACCAGGTGCGCGAGCACCTGACGGCGATCCCGCAGACCGACGAGGTCCGACACGTCCGCGCCAGCACCTACGAGCTGGTGGAGTTCCTGCACGACGTTCTGAAGGTCGAGGACCTGCCCTGGGCGAACTTCCCCCACAAGGTCGCCTATCACACCAACTGCAACGCCCTGCGGGGCATCCACCACGCGCGGCCGACCGAGCTGGTGAAGCCCTACTACTCGAAGCCCCTCGACCTGCTGCGCCTCGTGAAGGGCGTCGAGCTCGTCGATCTCGCCCGGCCGGACGAGTGCTGCGGCTTCGGCGGCACCTTCTCGGTGTTCGAGCCCGCCGTCTCGGCGAAGATGGGCTACGACAAGGTCGCCGATCAGAACCGGGCCGGGGCCGCCTACGTCGTCTCGGCGGATTCCTCCTGCCTCATGCACCAGAAGGGCTGCGCCGAACGGCTCGGCTTGCCGCTCAAGTACATCCACATCGCGCAGGTGCTGAACGGAGCCGCCGCATGAGCGTCGAGGACCTCAACCCCCGCGAGCGCGAAGGCGTCATCCACCCCGAGGTGCGGGCCGGCCACGACGAGAGCGAGCGGGCGCCGGACGGCCGGCGCCTCCAGCACGCGGAAGCCGCTTCGAAGCCGATCCGCGCCCCGCAGACCCGGGAGCCGCAGCCGCGCGGCGCGAAGATCCGGGGCGACCGGCCGATCAACCAGTCGGAGGCCGCCGAGCGCTTCCTCGCGGCGCCGCTGCACCAGGCCGCCCACGACGAGCGCCTGTGGGACCTGCGCAAGAAGCGCGACGCCTCCGCGCACGGCATCCCGGAGTGGGAGGAGCTGCGCGAGCTCGCCTCGCAGATCAAGACCCACACGCTGAGCCACCTTGACCGGTACCTCGAGCAATTCGAGGCGGCCGCGAAGGCCAACGGCGTCCACGTGCACTGGGCGAAGGACGGCGCCGATCACAACCGGATCGTGCTGGACATCCTGCGGAGCCACGGCGCCAAGACGCTGGTGAAGTCGAAGTCGATGCTCACCGAGGAGTGCGGCTTCCGCCACCACATGGCGGCCAACGGCATCGAGGTCATCGAGACGGATCTCGGCGAGCGGATCCAGCAGCTCGACAACGAGGAGCCGAGCCACGTCGTGGCGCCGGCCGTCCACAAGACCCGGATGGACGTGGCCGAGGTCTTCGCCAAGACGCTCGGCACCGATCCGGACAACGACGACGCGCACTACCTCGCCGAGAGCCAGCGCGAGACCACCCGGCCCTACATCCTGAAGGCCGATGCCGGCATGACCGGATGCAACTTCGCGATCGCCGAGACCGGCACGGTCGTGACCTGCACCAACGAGGGCAACGCCGACCTGTCCGGCAACGTGCCGCCGCTGCAGATCCACTCCATCGGCATCGAGAAGATCATCCCGAAGGTCGAGCACCTCGGGGTGTTCATCCGCCTGCTGTCGCGCTCGGCGCTGGGCTCGCCGATCACCCAGTACACCTCGCATTTCCGCGGCCCCCGCGCGGGCACCGAGATGCACATGGTGCTGGTCGACAACGGCCGCTCCGAGCGCCTCGGCATGGAGGAGTTCTGGACCTCGCTGAAATGCATCCGCTGCGGCGCCTGCATGAACACCTGCCCGGTCTACCGGCGCTCGGGCGGCCTCTCCTACGGCGCGACCTATTCGGGGCCGATCGGGCTGATCATCGATCCGACCTTTAACAAGCGGAAATACTCGACGCTGCCGTTCTCCTCGACGATGAACGGCTCCTGCACCAACGTCTGCCCGGTGAAGATCAACATCCACGAGCAGATCTTCGCGTGGCGGAAGGTGCTGGTCGAGGAGCACCAGATCCCGGCGCTCAAGCAGGGCATGATGAAGGCCGCGGGCGCCGTGCTCTCGCGCCCGGCCGCCTACCGGGCGGCGATCGGCGCGGCGGATTCCGCCCTGAAGGTCCTGCCGCGCTTCGCGGTCTACAACCCGCTCAACACCTGGGGGAAGAAGCGCGAGATGCCCGACGCGCCGCGCCAGACCTTCCACGCCTGGTACAAGCAGAACCGCATGAAGGACACGGGTCGATGAGCGCCCGCGACGCGATCCTCGACGGTATCCGCAGGAACCGGCCGGCCGGCGACTTCCCGCTGCCGGAGGTGCCGCTGTTCGCGCCGCTCGTCGGCGAGGACCTGGTCGCCGAGTTCGGCGAGCGGCTGAAGCGCATGGGCGGCCGCGTGGCCGAGCCCGGCGCCGCCGACGTGTTCGCGGGCGTGCGCGAGCGCCTCGACGCCGCCAAGGTGATCGCCTCCGCGGTGCCGGAGCTGACCGGCAACCGCGACCTGCGGAGCGTGCGCGCGCCCCAGGAGGTCGAGGACGTGGACGTGGCGGTGGTCCGCGCGGTGTTCGGCATCGCCGAGACCGGCTCGGTGCTGTTCACGCAGGACCAGCTGATCGTCAACGCCGTCGCCTATCTCGCGCAGCACCTCGTCGTGCTGCTCGACCCGGCCGACATCGTGCCGAACGTGCAGGCGGCCTACCGCCGGCCGGAATTCGGCCGCTCGGCCTACGCGGTGCTGCATACCGGCCCGTCGGCCACCGCCGACATCGAGGGCGTCCTCATCCACGGCGCGCAGGGCGTGCGCTCTCTGACGGCGGTGCTGCTCCCGCGGGATGCCGCCGAGCGCGGCTGAGACCGGCTCCATCGCTTCAGCCGTCCTTGCGAGCGGAGCGAAGCAATCCAGGGACGCGCTGCTCTGGCTCGCTTCGCTGCGCTGGCGATGACGGTGGCGCCGTCCGACGCACGCGGCGCCGCCGTCTCGCCCGCGACCCCCCGATCGAGCCGGAACCGACGGTCGGGCGCGCCCCTTGCTTGGACGGCGGATGGGCCGTCATCCGGCAAGGAGATCCGATGCGCTACACCCTCGGTTGCAGCCTGTCCTACAACATCCTCTCGGACACCACCTTCATCTTCAATCTGGAGGTGGCGAAGCTGAAGAGCGTCGAGATCCTGAGCGAGAGCCTGGTCCTGACGCCGAACCTCAAGCGCGATCTCTACACGACCCCCGATCTCCAGAACCGCTATCTCGCGGTCAACGTCCCGACCGGTCAGTTCGCGCTGGAGTACAATGCCGAGGTCGACCTGACCGTGCACCGGGCCGACCCGGCGACCGTCAACGAGACGCCCATCGGGCAGCTGCCGCTCGACATCCTGCCGTTCCTGCTGCCGAGCCGGTTCGTCTCCTCGGACCGGCTGACGCCCTTCGCGCTCGCCGAGTTCGGGGCGCTCCCCAAGGGCCACGCGCGCGTGAACCAGATCTGCAACTGGATCCACGACCACATCGCCTACCAGCCCGGCTCCAGCGACGGCGAGACGACCGCCCACGAGTCGCTCCTGAAGCGCGCCGGCGTCTGCCGCGACTTCGCGCATATCGGCGCCGCCTTCTGCCGGGCGCTCGGGATCCCGGCCCGGTTCGTGAGCTGCTACGCCCACGGCCTCGTCCCGAGCGACTTCCACGCGGTGTTCGAGGCCTATCTCGACGGGCGCTGGTGGCTGTTCGACGCCACCCGGCAGGCCGACCTCGACGGGCTGGTGCGGATCGGCGTCGGGCGCGACGCCGCGGAGATCGCCTTCTCGACGCCCTTCGGCAACATGCAGCCGGTCAATCAGCAGGTCCGGATCCAGCGCGCGGACGGGCAGGGCAGCCCGATGCCGCGCACGGTGGACGCCATCTCGACCGAGATCCCGGCGCCGCACGCCGGAGCGGCCTGAGCGCGGATCCGGCCGGGATCACGTCGTCCTGTGATCCCGTGATCCCGGCCGCGCCGCGGCGAAGCGGGTGCCGGTGCAGGACGCCCGATCCCGGCCTGCGTCGGCGAAGAGCGGCACACGGGCTCCATTCGATCAGGCCCGCGACGCCGCCACGGACGCGCGCCGGACCCGCCGTTCCGCGCGAGCGAGGACCGCGCGGCGCACAAGCAGATTGGCGCGCGGGACCCGCCGCGGCGGCGGCGCGACATGTCGTTCCGCCCGTCGGTCGGCGTATTGCCGGCGCCGGTCCCGCACAGGGATAGTGATACAGCGACTTTCCGGGTGCCGGATTGCCGCGTCCCGCCCGGATCGCGGCCGGGAGATCCTCGGCTTGCCCGAAGACAAGTTGCGTCTCGGGGAAGCGTCTCGTCAGCGCCGCGCCATTGTCCTTCATCTTGTCGTCGCCGCCGAAATGGCCGCAAGCGTGGCTGTGGCGGGGTCGCAACACCGTAAAACGATCCCCGCTCCGCCCCGAGACCTGCCCGTAAACGCCGCGATCCCGCCATAGTCCGGGCCCACCTCAACATCCGCGGTAAACGGCAAATTCGACAACGGTTTACCGTTCGGAAACGAGGACTTCCCGAGCACGCGGACGGATCTCCCGGCGCCTCGCGAACGGCGACGCGCCGCGGTTCAACGCACCCTCGGGATCGGCTGCGAAGGCTTGGTCTGAAGTCATGGTGACGCGTTTGAACGACAAGTCGAAGCTGCCGAGTCGCCACGTCACGGAGGGGCCCGACCGCGCCCCGCACCGCTCCTACCTCTACGCCATGGGCCTGACCCGTGAGCAGATCCACCAGCCGCTGGTGGGTGTCGCCTCCTGCTGGAACGAGGCCGCGCCCTGCAACATCTCGCTGATGCGCCAGGCGCAGGCGGTGAAGAAGGGCGTCGCCGCCGCCAACGGGACGCCGCGCGAGTTCTGCACGATCACCGTCACAGACGGCATCGCCATGGGCCATGGCGGCATGCGCGCGTCGCTGCCGTCGCGCGAGGTCATCGCCGACTCGGTCGAGCTGACCATGCGCGGCCACGCCTACGACGCCCTCGTGGGTCTCGCGGGCTGCGACAAGTCGCTGCCCGGCATGATGATGGCGATGGTCCGGCTGAACGTGCCCTCGATTTTCATCTACGGCGGCTCGATCCTGCCCGGCTCGTTCCGCGGCAAGCCCGTGACCGTCCAGGACCTGTTCGAGGCGGTCGGCAAGGTCGCCGTCGGCGACATGAGCCTCGAGGACCTCGACGAGCTGGAGCAGGTCGCCTGCCCGTCGGCCGGCGCCTGCGGCGCGCAGTTCACCGCCAACACCATGGCGACCGTCTCCGAGGCAATTGGCCTGGCGCTGCCCTACTCGGCCGGCGCCCCGGCCCCCTACGAGATCCGCGACAAGTTCTGCGCCACGGCCGGCGAGAAGGTGATGGAGCTCCTGGAGAAGCGCATCCGCCCGCGCGACATCGTCACCCGCAAGGCGCTGGAGAACGCCGCTACGGTGGTAGCGGCCTCGGGCGGCTCCACCAACGCGGCGCTGCACCTGCCGGCGATCGCCCACGAGTGCGGCATCGAGTTCACCCTGTTCGACGTGGCCGAGATCTTCCGGCGCACGCCCTACATCGCCGACCTGAAGCCCGGCGGGCGCTACGTCGCCAAGGACATGTTCGAGGTCGGCGGCATCCCGCTGCTGATGAAGACGCTCCTCGACCACGGCTTCATGCACGGCGACTGCCTGACGGTCACCGGCCGCACCATCGCGGAGAACATGGACCGGGTAACCTGGAACCCGGACCAGGACGTGGTCTATCCGGCGAACCGGCCGATCACCCCGACCGGCGGCGTCGTCGGCCTCAAGGGCAACCTCGCCCCCGAGGGCGCGATCGTGAAGGTCGCCGGCATCCCGGCCGAGAAGCAGGTCTTCACCGGCCCGGCCCGCGTGTTCGACGGCGAGGAGGCCTGCTTCGCGGCCGTGCAGGCCCGCAGCTACGAGGAAGGCGACGTCCTCGTGATTCGCTACGAGGGCCCGCGGGGCGGCCCCGGCATGCGCGAGATGCTGTCGACCACCGCGGCCCTCTACGGCCAGGGCATGGGCGACAAGGTCGCGCTGATCACCGACGGGCGCTTCTCGGGCGCGACCCGCGGCTTCTGCGTCGGCCATGTCGGACCTGAGGCCGCCGTGGGCGGCCCGATCGGGCTGCTGCGCGACGGCGACGTCATCACCCTCGACGCGATCCAGGGCACGCTCAGTGTCGCCCTGTCGGACGCGGAGCTGGCCGAGCGGCGCAAGGCCTGGACTGCGCGGCCCAACACCGCGACCTCCGGCTACCTCTGGAAATACGCGCAGGGCGTCGGCCCGGCCTTGTACGGCGCCGTCACCCATCCGGGAGGTGCCAAGGAGACGCAGAGCTATGCGGACGTCTAGGACTGACCTCAGCCGGCGCAGGGCGCCGGCCGGGGCCGATCCCGGTCGGTTCCGGTCCGTCGGCGGCCTCGCGGTCGCGGCCTGGGCGCTCGCCCTGGTCGCGCTGCCGGTCGCGCCGTCGCGCGCCCTCGACGCCAATGTCCGCACGCCCGTGCAGGTCCCGGTCGCCGACAAGAGCTACCGCTCGGCCAAGGACGCGCTGCGCGCCGGCATGCGCGAGTACAATGCCGGCGACAAGCAGGGCGCCGCCCGCGCGCTGGAGTACGCGGCCGGCCAGGGCCACGCCCTTGCGCTGTGGAAGCTCGGCCGGATGTACGCCGACGGCGACGGCGTCCCGCACGACGACCTGAAGGCGTTCGAGTTCTTCTCGCGGATCGCCGACGCCAGCACCGATGACGGGCCCGATCCGCAGAACTCGGCGGTCCTGGGCAGCGCCTTCACGGCGCTGGGCACGTACTTCCTGGAGGGGATCAAGGGCACCTACGTGCGCCCCAATCCCGAGCGCGCCTACGACATGTTCAACTACGCGGCGTCCTACTACGGGGACCCCAACGCGCAGTACAATCTCGCTCGGCTCTACCTCGACGGCACCGGCGTCGAGGCCGACCCGCGGCAGGCCGCGCGCTGGTTCAACCTCGCCGCCGAGAAGGGCCACCACCCGGCGCAGGCGCTGCTCGGCGACATGCTGGTCAACGGCCTGGGCGGCATCCCGGTCCAGCGGGTGCGCGGCCTGATGTGGCTCTCGCTCGCCCGGGAAGGCGCCGAGAGCCGCAAGGACGACTGGATCGTCGCGCTCTACGAGAAGAACTGGGCGGCCGCCAGCGAGGACGACCGCGCCGAGGCGCAGACGCAGCTCCAGACCGTGGGCTCGATCCGCAAGCGGCGCTGAGCCGCCCTCGACTGTGCAAGCGGCGCTGAGCGGCCTCAGCTCTTCGCCGCGGCGATCGCCGCGGTGAAGGACGGCCGCTCCAGCGTCGCCGCGACCCAGTCGGCGAGCTTCGGCCACCGGGCGCCGTCGACCGCGACCTTGGCCAGCCGCAGGTTGTGGAACGGCGCCGCCACGGCGATGTCGGCGATGCCGAACCGGCCTCCGACGAGGTAGGGCCCGTCGATCTGCGATTCGAGGTAGTCGAACAGCGGCGGCAGCGCCGTGTCGACGGTCCGCTGCGCCAGGGCCTCGTCGCCCTCGACCTTGAACAGGCGGGGCTTGAGGAAGCGCTCGACGAACGGCACCAGCACCTGCCGGGTCAGCTCGCACTCGCCGAACTTGTCGAACCAGCGGGCGCGGGCGGCGTCCCGCGCGTCCTCGGGGATCAGCGCGGGCGCCGGATGCAGCCGCTCGAGATAGTCCACGATGGCGCTCGAATCGGCGAGGCGATACCCGGCATCCTCCATCGCGGGGATCTTCCCCATCGGGCTCGCCGCCCGGAAGCCGGGATCCTGCGCGTGGAAGCCGACCGGGCGGTGCTCGAAGGCGACGCCCTTCTCGTAGAGCGCCGCGAGCACCTTGCGCACGTAGGGCGACACGCTGCTGCCGTAGATGATCATCGTCGTTCCCCCCGATCGCGGCTCTAACCGGCCGCCAGTTCCGCCGTGACCGGCACGTGGTCCGACGGCTTGTCGAGCCCGCGCATGTGCTTCTGGACCGAGGCCGAGACCAGGCGGTCGCCGGCCTGGGGCGAGAGCAGCAGGTGGTCGATGCGGATGCCGGCATTCCGCTGCCAGCACCCGGCCTGATAGTCCCAGAAGGTGTAGAGCCCGTCGCGCGGGTCGCAGGCGCGCAGGGCGTCGGTGTAGCCCTCGGCGAGGATCGCCCGGAACGCCGCCCGGGTCGTCCCGAGGAACAGGGCGTCCGAGCGCCAAGCCTCCGGATCGGCCGCGTCGGCCGCCTCCGGGATGACGTTGTAGTCGCCCGCCAGCACCACCGCGATCTCGTCGTCCAGCAGCGCCCGGGCGTGAAGCCGCAGCCGCTCCATGAAGGCGAGCTTGTACGGGTATTTCGGGCTGTCCACCGGGTTGCCGTTCGGCAGGTAAATCGACGCCACGCGCACCGGGCGGGTGTCCGCGCCCGAGATCAGCGCCTCGATGTAGCGGGCCTGCTCGTCGGCGGCGTCGCCCGGCAGCCCGCGCCGAATCTCCGACATGGCCAGCGGCGCCCGGACCAGCAGCGCCACGCCGTTATAGGCCTTCTGGCCCAGCGTCTCGACCGCGTAGCCCGCCGCCTCGATGTCGGCGCGCGGGAAGGCCTCGTCCTGACATTTCAGCTCCTGCAGGCAGACCACGTCGGGCCGCGCCTCCTCCAGGAAGCCGAGGAGGTGCGGGAGCCGCTGCTTGATCGAGTTGACGTTCCAGGTGGTGATCCGCATCGCCTCGCTTCCGGTCGCCGCCCGGCCGTCATCCGCGCTTCGCGTCGCGCTGACAAGGCCATCCCGGCGCAAGGACGGGGAAGTAGGGTCGGCGAATGGACTGGTTCGAGCCGGTGTCGGCTTACTGCGAGCGGGGCGGGCCGGACTTCTGGGCCGAGCCCGCGAACGCGCTGTCGAACTCGGCCTTCCTGCTGGCCGCCGCCGCCGCGGCGCGGCGCGCCGCCGTCACCGATCCGCCGGACCGGACCTGCCTCGGGCTGGCGGCCCTGATCGCCGTGGTGGGCGTCGGCTCGTTCCTGTTCCACACCCTGGCGGTCTACTGGGCGATGCTCGCGGACGTCGTCCCGATCGCGCTGTTCATCTACGCCTTTCTCGCGCTGGCCCTCTCGCGGTTCCTGCGCTTGGCGCCGGTCCGGGTCGCGGCGGCGACGGGCGGCTTCGCGCTCCTCGGATTCGCGCTCACGCCCCTGCTCGACGGGCTGACCGGCCTCGACGTCGCGCGGCTCACCAACGGCTCGGTCGACTACCTGCCCGCCCTGCTGGCGCTGTTCGGCGTCGCCTGGGCGGCCGCGCGGCGGCCGGAGGAGCGCTTCGTCGGGACCGGGCGGCGGCTCGCCAGCATCGGCCTGCTCTTCCTGATCTCGCTCGCGGCGCGAACCGGCGACCGGGCGGCCTGCGCGCTGCTGCCGACCGGCACGCACCCGCTCTGGCATGTGCTGAACGCCGTCGTCCTGTACGCCCTCGTGGCGACGGCGATCCGCCACCGGGAGACCGCCGGGTGACACGCCCCACGGTCCCGGGCCAATTCCTTGCGGGCGGGGCGGAATTCTTGCAGAAGTGCGCCGCATCGGGCGCCCGGTCCATCGCGGTCGCCCGGGCACGGAAGGGGTCATGACAGTGAGCTTTCGCCTCGGGATCGCCGGACTCGGGACCGTCGGTGCGTCCGTGGTCCGGATGGTCGAGCGCCGCCGCGCCGCCTTCGCTGCGGCGGGCCTCGACATCCGCGTCACCGCGGTCTCCTCGCGCGACCGTGGCCGGGACCGCGGCCTCGACCTGTCCGGCATCGCGTGGTTCGACGATCCGGTGGCGCTCGCCCGGTCGGAATCCGTGGACTGCGTGGTCGAGCTGATCGGCGGCGCCGAGGGACCGGCCAAGGCCGTGGTCGAGGCGGCGCTCGCGGCGGGCAAGCCGGTGGTGACCGCCAACAAGGCGCTGCTGGCGCGCCACGGCGCCGCCCTGGCCGCGCAGGCCGAGGCGAAGGGCGTGGCCCTCGCCTTCGAGGCGGCGGTGGCCGGCGGCATCCCGGTGATCAAGACCCTGCGCGAGGGCCTGCCGGGCAACGCGGTCTCCCGCGTCTACGGGATCCTCAACGGCACCTGCAACTACATCCTCAGCCGCATGGAGCGCGAGGGGCTGACCTTCGAGGCCTGCCTGAAGGACGCGCAGGCCCTGGGCTACGCCGAGGCGGACCCGACCTTCGACGTCGAGGGGTTCGACACCGCGCACAAGCTCGCGATCCTGACGAGCCTCGCCTTCGGGACCGTCGTCGACGCCGACGGCGTGTCGGTCGAGGGCATCTCCCGGGTGCAGCCCCTCGATCTGCGCATGGCGGACGAGCTCGGATACCGGATCAAGCTGCTCGGCGTCGCGCAGGCGACCGAGGCCGGCATCGAGCAGCGGGTCCACCCGACCATGGTGCCGAAATCCTCGGCGATCGCGCAGGTCATGAGCGTGACCAACGCCGTGACGATCGACGCGGACGCGGTGGGCGAGCTCACGCTCATCGGTCCCGGCGCCGGCGGCGAGGCCACGGCCTCCGCGGTGGTGGCCGACATCGCCGACGTGGCGCGCGGCGTGATCCGCCCGACCTTCGGCGTTCCGGCCGCGGCGATGCGCGCCAGCGAGCGCGTGGAGATGCAGCGTCACGAGGGCGGCTACTACATCCGCCTCACCGTCCATGACCGCCCGGGCGTCGCGGCCGGCGTCGCGCAGCGGATGGCCGAGCGATCCATCTCCCTGGAGAGCATCCTGCAGCGCCGCGTCGAGGGGCCGGAGGCCGATCCGCGCGGCCGCTCCGGTCGGCCGGTGCCGCTGGTGCTGATCACCTACGCGGCGACCGAGGGCAACATCCGCGACGCCCTCGACGCCATCGGCGCCGACGGGCTGCTGGCGGAGCCGCCGCAGCTGATCCGGATCGAGCGTGAATAACAGTGCATACGGTAGCGTGACCCCCCACCGCTTGATGCAGGATAGTGGGCATTAGCGAACCGGCGTATACGCTGCGCGGCCGTCATCCGACGGTATCCATCCGGGATCCGACCCCAAGATCGGACCCGGCCAGAGGCAGGAAACCATGGAAGAGGCCCCCAAGCCGGCATCGCGCGGCGTCCCGCGCACGCTCGCCCTCGAACTGGCCCGCGTGACGGAGCGTGCCGCCATCGCCGCCGCCCGATTGCGCGGCCAGGGCGACGAGAAGGCGGCCGACCAGGCCGCGGTCGACGCGATGCGCGACGAACTCAACGGCCTGCCGATCCGCGGCACCGTGGTGATCGGGGAGGGGGAGCGCGATCAGGCGCCGATGCTGTTCATCGGCGAGCAGCTCGGTCTCGGGGAAGGGCCCGAGGTCGACATCGCGGTCGATCCGCTTGAGGGCACGACCCTCTGCGCCAAGGACATGCCCGGCGCCATCGCCGTCATGGCCATGGCCGAGCGCGGCTCGCTCCTCGCCGCGCCGGACGTCTACATGCAGAAGATCGCGATCGGGCCCGGCTACCCGCCCGGCCTCGTCGATCTCGACGCCAGCCCGACCGACAACATCGCGGCGCTGGCCCGGGCCAAGGGCGTCGACCCGAAGCAGATCACCGCGCTGATCCTCGACCGGCCGCGCCACGCGGCCCTCGTGGCCGAGGTGCGGGCGGCCGGCGCGGCGGTGCGCCTGATCTCGGACGGCGACATCGCCGGGATCATCTTCACGGCGAGCCCCGAGGAGACGGGCATCGACCTCTATCTCGGGACCGGCGCGGCGCCCGAGGGCGTGCTGGCGGCCGCCGCGATGCGCTGCATCGGCGGCCAGATGCAGGGACGCCTGATCCTCGACACCCCGGACCGTCGGCGCCGGGCCGCCGAGATGGGCATCGAGAATCTGGACCGGAAATACGACCTGACCGATCTCGCGAGCGGCGACGTCATCGTGGCCGCCACGGGCATCACGGACGGGGCTCTCCTGCGCGGCGTGCGCTTCCGGCCGGACAAGATCCAGACCGAGACCCTGGTGTACCGGTCCGAGGCCGGGACGGTCCGCCGGATCCTCGGCGAGCACCGGCGCGGGCTGACCTGAACCGGCGGACCGCCGGTCCCGGACCGGCGGCGCTCGGGCGGTGGGCCCGGCCCGGCCTCAGTTCAGCACCACCACCTTGCTGCCGACGCCGACCCGGCTGAACAGGTCGATCGCGTCCTGATTGATCATCCGGATGCAGCCCGACGACACGCTCTTGCCGATGGAGAAGGGCTCGAGGGTTCCGTGGATGCGGAACAGCGTGTCCTTGTTGCCCTGCCAGAGGTACATGGCGCGGGCGCCGAGCGGATTGCGCAGACCGCCGGCGACGCCGAGACCGCTCTGCAGCTTGTCGACCTCGCTGGCGAGCTTCGGGCTGCGGGCGATCATCTCCTTCGGCGGATACCAGTCCGGCCACGCCTGCTTGGAATTCACCGTCGCGGTGCCCGACCACGAGAAGCCCTGCTTGCCGACGCCGACGCCGTAGCGGCGGGCCCGGCCGTTGGCCTCGACCAGGGTGAGCTGGTGGGCCCGCGGGTCGACGATGATCGTCCCCGGCTCGTAGGGACCGTGATAGGCGATCTCCTGACGGAGGAAGGCGGGGTTCATCTTCTTGTAATTGAACGCCTGGACCGGGAACACGTCGTCCGTGATCGGGCCGTAGATCTTGGCGTAGTCGATCGGCTCGTTGTCGGGTGCGCGGAGCACGGCCTTGGCCTTGGCGGCCTCCAGCGGCGAGAGCCCCTCGGCCGCAGGCGCGCTGCCCGGGCGTGCCGGGACCGTCGGGTCCGTCTCCAGGTTGGCGGCCGGCGGCGGCGCGACCGGGACCTGCGCGGCGGGCGGCGGGGGGGCCGGGCGCACGAAGTCGGTGCGGCCGGTATAGGGCAGGTAGCGGCCGCCGCGACGCACGTAGAGCGCGCCGTTCTGATCCTGGTAGAGCTGATTGTCGTCGCCGAACCCGTCGATCCCGGCATCGCCCACGGGGCCGCGGCCCTGGGCGTGCGCGGCGGAGGCGAGGGCGAGGACCGTGAAGCCGGCCAGGAGAAGGCGACGGATCGGGGCGGACATGGTTCGAATTCCTCGGGAGGCGTCGCCGGGGCTTGCCGCGACGCGCAGGCGAGCAGGCCGGCACGAAGTCGCGGCACAGCTCATCCCGGGGCTTAGCAAAGGTCGCGCTTTACCGCCAAGTTGCCGACGGTCATCGAGGGCAACTTACAGGGTCTTCCGGGTCGTTTCTCGCCGCGTGTGTTGCCCTCGTGCAGCAACGATTTCGGCCGCGCCGCTCACCGATCCGTGAGGGCGCCGGGCGAGCGCCCGTTTACTCGGCACGCCTGCCTCGCCGAGCGGCAGCGACTCGGCGCCAGCGACTTGGCGGAACGCGGTTCGGCCGCGGCGCCGCGACGGCCGAGCGATCCGGTCGGCGGGCGTCCGTCCGGGATGGCACGCTTGCTGCATTGCCCAGTCAGCCGCGCCTGCTGCGGCGGCGGAGCAACGACGCTCCAAACAGCGGACGGTGTGAGTCCGGATCCCCGGCATGAGCGACCGCACGGCGGTTCGCCCACTTACGACGAGCACCAGCTATGGCCAGCTTCAAAACGGTGATGAAGTCGGGTCACCCCCCGACGCTGTTCGCGGCATTCCTCTACTTCGATTTCTGCTTCGCCATCTGGGTCCTGAACGGCGCCATGGGCCCGTTCATCACCGAGACCTACAAGCTGACGCCGGCCCAGACCGGCTTCATGATCTCGCTACCGATCCTCGCCGGTGCGCTGATGCGCTTCCCGCTCGGCGTCCTGGCCCAGTATATCGGCCGCAAGAACGCCGCGATCACCGAGATGGTCGTGATCATGCTGGCGATGGCCTACGGCTATCTCTTCGTCTCCTCCTACAACGACGTGCTCGCCATGGGCGTGCTGCTCGGCATCGCCGGCGCGTCCTTCGGCGTCGCGCTCTCCCTCGGCTCCGGCTGGTTTCCGCCGGAACATAAGGGGCTGGCGATGGGCATCGCGGGCGCCGGCAATTCCGGCACCGTGCTGGCCGTGCTGTTCGCTCCGCCGCTGGCCCAGGCCTACGGCTGGCAGACCACCTACGCCTTCGCGGGCCTCGTCATGCTGCTGCCGCTGGCGGTCATGATCGTGCTCGCCAAGGAGCCGCCGGATTGCGAGCACCAGTCCTTCAAGGAGCACGTCTCCTGCCTGTTCACGAAGGATGGCTGGGCGTTCTCGCTGATCTACGTGATCACCTTCGGCGGCTTCATCGGCCTGTCGAACTTCCTGCCGACCTTCTTCTACGAGCAGTTCGCGGTGACGAAGGTCGAGGCCGGGCGGCTGACGATGCTGGCGGCCTTCATGGGCTCCGGCATCCGGATCGTCGGCGGCTACTTCGCCGACCGGATGGGCGGCATCGCGGTGCTGTCGGTGGTGCTGCTGGCGGCGATCGCGACCCTGCTCTCGCTGACCGCGACCCCGTCGCTGGCGCTCACGACGCTCCTGTTCATGCTGTGCTTCGCGGCGCTCGGCGCCGGCAACGGCGCGCTGTTCCAGCTCGTCCCGCTGCGCTGGCCCACCAACACGGCGGTGGCCGGCTCGATGATCGGCGAGATCGGCGCGCTCGGCGGCGCGATCCTGCCGAACGTCATGGGCCTGTCGAAGCAGTATACCGGCTCGTTCTCGCTGGGCTTCGTCGGCTACGCCGTCTTCACCGCGATCGTGCTCGGTTGCCTCGCCCTCTGGCAGCGCAAGTGGGTCGGGAGCTGGGTCGGGCCGCGCGGCAAGGCGCTCGGCAAGGCGATCGGCACCCCGACCGAGGCCGAGCAGGGTCAGCTCCGCCCCGCGACGGCCTGACCGGCGCCGCGGCGCCTCCCGGCGACGACCGACACGATACGGGGGCCCGGGCGGCCCCCGTTTTCAGTTGCACCCCGTGGAATGAATTCACGTGCCGGATGCACGTCGGCGGTTGCGTTCCGCCGCGCGACGCGTTTGAATAATGCATTACGAAAGAGCGCCCGGTCCGAGAGCCGAGGTGCCCGGCGACCGCGCGAGGCGGCGCCCCCATGGGAGGAACGGTCGATGTCGAAGCGCTTCAGCGCCACGAACGGCGTGCTCGGCCTGCTCTGTCTGATGTACTTCATCACGTATCTGGACCGGGTGAACATCGCCACGGCCGGTGCGGAGATCATGCGCGATTTCGGCATGTCGAAGACCGATTTCGGTCTGATCCTGTCGGCCTTCGCGTACCCCTACGCGATCTTCCAGGTGATCGGCGGCTCGGTCGGCGACAAGTTCGGCGCCCGGCGCACGCTGCTCGCCTGCGGCGTGATCTGGGCCTCGGCGACCATCCTGACCGGCATGGTCGGCGGACTCGTCAGCCTGTTCATGGCCCGGGTGCTGCTCGGCTTCGGCGAGGGCGCGACCTTCCCGACCGCGACCCGCGCCATGCAGAACTGGACGGCGCCCGGCCGGCGCGGCTTCGCGCAGGGCATCACCCACGCCTTCGCGCGGCTCGGCAACGCGGTGGCGCCGCCGATCGTGGCGTTCCTGATCTACCATTTCGGCTGGCGGACGAGCTTCGTCATCCTCGGCGCGGTGAGCTTCGTCTGGGTCGCGATCTGGTGGCTGTACTTCCGCGACGACCCATCCGAGCATCCGGCGATCACCGAGGCCGAGCTCGCGACGCTGCCGCCGCCCCGCCAGGTCGGCGCGAAGCAGAGCGTGCCGTGGGGTGCCCTGACGCGCCGGATGCTGCCGGTCACCGTCACGTATTTCTGCTACGGCTGGACGCTGTGGCTCTTCCTCGGCTGGCTGCCGAGCTTCTTCAAGGAGAACTATAGCCTCGACCTGAAGAACTCGGCCCTGTTCGCCTCGGGCGTGTTCTTCGCCGGCGTCGTCGGCGACACGGTCGGCGGCCTGCTCAGCGACTCGATCCTGCACCGCACCGGCAAGGTGAAGCTCGCGCGCCTGTCGGTGATCGTGATCGGCTTCCTCGGGGCGGCCGCGAGCCTCGCGGGCGTGTTCATGACCCGGGACCTGACCCTCGTGGCGCTGCTGCTGTCCTCCGGCTTCTTCTTCGCGGAACTGGTGATCGGACCGATCTGGTCGGTGCCGATGGACATCGCGCCGAAATACGCCGGCACCGCCAGCGGGCTGATGAACACCGGCTCGGCGGTGGCGGCGATCGTCTCGCCGATCGTCTTCGGCGTCATCGTCGACGTGACCGGGAGCTGGACGCTGCCGTTCGTCGGCTCGATCGGCCTGTGCCTGCTCGGCGCCGCGCTGGCCTTCACGATGCACCCTGAGCGGGAATTCGTGGATCCCGTCACGCCGCCGGTCGGCCCCGCGGCCACCGTCCCGGCCGGGGAGTAGCGCGCGATGGCGGAGACGATGAAGCGGTCGGGTCCCCTCGCCGGGATGCGGGTGATCGAACTCGCCCACATCATGGCCGGGCCGGTCTGCGGGCTGATGCTCGCCGACATGGGCGCGGAGGTGATCAAGGTCGAAAAGAGGGAGGGCGACGACACCCGTCGCACCGTCCCGCCCGCCCTCGAGGGCGAGAGCGCGGCCTACATGATGATGAACCGCGGCAAGCGCGGACTCAGCCTCGACCTGAAGGATCCGGACGGCGTCGCGGTCCTGCGGCGCCTGCTCAAGGGCGCGGACGCCCTGATCGAGAACTACCGCGGCGGCACGATGGAGCGCCTCGGGATCGGGTACGAGACCCTCAAGGTCGAGTTCCCGGAGCTGGTCTACTGCTCGCTCTCCGGCTTCGGCCGCACCGGTCCCTACGCCGACCGGGCCGGGTTCGACCTCGTGGCCCAGGGCATGAGCGGCCTCATGTCGGTGACCGGGGAGGGGCCCGGGCGTCCGCCGATGAAGTGCGGGCCGCCGGTCACCGACATCACCGCCGGCATCCTGGCCGCCATGGGCATCCTCGCCGCCTACGCGAACCGGCTCCGCACGGGCCGGGGCCAGGCGGTCGACACGTCGCTGTTCGAGGCCGGCATCACCCACACCTACTGGCAGTCGGCCATCGCCATGGCGACCGGGGTCGCGCCCGGGCCGATGGGCTCGGCCCATCCGCTGAACGCCCCCTACGAGGCCTTCGAGACCGCCGACGGCTGGATCACGATCGGCGCGGCCAACCAGACCAACTGGCTGCGCCTGCTGAAGGCCATCGGCGCCGACGACCTCGCCGAGGACCCGCGCTTCGCGCTGAACCGCGACCGGATGGCCAACCGGCACGCACTCGCCGCGACCCTCGCGCCGATCTTCCGGGCCCACGGCTCGGCCGAGTGGCTCGCCCGGCTGGAAGCCGGCGGCGTCCCGGCCGGCCCGGTCCTCGACGTGAACGCGATGCACCGGGACCCGCAGACCCTCGCCCGCGAGATGGTGGTCGAGGTCGATCACCCGCGGGTCGGCCGCATGAAGACGCTCGGCCTGCCGGTGAAGTTCTCCGAGACGCCGGGACGCGTGCACGGGCCGGCCCCGTTGCTCGGCGAGCATTCCCGCGCGATCCTGGCGGAGGCCGGCTACGCGCCGGCCGAGATCGACGCGCTGATCGCGCGGGGCGTGGTCCGCGAGACCGCGGCCTGACGCCGCCACCCGGAGACCCGCGCATGACCGCCAAGCCCGCGACCGACGAGTTGCTGTTCACCGCCGACGAGGCCGGCATCGCCCGCATCGTCCTGAACCGTCCGCAGGCGCGCAACGCGCTGACCTTCGCGATGTATCAGGGCCTGATCACCTGCTGCGAGGCGATCGCCGCGAACCCGGCGGTCAAGGCGCTGATCATCACGGGCGCGGGCGACAAGGCCTTCGCGGCTGGGACCGACATCGCCCAGTTCCGCGACTTCAGCACCGCCGAGGACGCGCTGGGCTACGAGCGCTTCATGGACAGGGTGCTGGGCTCCCTGGAGCGGCTGCGGGTGCCGACCATCGCGGCGATCGCCGGGGCCTGCACCGGCGGCGGCGCGGCCATCGCGGCGGCCTGCGACCTGCGCATCGCCACGCGCGATGCCCGCTTCGGCTTCCCGATCGCCCGCACCCTCGGCAACTGCCTGAGCCAGGGCAACCTCAAGCGGCTCTCCGGCCTGATCGGCCCGGCGCGAGTCAAGGACATCATCTTCACCGCCCGCCTCGTCGGCGCCGAGGAGGCGCTCGCCATCGGCCTCGTGGGCGAGGTGGTCGACGATCGGATCGCGCTCACGGAGCGGGTCGATACGCTGGCCCAGCTCTTGGCCAACCACGCGCCGCTGACCATGCAGGCGACCAAGGAGGGTCTGCGGCGGCTCGCCGAGGAGGAGGCCGGCGCCGAGGGCGCGCCGCATCCCGGCGATGACCTGATCCTCATGTGCTACATGAGCCAGGATTTCCGCGAGGGCATGGAGGCGTTCCTCGGCAAGCGCCCGCCCAACTGGACCGGGCGCTAGGGCCGCACCGGAGGGTGTTGCGACGGTCCGGATAGAAGGCGTCTTCGGTGTCGAGACAGTGGCGCCATGCCCCCTTTCCCGGGCGGGAGAGGGTTGGGGTGAGGGACGAGAACGTTCAGGATCAAGAGCGCGATCCTCCGTCGACGGCGCGCGCCTCGTCCGGAGAGACCTGATCCCTCACCCTGTCCCTCTCCCGCGCGGGAGAGGGGATCCGCGCCTCGTGCGGAGCGGGAATGGCGCTGGCCACGCCGCTCAGCTTGGCAGCGCGCAGACATCGATCCAGGCGGCGCCGGTGAGCGCGGCCATCCGAGCCGGCGCGATCCGCACCGAGCTGTGGGTGCTGCCGGCCGCCGGCACCACCTCGTCGAACGCCCGCAGCGAGACGTCGCAGTAGACCGGCAGCGGCGTCGACAGGCCGAAGGGGCAGACGCCGCCCACCGGATGGCCGGTGAGCGCCTCGACCTCGCCGAGGTCGAGCATCCGCACCTTGCCGCCGAAGGCAGCCTTGGCCTTCCGGTTGTCGAGCCGCGCGTCGCCGCGCGTCACCACCAGGACGACCTGATCGCCGACCCGGATCGAGAGCGTCTTGGCGATCTGGGCCGGGGCGACGCCGTGGCCTTCCGCCGCCTCGGCAACGGTCGCGGTGCTGGTCTCCAGCACGATGACCGCGATGTCGGGCGCCTTCTCGGCGAAGAAGGCGCGCACGGAGGCGAGGCTCATGGTTCGGTCCGAAGCTCGGGATCGGGGCGGGGCGGCGCGCGCGCTGCCATAGGCGGCTCCGGTCGCGCCGGCCAGCGCGCCGACGCGGGCCGCCGCTGCGCGGGACGCGGCGCTCGCGCGACCACGTTCCCTCACGCGACAGGCCCCTCTCCGGGCGGAGAGGGGCCTGCCTCGCACGGGCCGGATGGATCGAGCTACCGGGTCGTCGTGAGCAGCAGGTCCGGCAGCCACATCGCGATGCCCGGCACGAGGCACAGGATCAGGATTGCCACCGCCATCAGGATCACGAAGGGCAGGGTGCCCCAGATGATGTCCGAGAGCGGGATGTCCGGGGCGATGTTCTTGATGACGAAGATGTTGAGGCCCACCGGCGGGTGGATCAGGCCCATCTCCATGGTGATGGTCATCACCACGCCGAACCAGACGAGGTCGAACCCGGCGGCCTTGAGCGGCGGCAGGATGATCGGCGCCGTCATCAGGATGATCGAGACCGGCGGCAGGAAGAAGCCGAGCGCGATCACCAGCGCCAGGATGGTCACCAGCAGCACCCACGGTGACAGCTGCATCGCGACGATCGCGGCGGCGGCCGACTGCGAGATGTGCAGGTAGCTCATCACGTAGGCGTAGAGCAGCGACATGCCGATGATCAGCATCAGCATGGTCGATTCCCGCAGCGTCGCCGTCAGGATCGGCGTGACGTCGCGGAACCGCCAGACGCCGTAGATCGCGGCGATCAGCGCCAGGGCCATCAGCCCGCCGAGGCCCGCGGTCTCGGACGGCGTGGCGTAGCCGCCGTAGAGCGCCACCATCACGCCGGTGAGCAGGACCACGAAGGGCAGGACCCGCGGCAGCGTCGAGAAGCGCTGCGCCATGCTGTACTGCTCGTCCGCCAGGATCGGCGAGGCCGGCCCACCGCGCTCCAGGGCCACCTTCGCGGCGGCGTATTCCGAGCGGAAGCGCACCATCGACCACGCGGCGAACAGGCCCACGAGCAGGAGCCCCGGCCCGATGCCCGCGAGGAACAGCCGCCCGAGCGACTGCTCGGCCGCCACCGCGTACAGGATCATGGTGATCGAGGGCGGCAGCAGGATGCCGAGCGTGCCGCCCGCCGCGATGATCCCGGCCGCGAAGCCCGGCGAGTAGCCGCGCTTGCGCATCTCCGGGATGCCGGCCGAGCCGATCGCCGAGCAGGTGGCCGGGCTGGAGCCCGCCATGGCGGCGAAGAGCGCGCAGGCGAAGACGTTGGCGATGCCCAGGCCGCCCGGGATGCGGTGCATCCAGGCGTGCATGGCCGTGTAGAGATCCTGGCCGGCCTTGGACCGCCCGATGGCCGCGCCCTTCAGGATGAAGAGCGGGATCGACAGCAGGGTGATGGAGGCCATCTCCTCGTAGACGTTCTGCGCCACCGTATCGAGGGAGGCCCCGGGCATGAACGCCACCATGAAGGCGAGCGCCACGAAGCCCAGCGCGAAGGCGATGGGGATGCCCGAGAGCATCGCCCCAAGGGTCGCGCCCGCGTACAGGAAGCCGATCGCGGCCGTGCTCATCGTTCAACCTTCGCGGAAACGGTCTGACCCATCGGGTCCGGTCCCCGGGGCGCGACCTCGGCCGCCCCGTGCATGTCGCGATTCACGTCGGCCCCGAGCCCGATCTTGGGCTGCGCCCAGCCGGCGGCCCGGGGCCCGTAGGCGAGGGCCTCGGCGATCTGGAGGACGAACTGGACGCACAGCAGGCTCATGCCGACCGACATCAGCGTGTAGGGGATCCAGAGGGGCGGCCCCCAGGTCGATTGCGAGACCTGCCCGTCGACCCAAGCCTCGTGATCGAGCGACCAGCTCTTCCACGCGAAGAACAGACAGAAGGCGAGGCTGACGATGTCGGCCAGCAGGAGCCGGACCCGGTTGGCGGCGGGCGGGAGGAGGCCGGTCAGGGCCTCGATCGCCACGTGCCCGCGCTTGGCCTGCACGCCGGCCGCCGACAGGAAGGTGGCCCCGATGATGAGGTACACCGCCATCTCGTCCTGCCACTCCGTCGGCTCCTTCAGGAGGTAGCGGACGACGACGCTGTGGGTCAGGACGAGGCAGGCTGCCACCAGGCAGAGGCCGCCGACGGCCAGGATCACCTTGTTCAGGAGGCGCATGCCCCGATCGAAGGTGCCGAGGAGGCCCGGAAGGCGCGGTTCCTCGGCCCCGCGCGCCTCCGGAGCGGCCGTGGCCGCGTCGAAGCCGTGGCTCACGCGACCTGCTCCGCGAGCTTCAGCAGTTCCGCGCAGTTCGCGTTCTTGGCTGCGTAATCCTTCCAGGCCGTGCTGCGGGCGAGATCACGCCACTGGCCGAGGGACTTCTCGTCGACTTGGACGACCTTGGCGCCGGCCTTCGCGAAGATTTCCTCGACGCGGGTGTCGTCCTCCTTCGCGCCGGCCTGGCCGAAGGCCTCGAGCTCCGTGCCGACCGCCATGATCAGATCCTGCTGCTCCTTCGGCAGGCCCGAGAACACGATCTTGGACATCATGATCGGCTCGAGCATGAACCAGTAGGAGCGCTCGCGCCCCGAGGTCAGCGCCTTGGACAGCTCCTCCAGGCGGAAGGAGATCAGGCTGGTGGATGAGGTGATCACCGCGTCGCAGGCGCCGGTCTGCATCGCCGCGTAGGACTCGTTCGACGGGATCGAGAGGGTGGCCGCGCCGGCCTCCTTCATCATCATGTCCATCTCGCGCGAGCCGCCGCGGACCTTCATCCCCTTGGCGTCGGCCGGCGCCACGAGGGCGCGCTCCCGGCTCGCGACGCCGCCGGCCTGCCAGACCCAGGAGACCAGGATGATGCCCTTCGCGTCCAGGATCTCGGTGAGCTTGCGGCCGACCGGGGCCGCCTTCCACGCCACGGCCTGCGCGTAGGACGTCACGAGGGCGGGCATCAGGCCGATATTGAGTTCCGGAATCTCGCCGCCCGCATAGGGGCTCGGGTAGAGCGACATGTCGAGCGCGCCCTTGCGCATGGCGCCGAACTGGGCGTTCGTCTTCATCAGCGAGGAGCCCGGGTAGACCTGGACGTCCAGGGCGCCCTTCGAGCGCTCGCCGACCATCTTGGCGAACTTCCGGCACATGCGGTCGCGGAAATCGCCCTCGTCGATCGTGCCGCCGGGGAACTGGTGGGACAGCTTCAGCGTCGTGGCCGCCTGCGCGCTGTTCAGGCCGAACCGCAGGATGGCCGGTGCCGCGAGCGTGGCCGCGATCAGCGATCGACGAGTTGGCGTCATGGAGCTCTCCCGCACCGCAAACAACGCGGCGTAATTTTGTGCGCTGCAATAGTGCGGCGCCTCGTTGTATGCATGGAAAACCGCCTTGTATATTTTGTCAATGCTCCAGCATAATGTCCGCGCGTGCCGAACATCCGCCGGCCTCAAGTGCGGGGCGGCGCGCGACCCGTTCATCGGGGGAGGGAACGGCGGCATGAGCCACGCGCAGCGGCTGCGGCAGCGAATCGAGGATGAGATCGTCTCGGGCGAGCTCGCCTTGGGATCGCGACTCGACGAGAACCAGCTCGCGGCCCGCTTCGGGGTCTCGCGCACGCCCATCCGAGAGGCGCTGCTGCAGCTCGCCGTCACCGGCCTCGTGCAGACGAAGCCCCGGCGGGGAGCGATCGTCAGCGCGCCCGAGCCGCACCTGCTGCTCGCCATGTTCGAGACGATGGCGGAGATCGAGGCGGCCTGCGGCCGTCTCGCGGCGCGCCGGCTCGTCCCCGAGGACGCCGCCGCGCTGCGCGCCGCGCTGGAGGGCTGCCGCGCCGCCCTGGCCACCGAGGACACCGAGGCCTACTACGCCGAGAACTACGTGTTCCACACCGTCGTGTACCGGGCGAGCCGGAACGCCTTCCTGGCGGAGCAGGCGCTGTCACTCCACCGCCGCTTGGCCCCGTATCGCCGGCTGCAGCTGCGCGTGCGCCAGCGCCTGCCGCAATCGCTGGCCGAGCACGAGGCGATCGTCGCCGCGATCATCGCGGGCGACGAGGCCGGCGCCGCGGAGGCCCTCCGGGGCCACGTGATCGTCCAGGGCGACCGCTTCACCGATCTGGTGGCCGGACTGCGGGCGCCGAGCGCTGCCTGAGCGGCGGGGGGCGCGTCGCCCGCGATAATTGTGTCGACGGCCTGTCCGAATCCGGGCCCGGCCCGGGGATCGTTCCTTCATCCCGCCCTAACCCTGCCGGCAGGTCGGACTGCGTAGGTGTTCCGCCGACTCGACCATAAGTTGCAGTCCCGGCATTGTCGATCCGGAGCCGGGGATCGATCATGCTGAAGGACGTCGTCAGGAGCGCGGGCCGTCGCGCGGGGGTGGATATCTTCCGGGCCAGCCGGGAAGCGTTCCGCTGGAGCCACACGGTCCACGATTACTACCCCGTCGTGCCGTCCGCGCGCTGGTCGCCGGGCCGGGCGCCGCACGGCCAGCTCAAGGCGGTGCTCGCCCGGTCGCACGCGGCCTACGACAGCTTCCTCACGGAACTCGAGGCGCGGGCGGACCTGCTGCACAGCGTCCCGCATGATGCGCCCGTGACCGGTGGGGCGACGCCCCACTGGAACAACACGTGGTTCACCGCCCTCGACGGCGCCGCGCTGATGACCATGCTGGCCTGGAAGCGCCCGTCTCGGTTCTTCGAGATCGGCTCGGGCTGCTCGACCTGCTTCGCGCGGCACGCGATCGACACCCTGAACCTTCCGACGCGGATCACCTCGATCGATCCGATGCCCCGCCGCGAGATCGACGCGCTCTGCAACTGGACCGTGCGCAGCCCGCTGGAATCCTGCGACCTGAAGATCTTCGAGGAACTGAAGGCGGGCGACATCCTCTTCTTCGACGGTTCGCACCGCTCCTTCGCGAATTCGGATGTGACGGTGTTCTTCTTCGAGGTGATGCCGCGCCTCGCACCCGGCGTGATCGTGCAGATCCACGACATCTTCATCCCGGACGACTACCCGTCCGCCTGGAACTGCCGATTGTACAACGAGCAGTACCTTCTGGCGGCGATGCTGCTGTGCGGCGCGCCGCCGTTCCGGGTGACCGTGCCGGTGATGTATATCTGCCAGGACCCGGCGATGAGCGCTCGGGTCAAGACGGTCTTCGCCGCCCGCGGCACCGGCCCCGACATCCCGTTCCTCTACGCGAACGATTCCCGCACGCCGGGCGCGTCGTTCTGGTTCGAGATGACCGGGACGCCCGGCTGATCGCGGGCGTGGTCTACCGTGGTCGAGGCGCTCAGGCGGTCTCGGCCGCACCGTAATTGGCGGCGATCACCGACTTCTTCCCGCGGATATGCTCGCGCATCAGGACGGCCAGCGCCGCGCCGTCCCGGGCGCGCAGCAGCGCGATCATGCGCTCGTGCTCGGAGACGGCGCGGGCCCACTGCTCGGGTGTCTGGTGGGCGGAGTAGCGCGAGCGCTGGATCCGGCCGGACAGGCTCTCGTAGATGTTGGCGAGGATCGTGTTGCGGCTCGCCGCCATGATCCCCTCGTGGATGCGCCGGTTGTGGCTGAAGTAACCGGCCTCGTCGCCCGATTTCCAGGCCTCGACCATCGCGTCGTGGTCGACCACCAGGGCGTCGATGTCGGCGTCGGTGATCGTGCGGCAGGCGAGGTCACCGGCCGTCGCCTCGAGGCCGGCGATCACCTCCATCATCTCCTCGAGTTCGCCGTCCGAGATGCTGGCGACGCGCGCCCCGCGATTCGGGAGCAGTTCGAGCAACCCCTCCGTCGCCAGGATCTTGATCGCCTCGCGGAGCGGCGTCCGCGAGATCCCGAAGCGCTCGGTCAGCTCGCTCTCGTTGATCCGCGCCTTCGGCTCCATCTCACCGGACCGGATCAGTTCGCGCATGCGCTCGGCGACCTCGTCGTGGAGGTAGCGGCGGCTGATGCCGATCCCGGGCTCGATTTTATTCATGGTCCCCCGACACACGTCAGGTCAGTGCGACCTGTGGTCTATGTGTAGGTGCCCGGCAATGGAGTGTCGAGGCACGAGGGCCCGATCCAGCACGCGGGCCACATGTTCCGCCTGGAGACCCAGCCCGTCGTGGATCTGGTGACGGCAGCTCGTCCCGTCGGCCACCACGAGGTCGTCGGGCCCTGCGGCGCGTAGCGCCGGGAACAGCGACAGCTCCGCCATGGCGAAGGACGTCTCGATCGATTCCGGCCGGTAGCCGAAGGCACCCGCCATCCCGCAGCAGCTCGACTCGATGACCCGCAGGTCGAGCCCCGGCACCGCCCGGAGCACCGTCTCGACCGAGCCCATGACGCCGAAGGATTTCTGATGGCAGTGGCCGTGCAGGTGCGCGACCCGGCCGCCCTGATCGGCGAACGGCAGCGCGATGCGTCCGGCCGTCAGGTCGGCGGCCAGAAGCTCCTCGAACAGGAACGACTGCTTGGCCAGCAGCGCGGCCTCTTCGCCGGGCAGGAGCGCCGCGAACTCGTCCCGGAAGGTGAGCAGGCAGGACGGCTCCAGGCCGACGACCCGTGCCCCCGCGCGCAGGAACGGCAGCAGCGCGTCGAGGGTGCGGCGCGCCTCCTGGCGCGCCCGGTCGGTCTGGCCGGCGGAGAGCCAGGTCCGGCCGCAGCAGAGGGGGCGCCGGCCGCGGGACGGGTAGACCCGGTGCAGCCGGTAGCCGGCCGCCTGAAGCACCCGCTCGGCCGCCTCGAGGTTCTCCCGCTCGAAGGCCCGGTTGAAGGTGTCGCCGAACAGGATCACATCGCGGAAATCGCCCGCGACGTCCTGCGCGTGGGCGGGCTCGCCCTGCTCGCTCCAGGGCCGGCGCCAGCGCGGCAGCGAGCGCTTGGCCGAGAGGCCGGCGACGCGCTCCGAGAGGGCGGCGAGGGCCGGGTACCGGTCCCGCAGGTTGAGGAGCGGCGCCAGCCGCGCGGCGGCCCCGGCGTAGAGCGGCATCGTCGCGATGAGGCGCTCCCGCAGGGGCAGCCCGTGGCGGGCGTGGTAATGGTGCAGGAACTCGATCTTCATCTTGGCCATGTCGACGCCGGTCGGGCACTCGCGGCGGCAGGCCTTGCAGGAGACGCAGAGATCGAGGGTGCGCTTCATCTCCGGGCTGGTGAAGGCGTCCTTGCCGAGTTGGCCCGAGATGGCGAGCCGCAGGGAATTGGCCCGGCCCCGGGTCAGGTGCTGCTCCTCCCGGGTTGCCCGGAAGGAGGGGCACATGGCGCCGCCGACGAGCTTCCGGCAGGTGCCGTTGTTGTTGCACATCTCGACGGCGGAGCCGAAGCCGCCCCAGTCCGACCAGTCGAGGGCGGTCTTCATCGGCGCCGAAACGGCGTAGTCCGGTTTGAAGCGGAACAGGCTGCGATCGTCGAACTTCGGCGCCCGCACGATCTTGCCGGGGTTGAGCCGGTTGTCCGGGTCGAACGTGTCCTTCACGGTCTCGAAGGCGCGGGTGAGCGTCGCGCCGAACAGCGGCTCGACGAATTCCGAGCGCGACAGGCCGTCGCCGTGCTCGCCGGAATACGAGCCCTTGTAGCGGCGCACCAGCTCGGAGGTCTCCTCCGCGATCGCCCGCATCCGCCGGACGTCACCGGCCTCCTTCATGTCGAGGATCGGGCGGACATGCAGGCAGCCGACAGAGGCGTGGGCATACCACGTGCCGCGGGTGCCGTTCTTGGTGAAGACCTCTGTCACCGCGTCGGTGTAGTCGGCGAGGTGCTCCAGCGGGACGGCGCAATCCTCGATGAACGAGACTGGCTTCGCGTCGCCCTTCATCGACATCATGATGTTGAGGCAGGCCTCGCGCACCTCCCAGACGGATTTCTGGCGCGCGGGCTCGACGACCTCCACGACGGCGTCTGGGAAGCCGTGATCGGCCATGCAGGCGTCGAGGCGCTTCAGGTCGCGCCGGAGCGACGCGAGGTCGTCGCCGGCGAACTCCGTCAGCAGAAGGCAGTTCGGCTTGCCCTTGGTGATGTCGGCGAGCGTCGTGCGGAACAGCGGGATATCGGCGCCGAGCACGAGGACGTTGTTGTCGACCAGCTCGACCGCCACCGGGTCCAAGCCGACGATGTGCCGCGTCGTCTGCATGGCCGCCCGGAAGGACGGGAAGTGGCACACGCCCATCACGCGGTGTGTCGGCAGGCGCGAGAGCTTCAGCGTCACCGCGGTGGTCGCGGCCAGCGTGCCCTCGGACCCGACGAGCAGGTGCGCGATGTTCGGCTGGGCCTCGATCAGCGAATCGAGGTTGTAGCCGCCCACGCGGCGCTGAACCTTCGGGTAGTGCGCCTCGATCTCGGCGCGGTGGTCCTCGGCAAGGCCGCGCATCCGCGCGGCGAGCGCCGCGGCCCGATCCGACCCGTTCACGCCCGGATGCGCGTTTCCGGTCGGGCCGAAGCCGAAGGCCTCGCCGTCGTGGAGCAGCGCCTCGATCGCGAGGACGTTGTCGCTCATCTTCCCGTAGCGCAGGGAGCGGGCCCCGCAGGAATTGTTGCCCGCCATGCCGCCGATGGTGCAGCGGGTGGCCGTCGAGGGCTCGACCGGGAAGAACCAGCCGTCGGCCTTCACTCGGGTGTTCAGGCGCTCCAGCACCATGCCGGGCTCGACGGTGATCGTTCCGGCCTCCGCGTCGTAGGCCAGGACGCCGTTGAAGTACCGCGAGCAGTCGACGACGAGGCCGGACCCGATCGGCTGGCCGTTCTGCGAGGTGCCGCCGCCACGCAGGATTACCGGGGCGCCGTGCTCGGCGGCGATGCGCAGGGTCGCGGCGATGTCGGCGGCGGAGCGCGGCAGCACCACGCCGGCGGGCATGATCTGGTAGATCGACGCATCGGTGCTGTAGCGTCCGCGCGTGAAGGCGTCGAAGCGCGCCTCACCCTGGAGCTGCTCCGCCAGCCGGCGCGGCAAACCGGCCTCGAGGCGCGCCGCTGCACGCGGCGCCGGAGCATCCGCCCTCGCTTCCGTCACGATCGATCCCTCCCGAGATGGGACGCGCCCACCCGCGGGGAAATGTATTCAAAATTCACTGCGGCGCAAATCGGCCGCCGTGTCACGCTGGCAGCGGGCGGCCGGAGTCCTGTACTGCGCCGGGCCTCGCGGGCTGCCGCGAACCTCGCCCGGCGCGCGGGCCGTCGCAGCCCCGCGTCCGCCCGTCGGGCGGGTTCTGGTAACGGCCTCAGTGGTTGTCCCGCGGCACCCCGGAGGCCTGCGCGACCTTCTGGAACTTCACCGCGCCCTTCAGCACCATGCCCTGGTCGAGCTGGTCGACCTGATCGCGGTAGATCTCCTGCCAGGGCGTCTGCGTCGCCGGGTAGGGATATCCGCCGCGCGCCGCCAGATCCGAGCGCCGGCGCGCGATCTCCTCGGCCGGGAGCAGGATGTCGGCGCTCCGGCGGTTGAGATCGATGCGGATGCGGTCGCCGCTCTGCAGCAGGGCCAGCCCGCCGCCCACGGCCGCCTCGGGAGACGCGTTCAGGATGGCGGGCGTGCCGGAGGTGCCGGATTGCCGGCCGTCGCCGATGCAGGGCAGCGAGGTGACGCCGCGCCGGATCAGGGCGCCGGGCGGCTGCATATTCACCACCTCGGCGGCGCCGGGATAGCCGATCGGTCCGGCCCCGCGCATGATCAGGATGGTGTTCTCGTCGATGTCGAGCGCCGGGTCGTCGATCCGCGTGTGGTAGTCCTCGGGACCGTCGAACACGATCACCCGCCCCTCGAAGGCCATCGGATCGTTCGGATTGCGCAGGTAGCGGGCGGCAAATTCCTCCGAGATCACGCAGGTCTTCATGATCGCGGAATCGAACAGGCTCCCCTTGAGATTGAGGAAGCCGGCGCGCTCCATCAGCGGCTCGCCGTAGGCGCGGATCACGTCGCGGTTCCAGCTGTGCCGCCCGCGGTAGTTCTCGCCGACGGTCCGGCCGTTGCAGGTCAGGGCACCCTCGTGGACCTTCCCGGCCTCGATCAGCTCGGCGAAGACCGCCGGCAGGCCGCCCGCGCGGAAATACTCCTCGCCGAGCCAGCGGCCGGCGGGCTGCATGTCCACGAGCAGCGGGATCTCGAACCCGACCCGTTCCCAGTCGTCGCAGCTCAGCGGCACGCCGATATGCTTGGCGATGGCGTTGATGTGGATCGGCGCGTTGGTCGAACCGCCGATCGCGGCGTTGGCCACGATCGCGTTCTCGAAGGCCTCGCGGGTCAGGATGTCAGAGGGCTTGAGGTCTTCCCAGACCATCTCGACGATCCGCTGGCCGGTGGCGTAGGCCGCCTGGCCGCGCTCGCGGTAGGGCGCCGGGATCGCCGCCGAGCCGGGCAGCGCGAGGCCGAGCGCCTCGGCGAGGGCGTTCATCGTCGAGGCCGTGCCCATCGTGTTGCAGTGGCCCGTGGACGGTGCCGACGACCCGACGATGTCCATGAACTGCTGGAAGTCGATGTCGCCGGCGGCATGCCGCTCGCGCGTCTTCCAGACGATCGTGCCGGACCCGGTCAGCTCCTTCTGGAAGTAACCGTTGAGCATCGGCCCGACGTTCAGCGAGATCGCCGGGATGTTGACGGTGGCCGCCGCCATCAGACAGGCCGGCATGGTCTTGTCGCAGCCGGTCAGCAGCACGACGCCGTCGAGCGGGTAGCCGTACAGCACCTCCACCAGCGACAGGTAGGCGAGGTTCCGGTCGAGCGAGGCGGTCGGCCGCTTCCCGGTCTCCTGGATCGGGTGGCAGGGAAACTCGAAGGCGACGCCGCCGGCCGCCGTGATGCCGTCCCGCACCCGCTTGGCGAGCTCGACGTGATGGCGGTTGCAGGGCGAAAGGTCGGAACCCGTCTGGGCGATGCCGATCAGGGGCTTGCCCGACCGCAGCTCCTCCGGCGTCAGCCCGTAATTGAGGTAGCGCTCCAAGTAGAGGGCGGTCATGCCCGGGTTGTGCGGGTTGTCGAACCAGGCCTTCGAGCGCAGGTCGGCGGGCGTGATCCGGCGTTTGTCGCTCATGGTCGCTTCCTCGCATCCTGGGGCCGGCGCTGGCGGTCCGGCTCGTGTCTTCCGCTACCGCGGCGGGCGTCGCGGCCGCGGTCGCGGCGCCCTGAGCTCGATCTTGCAATACTCTGAGGATTGATCCGCCGCAGCATCTCCGGCGCTGGATTAATTTCAGGACAGCATCCGGGTGTCACCATCGATGGAAATGGCCTGCCCCGAGATCGTCCGGCCACGCGGCGAGCAGAGCAGCAGGATCTGGTCGGCGAGCTGCCGCGCCGTGACGTACTCCTTCACCGACACGAACGAGAACGCCCGCGCCTCCATGTCGGCGAAGCTCGTGCCCTGCTGCTGGGCCTTCGATTCGAGTACCCGGCGCTGGCGATCCCCGGCGACGAGACCCGGGAGGATCGCGTTCACCCGGATCCCCGCGCCGCCGAGCTCGATCGCCAGGGACTTGGTGAAGCCGATCACCCCCCACTTGGCGGCCGCGTAGGGGCTGCGCAGCGCGAAGCCGAACTTGCCCGCGGCCGAGGAGAGGTTGACGATCGAGGCGTTGGCGCTCTGGCGGAGGTGCGGCACCGCCAGCCGCGCGCAGTTGAACTGGCTGGTCAGGCAGACCGTGAGGCAGCGATCCCACTCCTCGGGGGCGATCTCCTCGACCCGGCCGGTCGGACCGGCGATCCCGGCATTGTTGACGAGCACGTCGAGGCCGCCGAGGAACTCGACCGCCTGGTCCATCATCGCGGCGACCGCGTCGCGGTCGGCGACGTCGGTCCGGCTGCGCCCGACGGTGTCCGGCAGCGCGGCCAAGGCGTCTATGTCGATATCGCAGGCGAAGACGCGCGCGCCTTCGTCCAGGAAGGCGTCGACGATCTCGCGACCGATTCCGGCAGCGCCCGCCGTCACCAGGACCCGCAGGCCGGCAATCCCCAGATCCATGATCAATCCTCTCCCTGAACGTCCCGCAATCCGCCGCGGGTCAAGATGAACTCCGCGGCTTCCCGGATGTCGGCGGCGATCGCGGCCGCGGCTGCCGCGCCGTCCCGGATCTCGATGGCCGAAACGGCCTCGGCGTGCCGGCGCAGAGCGAAGCCCTGGAGGAGGCGCTCCGGGTGGGCGCGCAGATCCAGGTTGATCACCGGGCCCGCCTTCAACCAGAGCCGCGCGATGATCTCCTGCAGGGGTCCCAGTCCGCAGGCGCCGTAGATGGCGAAATGGAGGTCGCGGTTGAGCTGGACGGCGCGCGCCCTGTCGGGCTCCGCCGCCTCGGCCTCGGCCCGGAAGGCCGCCTCGGCGCTCCGTATCGCCGCGAGTTCGGCGGCCGTCCGCCGCTCGGCCGCCCGCGCCACCGCGATGCCCTCGACCGCGATGCGGGTCTCGACCAGGGCCCGGAACGCGGCCGCGCCCATGACCGGCACCCGGATCACGCGATTCGGCGCCACCTCCAGCACGCCGTCCGCCGCGAGCCGGCTCACCGCCTCGCGCACCGGCATGACCGAGACGCCGAGGGCCGCGGCGCTCTGCCGAAGGGACAACCGGTCGCCCGGCGCCAGCCGCCCCGAGGCGAGCAGGTCCGACAGGGCCTCGTAGACGGTGTCGGACAGGGTCCGCCGCTCGAGCTGGGGCAGGTCGGCCAGCGCCGAAGTGGAATTCATATGCCGACACTAGACGGATCCGGCACTATCGCGCTAGTGATCTGTGATCACAGTTCGGGTGAGGGCCGTCAGAGCCCGCCACAACAACCCGGCTGGAGGACACGCACGGGAGCGGAACGATGACGGACCGGTACGGGGATTCCCTTTCTCGCCGCAGCCTCCTGCGCGCCGGCGGCGCGGCGCTCCTCGCGCCGGCCCTCGCGAGCCCGGCGCTCTCCCAGGGGCAGTCCGAGGTGATCCGGATCGGTCACCTCACGCCGCGGACCGGCTTCCTCGGGCCGCTCGGCGAGTTCGCCGTGCAGGCGGCCCAGCTCGCGGTGGAGGAGATCAACGCCGCCGGCGGCATCGCGGGCCGGAAGGTCGAGCTCCTGTCGGAGGACAGCGTCAACCCGCAGACCGCCTCGGCCAAGGCCGAGCGCATGGTCCAGCGCGACCGCGTGGCGTGCCTCGTCGGCGAGATCAACTCGGCCTCCGCGCTGGCGATCAGCCAGGTCGCCCAGCGCGAGAAGATCCTGTTCATCAACACCGGCGCCAACTCGGACGCGCTGCGCGGCTCCGACTGCAAGCGGTTCATGTTCCACGTCGAATCGCAGAACACCATGATGGTGCGGGCCTGCGGCCGAGCACTGCTCGACCGGGGCCTGATCAAGGGGCGCAAGGTCTACGCGCTCACCGCCGACTACGCCTTCGGCCACGATCTCCTGAAGCAGGCCAAGAAGTACTTCGCCGCCAACGACGCCACCCTCGTCGGCGAGGATCTGATCCCGACCGAGCTCACCGACTTCTCACCGTTCCTGCTCAAGCTCCGTCAGGCCAAGCCGGACCTCGTGATCTGCAACCTCGCGGGCGCGCAGATCACCAACTTCCTGAAACAGTACAGCGAGTTCGGCCTGCCGTTCCCGGTCGCCGGCTTCGGCTTCGACACGGCGCTGGCCTGGGGCGCCGGGCCGGGGAACTTCCTCGGCACCTGGCCGGTGATCTGGCACCACCAGATCGACTCGCCCTCGGCGAAGAAGTTCGTCGCCGCCTTCAAGGCCAAGTACAAGAAGCCGCCTGAGAACCAGGGCTGGGGCGACTACACGGCGATGAAGATCGTCGCGCAATCGATGAACGAGCTCAAATCGACCGAGTCGATCAAGGTCGTGGAGCACCTGGAATCGGGCGCGAAGTTCGACATCGCCAAGGTCCGCGAGGGCTATTTCCGCCCCTGGGACCACGAGCTGATGCAGGAGATGTTCGCGATCACCGCCCTGCCGGCGGACCAGGTCAAGAACCCCTACGACATCTTCACCTCGACCGGCCCGCTGCCCGGTCCCGGCGAGAGCCTGGAAGTGCTCGCCACGACCCGCGACGAGAACGCCTGCACCTTCCCGGCGTGAGGCGTCCATGCAGCTCGTCTTCATCCTGGAGCAGGTGCTCAACGGCCTGCTGATTGGCGTCCAATACCTGCTGATCGCGCTGGGCCTGTCGCTGATCTTCAGCCTCGGCGGGATCGTGAACCTTGCCCACGGCGCCTTCTACGCGATCGGCGCCTACATGACCGTGCTGCTGACGCCGACCATCGGCTTCGGCGGCGCCCTCATCGCCTCGCCGCTCGCGGTGGCGGTGCTCGGCCTCCTGATCGAGCGGTTCCTGCTCCGGCGCTTCTACCGCGGCGACCCGACGCTCGGCCTGCTCCTCACCTTCGGGCTCGCGATGGTGGCGGAGCAGGCGCTGCGCATGGCCTTCGGGGCGGCGCCGGTGCCGTTCGGGATCCCGAGCTGGCTGCGCGGACAGATCTTCATCGGCGACCTGATCTACTCGCGCTACCGGCTCTCGATCCTCGTCGTGGCCCTCGCCTGCGTCACCGGCCTGTGGCTGCTCCTGACCCGCACCAGCTTCGGGCGGGTGGTCCGGGCCGGCGTGCAGAACCCCGACATGGTCGCGGCGCTCGGCATCTCGCTCCGGCCCTACATGACCGCCGTGGTGACGATCGCGGTCGGGCTCGCGGCGCTCGCCGGGACCATGATGGCGCCGGTCACGGGCGTGCAGCCCGCCATGGGCGCCGAGATCCTGACCTTCGCCTTCGTGGTCGTGGTGATCGGCGGTCTCGGCTCCTTCTGGGGCGTGGTGCTCGCCGCGCTGATCGTCGGCGTGGTCCGGGGCCTCACCGCCTACGCCTACCCGCCGGCCACCGAGGCCGCCGTCTACGCCCTCATGGTGCTCGTCCTGCTGCTGCGCCCGCGCGGCCTGTTCGGCGAGCACATCGCCCGGTTCGAGTGAGCGGAGAGCGTCCCATGTCCGGAACCGCCGAGCCGCTGCCGCTCGCCCTGCCGCAGCGCGGCCTGATCCTGCGCGAGAGCCGCCAGCTCTGGGCGGCGCTCGCCGCCCTGATCGTCCTGCCCTTCGCCCTCGACGCGATCGGCCTGACGCTGATCACCGCCACCGACGTGGTGATCTTCGCCCTGGCGGTGCTCGGCCTCAACATCCTGGTCGGCTGGACCGGGCTCACGTCGTTCGGCCACGGGGCGTGGTTCGGGATCGGCGCCTACGCGGTGGCGATCCTCCAGATGCGCCTCTTCCCCGGCGACATGGCCCTGCCGCTCCTCGGCGCCCTGGCGATCACCGGGCTCGCGGCCCTCGCCGCCGGCGGCCTGATCCTCCGGCGGCGGGGCGTCTACTTCTCGCTCCTGACCCTCGCGTTCACGGCGATGCTCTACGCCATCGCGTTCCGCTGGACCGACCTCACCGGTGGCGAGAACGGCATCGGAAACCTGCACCGCTGGGCGGCGCTGCAGGAGCCCGGCGCCTACTACGCCGCGGTGTCCGGTATCGCCTTCGCGGTCCTGATCGCCCTGTGGCGCTTCCGGCGCTCGCCCATGGGCACCGTCCTGGTGGCGATCCGCGAGAACGAGCAGCGCGCGGGATTCCTCGGCTACGCCACCAACCGCTACAAGCTCGCGGCCTTCGTGATCTCGGCGACGATCACCGGGCTGGCGGGGGCGCTCGCGGCCTACAGCCACCGCTTCACCTCGGCCGACCCGATCTCCATCGCCTTCTCGGGAGAGCTGCTCGCCATGGTGGTGATCGGCGGGATGCGCTCGTTCCTCGGGCCGGCGCTCGGGGCGCTGTTCTACATCCTCTTCCGCGAGTTCCTGTCGATCTACACCGCCGATTGGCTGCTGTATTTCGGCCTGCTGTTCGTCGCCTTCATCGTGTTCTCGCCGGACGGCCTCGTCGGCATCGCGGCGCGGCTGCTCAAGCCGTTCCGGCGCGTCCCGACCGAGGGCGCGGCCATGTCGGCCCGCCGCGCCGGCGCCTCGGGCCGCGTCCCGGCCCGCTTCATCGCGGAGGGGCGCGGCGACGGCCCGGTGCTGGTCGCCGACGAGATCCGGAAGAGCTTCGGGCCCGTGAAGGCGGTGCGCGGCGTGTCCTTCGCGGTGGCCGACCGGACGCTCCACGCCCTGATCGGACCGAACGGCGCCGGCAAGACCACCGCCTTCAACCTGCTGTCCGGGATGTTCCGCCCGAGCGGCGGCAGCATCCGACTCGACGGAAGCGAGATTGCCGGCTTGGAGCCGCACGCCATCACCCGCGCCGGGATCGGCCGCTCGTTCCAGATCACCAACCTGTTCCCGGGCCTCTCCGTGGAGGAGAACGTTCGCCTCGCGGTGCAGGCCCGGCACGCCGCGCATTTCAGTCCCTGGCGGGACGCGCTGGCCGTCCGCGAGATCGCCGACGACACCGCCGAGCTGCTGCGCTGGACCGGCCTGTCCGGCATCGAGCGGGCCGAGGCCGGCAGCCTGTCCTACGGCGGCCAGCGGCTGCTCGACATGGGGCTGGCCCTGGCCACGCGGCCGCGCGTGCTGCTGCTCGACGAGCCCCTCGCCGGGCTCGCGGCGGCCGAGCGCGAGCGGGTCGGCGACCTGATCAAGGCGCTCTCGGCCGACATCCCGGTGCTCCTCGTCGAGCACGACATCGACCGCGTCTTCCGCCTCGCCGACCGCGTCACCGTGATGGCCGACGGCGCCGTGCTGGTCGACGGCTCGGTCGCGGACGCCCGGGACGACGATCGGGTGCAGGCGGTCTATCTCGGCTCGGGCACGGCGGCGATCGCCGCGAAGCCGCGCGCCAGCGCCGCCGAGGCCGAGACGCTGCTCGCCATGGAGGGCGTCGACACCTTCTACGGCAAATCGCACATCCTGAACGGGGTGAACCTGGCGGTGCGCCGGGGCGAGGTCGTGGCGCTCCTCGGACGCAACGGGGCCGGCAAGTCGACACTGCTCAAGACCCTGATCGGCACCGCGCCGCCGGCCGCCGGCCGGATCGTCCTCGCCGGCAAGGACATCGCCGGCCTGTCGCCCGACCGGATCGCCCGGCTCGGGATCGGCTACGTCCCGCAGGGGCGGGCGCTGTTCGCCGGCATGACCGTCGCGGAGAATCTGGGCCTCGGCCGGCTGCGGCGGCTCACCGGCGCCGGCATCCACTGGGACGAGGAGAAGGTCCTCGAGTTCTTCCCTCGCCTGAAGGAGCGCTGGACCGTCGACGCGGCCCGCCTGTCCGGCGGCGAGCAGCAGATGGTGGCGGTGGCCCGCGCCCTCTCGGGGGACACGCGGCTCCTCCTCCTCGACGAGCCCTTCGAGGGCCTGTCGCCGGCCGTGACGGAAGAGCTGTTCGAGGCCTTCGACCGGCTCCGCCGGGAGATCGCGATCATCCTGGTGGACCACCACCTCGACCTCGCCCTGGCGCTGTCCGACCGCACCGTCGCCCTGGAGCGCGGCAGCGTGCAGTGGACGGGCGAGTCGCGTCTCCTGCGCGAGGATCAGGAGTTGAGGCGGAAGGTGCTGTGGCTATGACCGAGAGCGTCGCGATCGTCGGCGCCGGCCTGATCGGCCGGGCCTGGGCGATGATCTTCGCCCGTGCCGGCTGGGACGTGCGCCTGTTCGATCCCGCGGCGGGCGTCGCCGAGGCCGCGATCCCGCTCTGCGCCGAGGGGCTGCGGACCCTGGCGGCGAATGACCTCTGCGCGGATCCCGCGGGTGCCGCGGCGCGCATCCGCGCGGCCGGCACGCTCGCGGCCGCCCTCGACGGCGTCGCCTTCGTGCAGGAGAACGGACCGGAGCGGCTGGAGGTGAAGCGGAGCCTCTTCGCGGACCTCGACGCCGCGACGCCGCGGGAGGCCGTCATCGCCTCGTCCTCCTCGGCGATCCGCTGCTCCCTGTTCACCGAGGATCTGCCCGGTCGGGCCCGGTGCCTCGTCGGCCATCCGGTGAACCCGCCGCACCTGATCCCGCTGGTGGAGATCTCCGGCGCGCCGTGGACGGCGCCCGAGGCACTGGCGCGGGCCCGTCAGGTTTACGAGCAGATCGGGCAGGTCCCGATCACCGTGTTGAAGGAGATCGAGGGCTTCATCCTGAACCGGCTCCAGGGCGCCTTGTTGGCGGAGGCGTTCCGCCTCGCCTCGGAGGGCTACGTCACCCCGCAGGACCTCGACAAGACCGTCGCGGACGGCCTCGGCCTGCGCTGGAGCTTCATGGGTCCGTTCGAGACGATCGAGCTCAACGCGCCCGGCGGCATCGCCGATTACTGCGCGCGCTACACCGGTTTCTACAAGAGCCTCGCCGCCGACCCGGCGCCACCCTCGGTCTACGAGGCGCCGGCCACCGAGGCGATCCTGGCCAAGTGGCAACCGCCGACCGATCTGCCCGCACGCATGAACCGCCGCGACGCGCGGCTGGCGGCGCTCCGCGCCCACAAGGCTTCACGGAAGGACTGAGCATGGCCTCACAGCGGAAAGTCATCATCACCTGCGCGGTGACGGGCGCGATCCACACGCCCAGCATGTCGCCGCACCTGCCCGTGACGCCCGAGGAGATCGCCGACGCGGCCATCGGTGCCGCCGAGGCCGGCGCCGCCATCGTCCACCTGCACGCCCGCAACCCGGAGAACGGCCAGCCCGACCAGACACCCGAGGCCTTCGCCAAGTTCCTGCCGGTGATCAAGCAGCGCACGAACTGCGTGGTGAACATCACCACCGGCGGCGCGCCGACCATGTCGATCGAGGAGCGTGTGCGCCCGGCCGCGACCTTCCAGCCGGAGGTCGCCTCGCTGAACCTCGGCTCGATGAATTTCGGCCTGTTCGGCATGCTCGACCGATTCAAGGACCTGAAGCACCAGTGGGAGCGGGACTATCTCGGCAACAAGGACATCATCTTCCGCAACACGTTCGGCCAGATCGAGCACATCCTGACGACCTGCGGCCCGAACGGGACGAAGTTCGAGTTCGAGTGCTACGACACCGCGCATCTCTACAACCTGAAATACTTCTTCGACCGCGGGCTGGTGCAGGCGCCGCTGTTCATCCAGACGGTCTTCGGCCTGCAGGGCGGGATCGGCGCGCATCCGGACGACGTGATGCACATGAAGCGCACCGCCGACCGTCTATTCGGCGATCAGTACCGCTGGTCGGTGCTGGGCGCGGGCCGCAACCAGATGAACATCGCCGCCATGGCGGCCGCGATGGGCGGCAACGTCCGCGTCGGCCTCGAGGACAGCCTCTGGGACGGTCCGGGCAAGCTCGCCGAGACCAACGCCGCGCAGGTCCGGCGGGTGCGCGCGATCATCGAGGGGCTGGGCCTCGCGGTCGCCTCGCCCGACGAGGCGCGCGAGATGCTGGCGCTGAAGGGCGGCGACAAGGTCGCGTTCTGATCGATCAGTCGATGGACGATGCGTCGCGGAAGGTGGGACGCATCGTCCGAGAGCGGCTGACGTTCAGGCTCTTCCGTCCTTGCGAGCGCAGCGAAGCAATCCAGGCGCGCCTCAGGCCTCCGATCGCGCGCAACACTGGATTGCTTCGCTGCGCTCGCAAAGACGTAGGCGAGCGCTCACGGCGAACCGAACACGCGATCCAGATCCGCCTGCGCGACGCCGTCGATCTCCAGGATCTTCAGCCGGCTCTGCTCGCCGGTCACGATGCGGACCGAGCCGCGGCTGACCTTCAGCGCCTTGGCGATCAGCGCGACGAGCGCCTCATTGGCCGCGCCCTCGACCGGCGGGGCGGCGACGCGGACCTTCAGGTAGGGCTGCCCCTTCTCGTCCCGGGCCCAGCCCTCAGCGGCGTCGCGCCCCCCGCGCGGCGTCAGGCGCACCGCCAGACGGATCGCCACGGCGGAGCCCTCAGAAGATCTTGCCCGGGTTCAGCCGGTTGTCCGGATCGAGCGCCCGCTTCACGAGCCGCATGACGGCGATCTCCTCGGGCGAGCGTGACAGCTTCAGCTTGGCCCGCTTCTCGAGCCCGATCCCGTGCTCCGCCGAGACGGAGCCGTTCAGCTCCGCCAGCGGCTCGTAGATCGCCGCATCGATCGCCGCGTTGCCGGCGGCGTCGAGGCGGGTGGTGTTCCAGTGGAGGTTGTTGTCGCCGATATGCCCGTAGACGACCGCCCGGCAGCCCGGGATCGCCGCGAGCCGGTCGAGCGCGCCGCGGACGTAGCCGTCCATCCGCGCGAGCGGCACGCTCACGTCGAAGGCCCGGTCGATCCCGTCGGCGTTCAGGTGCTCGACGCGGTCGCGGATCCGCCACATGCCACGGCGCTGCTCCTCCGAGGCGGCGACCACGGCGTCGAGGATCGTGCCGTCTCCCATCAGCCCTTCCAGCAGGCCGAGGAACCGGTCCGATTCCTCGGGGACGCACTCGACCTCGATGATCGCGTAGAACGGGTAGTCCGGTCCCAGCGGCGGGGTCGCGCGCCCGGGTGCCGTCATCAGCCGGTAGAAGTCCGGCCACAGGCCTTCGAACGAGGAGACACGCCCCTGGAAGGCGCTCTGCGCCGCCCGCAGCACCCGCGCGCCGTCGTCGACCCCGGGGCACGCGATCAGCGCCGTCGCGTAGCCGGCGGGCTCCGGCCGCAGGCGGATGACCGCCCGCGTGACGATGCCCATCGTGCCCTCGGTGCCGAGGAAGAGCTGCTTGAGGTCGAGCCCGGTATTGTTCTTGATGAGCGGCCGCATCGACGACACGACCGTGCCGTCGGCGAGCACCGCCTCCAGGCCGAGCACCATCTCGCGCATCATGCCGTAGCGCAGCACCCGCAGGCCGCCCGCGTTGGTGGAGATCGCGCCGCCGATCGTCGCCGAGCCGCGGGCCCCGAGATCGAGGGGGAAGAACAGGCCCGCCGCGGACGCGGCGTCCTGCACGCTCTCGAGGGTCGCGCCGGTGCCGACCACCACCGTCATGCCGAGCGGGTCCACCGGCTCGATGCCGGTCATGCGCTCGGTCGACAGGGTGATCTCGTCGGGCTGGCAGAGCGTGCCGTCGACGAGGCCGGTGGCGCCGCCCCGCGGGACCACCGCGACGCCCGCCGCGTGGCAGGCGGCCATGACGGCGCCGGTCTCCTCCGTGCTGCGCGGGCGGACCAGCGCCAGCGCGGCGCAGGGCTCGGTCGGGCGCGTCCAATTAGCCGAGCGTCCCCGCAGCTCCGCGCCGGTGACGAGACCGGACGGTCCGACGATCGCGGCGAGGCGGTCGAGGAAGGCGGTGTCGGTCATCGGCATCATCTCGGGGCTCGGTCCGGTGGCCGCTCTGTCACAGAATCCCGCGCGCGGCGAGGTTCCGCATGAGCGCGCGGGCGCCGAAGGTCCAGGGCTCGCAGGCGTCGCAGCGGCGCATGCGGTTGACGAGGCTGCCGAGTTCCGGGCTCGCCACCACGACGCGGTCGCCGTCGGCGTGGGTGAAGCCGAGGCCCGGCCCGTGCCGGTCCTGGATCGGCGCGAACATGGTGCCGAGAAGGAGGAGGGCGCCGTCGGGGTAGTCGTGCGTCCGCCCCATCAGCGCCTCCGCCAGCTCCTCCGGGTCGCGGCTGATCTCGGAGAGCGGCGAGGTGCCCTCCAGCCGGAAGCCGTCCGTGCCGGTCACCTCGAGGGTCACGGTCGTGCGGCGCACGTCGTCGAGGCCGAATGTCCCGTCGAACAGGCGCAGGAACGGCCCCACGGCGCAGGAGGCGTTGTTGTCCTTGGCCTTCCCGAGGAGCAGCGCCGACCGGCCCTCGAAGTCGCGCAGGTTCACGTCGTTGGCGAGCGTCGCCCCGATGATCCGCTGGTCGGAGGCGACCGCGAGCGCCACCTCGGGCTCGGGGTTGTTCCAGTGCGAGTCCGGGTGCAGGCCCGCATCCGCGCCGCAGCCGACGGCCGAGAGCGGCTGCGCCTTGGTGAAGATCTCGGCGTCCGGGCCGATGCCCACCTCCAGATACTGGCTCCAGGCGCCCTGCGCGACCAGCACCTCCTTGAGGGCCATGGCCTCGGGCGAGCCGGGCTTCAACCGGCGCAGGTCGTGCCCGACCAGGCGCTCGACCTCGGCGCGGATCGCCGCCGCGGCGGCGAGATCGCCGCGTGCGCGCTCCTCGATCACCCGCTCCAGCATCGAGGTGGCGAAGGTCACGCCCGCCGCCTTCAGGGCCTGGAGGTCGACCGGGGCCAGGAGCCAGGGCTTGGTGGCGTCGCGCGCGTCCGGCGGCGTGTTGGCCAGCACCGCGTCGAGGCTGCCGAGGTCCTCGCCCTGGGCGCCGCGCAGGGCGGCGGCGGGGTCTCGGGCCTCGCACAGGTCGCTGACGGTGGGGAAGGCGGCGGTAACGTCGACGATTCGGGCCGCACCGTCCGCGTCGGCGCGGATCGCCACGACGCTCGGACCGGCCACGTCCGGCCGCCACACCCGGCCCACGAGGGCGCCCCGGCATCCGTCGGCGGGCAGGATCTCCCGCGCGGTCAGGCCCGATAACGACATGTGCTCATGCCCCTGAATGTGTGACCCCGAGATGTCCGCGCGCGACGGGCCCGGTTCCGGGACCGCGGCCGGCGCGCGATCCCATAGCATTCCGCGCCGCCCGTCATCCCGCCGGAAGTTTCACCGGGCCGCGCTCGTCACGGGCGCCGGGGGGCTCGCCTGACAGATCCAAGATTATCTGCAGCTTTGCCAGGAGGCCGGCTTGCTTTCCCGCGAACCCTCATTTGTACTACTGCCCTAGAGCCGCCGACAGAGCGGCCTTGATCGGGAGGAAGCATGGCCTCGGTGGGAATCCGCGAGGTTCGCAAGGCTTTCGGATCGACGAATGTCCTGCACGGCGTGTCGGTGGATATCCGGGACGGTGAATTCGTGATCCTGGTCGGCCCGTCGGGCTGCGGGAAATCAACGCTCCTGCGGATGATCGCCGGGCTCGAGAACATCTCCGGCGGCGAGATCCGCATCGGCGAGCGCGTGGTGAACGATGTGCCGCCCAAGGAGCGGGACATCGCCATGGTGTTCCAGAACTACGCCCTCTATCCGCATCTCACCGTCCGCGAGAACATGGCGTTCTCGATGCGGATCCGGAAGGCGCCGGCCTCCGAGATCGATCTCCGGGTCAACAAGGCCGCCCAGATCCTCGGGCTGGCTCCCCTGCTGGACCGCTACCCGCGCCAGCTCTCGGGCGGCCAGCGCCAGCGCGTCGCCATGGGCCGGGCGATCGTGCGCGACCCGCAGGTCTTCCTGTTCGACGAGCCGCTGTCCAACCTCGACGCCAAGCTCCGCGTGGCGATGCGCACCGAGATCAAGGAGCTGCACCAGCGCCTGAAGACGACGACGATCTACGTCACCCACGACCAGATCGAGGCCATGACCATGGCCGACCGGATCGTGGTGATGCACGACGGGGTCGTGGAGCAGATCGGGCCGCCCCTCGAGCTCTACGACCGGCCCGACAACCTGTTCGTCGCCGGCTTCATCGGCTCGCCGGCCATGAATTTCATGCCCGGCAAGGTCCGGGCGAACGGGCGTCTGACCTTCACCACCGAGACCGGCCTGTCGATCCCGCTCGCCGACGCGCCCTCTGGGGTCGACGGTCGGCCGCTCATCCTGGGCGTCCGCCCCGAGCATTTCGACCTCGCGCCCGAGGGGATCGCCGCGGAGGTCGTCGTCGTGGAGCCGACCGGCTCCGAGACCATGCTGGCGGTGCGGGCCGGGGGCCAGGACCTCACCTGCGTGCTGCGCGAGCGCGTGCGCGAGCGGCCGGGCGAGACGATCTCCCTGCGGCCGAACCGCGTGCACTTCTTCGACGCCGAGACCGGCCGTCGCCTGCCGAACTGACCCGCGTCGGATCCGACGCGGATTCGAGGCGCGCGGCGCCTCCAGGATCACGATCACCGAGGGAGAAGAAACGATGTCCGTTCTCGATCGCCGGTCCCTCCTCGCGGGCGCCGCAGCGACAGGCCTCGCCGCCGGCGGCGACCTCCTCGGCTTCGCCAAGGCCTGGGCGCAGAACGCGGAGTGGAAGCCCGAGCCGGGGGCGAGCCTGTCGCTCCTGCGCTGGAAGCGCTTCGTGCCGGCCGAGGACGAGGCCTTCATGAAGCTCGTCGACGCCTTCACCAAGGCGACGGGCGTCAAGGTCACGGTGACCAACGAGTCGTTCGACGACATCCAGCCCAAGGCGTCCGTCGCCGCCAACACGGGCCAAGGGCCCGACATGGTCTGGGGTTTGTTCTCGTTCCCGGCGCTCTTCCCCGACAAGTGCCTGCCGCTCGAGGACGTGGCGGAATCCCTCGGCAAGAAGTACGGCCCCTGGTTCCCGTCGGCCGAGGCCTACGGCAAGGTCAAGGGCAAGTGGATCGCGATCCCCGTGGCGTTCAACGGCGGCTATCCGAACTACCGCATCTCGGCGATGAAGAAGGCCGGGTTCGACAAGTTCCCCACCGACACGGCGGGCTTCCTCGAACTCTGCCGCGGCTTGAAGAAGAACAACACGCCCGCCGGCTTCGCCCTCGGCCATGCGACCGGCGACGGCAACACGTGGTGCCACTGGGCGCTCTGGTCGCACGGCGGCAACCTCGTCGACGCCAACGAGAAGATCGTCATCAACTCGCCCGAGACCGCCAAGGCGCTCGAATACGTCAAGTCCCTGTACGAGACCTTCGTGCCCGGCACGGTGTCGTGGAACGACTCGTCGAACAACAAGGCGTTCCTGGCCGGCGACCTGTACCTGACCAACAACGGCATCTCGATCTACGCGGCGGCCAAGAAGGACAACCCGAAGCTCGCCGAGGACATGGACCACGCGGTCTGGCCGATCGGCCCGGTCGGCAAGCCCACCGAGTTCCAGCTCGCCTTCCCGATCCTGGCCTTCAAGTACTCCAAGGCGCCGAACGCCTGTAAGGCCTTCATCGCCTTCATGATGGAGGCGGCGAACTACAATCCCTGGCTGGAGGCGGCCCAGGGCTACCTCTGCGAGCCGCTGTCGAACTATCCGAAGAACCCGATCTGGACGAGCGACCCGAAGAACGCGGTCTTCGCCGAGGCGGGACGGCGCTCCCTGGCGGCGGGCGGCCTCGCGCCGGTGAGCGAGCGGATCGCCGCGGTGCTGGCCGACTTCGTGATCGTCGACATGTTCGCCAGTCACTGCACCGGCCGCGAGGACGTGAAGGGCGCCATCAAGAACGCCGAGCGCGCCGCCACCCGCATCTTCCGGAACACCTGACCGCACCCGCCGGAGGCGAGACGATGGCGCACACGGCCCTGACGCAGCCCGCCCCGGCCGCAATCCCCACCCGCTCGGCCTGGCAGCGCGTCCGCGCCAGCCGGGGCTGGGCGGGGTTCTGGTTCATGCTGCCGACGGCGCTGATCCTCGGCCTGTTCCTGGCCTACCCGCTCCTGAAGGGCATCTGGCTGTCCTTCACCAACGCGCGGATCGGCCGAGACGGGGTCTTCGTCGGCCTGGAGAACTACGAGTGGCTCTGGGACGACGACGTCTTCTGGCTCTCGGTGTTCAACACCTGCCTCTACACGGCGGTGGCGTCCGTGGTGAAGTTCGGGGTCGGGCTCTACCTCGCGTTGCTGCTCAACAAGAACATGCCGTTCAAGTCGATCATCCGGTCGATCGTGCTGATCCCGTTCGTTGTGCCGACCGTGCTGTCGGCCATCGCGTTCTGGTGGATCTTCGACAGCCAGTTCTCGATCATCTCCTGGTCGCTGCGCCATCTCGGGGTGATCGACGGCAACATCGACTTCCTCGGCGATCCCGCCATGGCGCGGGCCTGCGTGATCTTCGCCAACATCTGGCGGGGCGTGCCGTTCATCGCCATCACGCTGCTCGCCGGTCTCCAGACGGTCTCGCCCTCGCTCTACGAGGCCGCGACGCTGGACGGCGCCTCCAACTGGCAGATTTTCTCGCGGATCACCCTGCCGCTGCTGACCCCGATCATCGCGGTCGTGATGACCTTCTCGGTGCTGTTCACCTTCACCGATTTCCAGCTGATCTGGGCCATGACGCGCGGCGGCCCGGTGAACGCCACCCACCTGATGGCGACCCTGTCGTACCAGCGCGGCATCCTCTCGGGGACGCTCGGCGAGGGCGCAGCCATCGCCACCGCCATGGTGCCGTTCCTGCTCGCGGCCATCGGCATCTCGTGGTTCGGCCTGCAGCGCAGGGCCTGGCAATCCGGGGGGAACGACCGATGAGCGCGCCCGCACCGCCGGCCCACGCCGATCCGCATCTCAACTCCGTGCTGGAGGCGCGGCCCGCCGGGCTCACGGACAATTCGGAGGGCATGGCCTATCTCGAGCGCCTGCCCCGGCGGCTCGTGACGACCTACCTGCCGCTCCTCCTCATCCTCGCCGTGCTGCTGTTCCCGTTCTACTGGATGGCGCTGACGGCCATCAAACCGGACGAACAGCTGATCGACATGGAGCGGTTCAACCCGTTCTGGGTCGTGGATCCGACGCTCAAGCACATCAACAAGCTCCTCTTCGAGACGCAGTATCCGCGCTGGCTCTGGAACACGATGTACGTGTCGGTGGCGGCGACCGTGCTGTCGCTGTTCGCGAGCGTGCTCGCCGCCTACGCCTGCGTCCGCGTGCGCTACCGGGGCGCCGGCTGGGTCGGGGCGGCGATCTTCCTCGCCTACCTCGTGCCGCCCTCGATCCTGTTCATCCCGCTCGCCACGATCATCCAGGCCTACGGCCTGTTCGACTCGCCGATCGCCCTGATCCTCGCCTACCCGACGATCTTGATCCCGTTCTCGACGTGGCTCCTGATGGGCTACTTCAAGACCATTCCCTACGAGCTGGAGGAATGCGCGCTGATGGACGGCGCCAGCCGGTGGCAGATCCTCACCAAGATCATCCTGCCGCTCGCCTTCCCGGGGCTGATCTCGGCGGGGATCTTCTCGCTGACCCTGTGCTGGAACGAGTTCATCTACGCGCTAACCTTCCTGTCCTCGACGCAGAACAAGACGGTGCCCATCGCCGTGGTGAGCGAGTTCGTGGATGGCGACGTCTACAAGTGGGGGTCGCTGATGGCCGGCGCGCTGCTCGGCTCGCTGCCGCTGGTGATCCTCTACTCGTTCTTCGTCGAGTACTACGTCTCCGCGCTCACCGGCGCCGTGAAGGAATAGGGGACGGGCAGGACCGTCGTCGTCGCGCGCGCAGCGAAGCGCGCCGGGGCGGCGGGACCTCGGTCGGCGTGGCGCGGGCCGGATCGCTGCGCTGTGCTCGCGAGGACGGAGACCGTTGCCAGCAGAGCTCGACGACGCCGAGAATGCGCGCGGATCCGCCGGCGCCGAATCGCGGACCGGCCCCATCTAAGGTCACGCCATGGCCCACTTCATCGACGCCCGCTCCACCCTGGTCAACGACGCCGTCGACGGCCTCGTCGCCGCGAGCGGCGGACGCCTGGCACGGCTCGACGGCGACCCGGGCATCCGCGTCGTCCTCCGCGCCGCTCCGGATCCCGGGAAGGTCGCGGTCATCTCCGGCGGCGGCTCCGGCCACGAGCCGGCCCATGCGGGCTTCGTGGGACCGGGCCTGCTCAGCGCCGCTGTCTGCGGCGACGTCTTCGCCTCGCCGAGCGTCGACGCGGTGCTAGCCGGGATCCTCGCGGTGACGGGGCCGGCGGGGTGCCTGCTCGTCATCAAGAACTACGCGGGTGACCGGCTGAATTTCGGGCTCGCCGCCGAGCGCGCCCGGGCGCTGGGCCACAGGGTCGAGACCGTGATCGTCGCGGACGACATCGCGCTGCCGGACGCCAAGCAGCCGCGCGGCGTCGCCGGGACGCTGTTCGTCCACAAGGTGGCGGGTCACGCCGCGGAGGCCGGGGAACCGCTCGAGACCGTGGCGTCGCTCGCCCGCCGGGCGGCCGGGGCGGCGAAGTCGCTCGGCATCGCGGTCTCCACCTGCACGATCCCCGGCTCGCCGCGCAGCGAGCGGCTGGCGGAGGGAGAGGCCGAGCTCGGCCTCGGCATCCACGGCGAGCCCGGCGCGGAGCGCATCGCGCTGCCGAAGGCCAGCGACCTCGCCGAGCTGATGGCCGATCGTCTCGCGCGGGCCGTCGAAGGTGCGGACCGGCTGGCGCTGCTCGTGAACAATCTCGGCTCCGCCTCCGCGCTCGAGATGCAGGTTCTCACCCGCGCCGTGCTCGCCACCGACCTGGGGCGGCGCGTCGGCCTGCTGCTCGGGCCCGCGCCGCTGATGACGGCGCTCGACATGCACGGTGCCTCGCTGTCGGTCCTGCCGCTCGACGACGCGCTGGAGCGCGCCCTGTCGGAGCCAGTCCCGGTCCCGGCCTGGCCCGCGGCGGTGCGGGTCGCGCCGCCGATCCTGCGGCCGGTGCCCGAGGGACTCGCGGGCGAGGCCTTCGCGCCGTCGCACGACGCCGTCACCGCCGCCCGGATCCGGGCCGTCGCCGAGGCCCTGATCGGGGCCGAGGACACCCTGAACGGCCTCGATGCCAAGGTCGGGGACGGCGACGCCGGCACGACCTTCGCGGGCGCGGCCCGCGCCGTCCTGGCCGATCTCGACCGGCTGCCGCAGGCGGAGCCCGCGGCCCTGTGCCGGGCGCTCGCCGAGCGGATCGGGCGCGCGGTCGGCGGATCGAGCGGCGTGCTCGGATCGATCTTCTTCGCCGCGACGGCCTCGGCCCTCGCCGACGGCGCCGCGTGGCCCGAGGCTCTCGGGCAGGGCGTGGCGCGCGTCCAGGGGTACGGCGGCGCCCGGGCGGGCGACCGCACCCTACTCGACGCCTTGATCCCCGCCGTCGAGGCCCTGACGGGCGGCGATCTCGCGGCCGCCGCGACGGCGGCCCGGGCCGGCGCCGAGGCCACGGCCGGCATGGATCGCGCCGGCGCGGGCCGCTCCAGCTACCTCGCGGCCGGGGATCTCGCCGGTGTCCAGGATCCCGGCGCCGCCGGCGTCGCGGCGGCGTTCGGGGCCCTAGCCGGGGCGTAGGAACTGGGCGCCGCGCGCCGTCACCCGGCATCCGTTGACGCTCCACCCGTCGAGGCCTACCCCATCCCCATGCGCACCGGCCTGATCCTCGACGATTACCAGCAGGCAGCCCTCGCGCTCGCGGACTGGGCGCGCCTCTCCGACCGCGTCGCGATCTCCGCGATCAGCCAGCACATCCCGAACCCGGACGACCTCGTGGCGCGGATCGCGCAGGCCGAGATCCTCGTGATCATGCGGGAGCGGACGCCGTTCCCGGCGGCTCTGCTGGAACGGCTGCCACGGCTGGAGCTCCTCGTCACCAGCGGCATGCGCAACCTCGCCATCGACCTCGCGGCGGCCCGCGCGCGCAACGTCGTCGTCTGCGGCACCGATTCCAGGCCGACGCCGCCGACGGAGCTGACCTGGGCGCTGATCCTCGGACTGGCGCGCCACGTGGCGCCGGAGAGCCTGACCCTGCGCGCGGGCGGCCCCTGGCAGAGCACGATCGGGACCGATCTCGCCGGCGCGACCCTCGGCGTTCTGGGCCTGGGGAAGATCGGGACGCGGGTGGCCGAGATCGGGCGCGCCTTCGGCATGCGGGTGATCGCCTGGAGCCCGAACCTCGACGATGGTCGCGCCGCCGCCGCCGGGGTGGAGCGGGCGACCTCGAAGGAAGCCCTGCTGGAGGCGAGCGACGTCGTCACGATCCACCTCGTGCTGGGCGACCGGACCCGCGGCCTCCTGGGCGCGGCCGAGCTGCGCCGCATGCGCCGCAACGCTTTTCTCGTGAACACCTCGCGCGCGCCGATCATCGATCAGGCCGCGCTGGTCCAGGCGCTGGAGGAGGGCTGGATCGCCGGCGCGGGCCTCGACGTGTTCGAGACCGAGCCGCTGCCGGCCGACAGCCCGTTCCGGCGCCTGCCGAACGTGCTGGCGCTGCCGCATCTCGGCTACGTGTCGCGCAACAACTACCGGACCTTCTTCACCCAGGCGGTGGAGGACATCGAGGCCTGGCTCGCCGGCGCCCCGATCCGGCAACTGGGCTGACGTCGCGGAGCTTGCCGGACCCGGGCTCAGTCCCGGCGCGGGTCCAGCGCGTCCGCGAGGCCGTCGCCGATCAGGTTGAGCGCCACCAGGGTCGCGATCAGGAACGCGGCCGGGGCCGCGAGCAGGTGCGGCGCCGCCTCGATGGAGCGGGCGCCCTCAGCGATCAGGACGCCCCAACTGGTCTGCGGCTCCTGAACGCCGAGCCCGAGGAACGACAGGAAGCTCTCCAGCAGGATCACCTGCGGCACCAGCAGCGTCGCGGTCACGGCCACCGGGCCGAGGGTGTTCGGCACGATGTGCCGGAGGATGATCCGGGGTGTTCCGAGGCCGAGCGCCCGCGCGGCGCGGACGAAGTCGCGCTCGCGCAGCGACAGTGTCACGGCGCGCACCACCCGGGCCATGTCGAGCCATTCCACCGCGGCGATCGCCACCAGCATGAGCAGCAGGCTCGGGCGGAAGAAGACCAGCAGCAGGATCACGAAGAACACGAAGGGGAGCGCGTAGAGCACGTCGACGGCGCGCATCATCACGGCGTCGACGGCGCCCCCGACGAAGCCCGCCGTCGCCCCGTAGGCGACGCCGATGAGCAGGGCGACGAGGCTGGCCGCGAGCCCGATCGCCAGCGAGATCCGGCCGGCGACGAGGCAGCGGGTCAGCAGGTCGCGGCCCTGGATGTCGGTGCCGAGGGGGAAGTGCAGGCGCCGGACCGGCACCGCCACGACGAGCCCGCGGCCGCCGTCCCGCTCGTCCACGACGGTCGGGGTCCCGAACAGGGCCGAGCGCGGGAGGTAAACGAGGCTACGCCGGTCGACGCCCGCGTCGGAGCCGAGGGTGAGCCGCAACGTGTCGCCGTCGCGCTCGACGGCGTCGAGCCGCGCGCGCATGCGGAAGGCCAGACGCTCGAGCGCCGGCCGGAGACGCGCGGCGTCGGGCTGCGCGGTGAGGCCGGCCGGGAGCTGGCGCAGGTCCGGATAGGCGCGCTCGGGGTCGTGGCCGGTGAGGCCCGGGCCGATCAGGCAGGCGAGGGCGATCAGGACCAGCACGGCGAGCGCCGCCACGGCGGTCCGCTCCCGCGCGAACCGGAGGACGGCGCGCCGGGCCGGCGCCGTGGAAACCGCCGTCACGCCGCCACCCGGAGGCGCGGGTCGAGCCACGCGCAGGCGAGGTCGGCGGCGAGGTTGAGCAGGATCACCAGCCCGGCGACGAGCAGGACGGTGCCCATCACCAGCGTGTAGTCGCGGTTGAGCGCGCCCTCCACGAAGTACCGGCCGATCCCCGGCAGCCCGAAGATCGTTTCGACCACCACCGAGCCGGTGAGCAGGGCCGCCGCCAGCGGTCCGAGATAGGCGACCACCGGCAGCAGCGCCCCCCGCAGGGCGTGCCGGGTGACGCGGGCCGGCGGCAGGCCGAGGCTGCGCATGGTACGGACGGGCTGCGTCCGCAGCGCCTCGGCGAGCGAGGTCCGGGTCAGCCGGGCCAGGGCACCGACCTGCGGCAGGGCCAGGGTCACCACCGGCAGGACGAGGTGGCTCGGGGCGCCGTCGTTCCAGCCGCCGAGCGGCAGCCAGCGCAGGGTCAGGCCGAAGGCGATCTGCAGCAGGGGCGCGACGACGAAGCTCGGCAGCGAGAGGGTCAGGGCGGCCCCGACGCCGAGCAGCCGGTCGACGAGCCCGCCGCGCCGGAGCGCCGCCGCGATCCCGATCCCGACGCCGAGCGCGGTGGCCAGCGCGAGGGCGAGGGCGCCCAGCGTCGCCGAGACCGGCAGGCCCCGCGCGATCAGGCCGAGGACGCTCTGGTCGCGGAACGAGAAGGACGGACCGAGGTCGCCCCGCGCCAGCGCCGCGAGGTAGCTGCCGAACTGCGCGATCAGAGGCCGGTCGAGGCCGTAGACCCGACGCAGGTTCTCCATGGCGGCGGGCGCCAGCGGCCGCTCCAGATCGAAGGGGCCGCCAGGGGCGAGCCGCATCAGGAAGAAGCTGACGGTCACCACGGCGAACAGCGTCGGCACCGCCTGGAGGAGGCGGCGCAGGATGAAGCGGATCACGCGTCGAGCCTCATGAAGCGGGTCGGCGCGGCGTTGCGCAGGTTCGGGTGGTAGCCGTGCAGCCGCGGCGCGATCAGGGCTTTGGAGCGGTAGTGCATCAGCGGGATCCAGGGCAGCTCGCGCAGGGCGATCGCCTCGGCGTCGTGGAGCAGGCCGGCCCGGCGGGTGAGGTCGCGCTCGGTGGCGGCCCGCGCCATCAGGGCGTCGTAGGCGGCGTCCGACCAGTGGCCGGCGTTCATGCCGTCATTCCCGCTCTGAAGCAGGAACAGGAAGTTCTGCGGATCGGAATAGTCGGCGATCCAGCTGTAGCGGGCGACGTCGAAGTCGCCGCCGTCGCGCAGGTAGGCGAAATGCGTCTTCGCGTCCGTGTAGACGTAGCGCGTCACGATTCCGAGGTCGCGCCACATCTCGCCGAGCGCCACCGCGATGGTGCGGTTGTTGTCGCTGATATTGAACCGGTACTCCACGGTGAGTGGCCGGTCCGGGCCGAACCCCGCCTCCGCGAGGAGCCGGCGCGCCTCCGCCTCGTGGTCGATCGGCAGGCCGAGGCGGCCCTCGGTCTCGGGGGGCGTGCGGTAATTGTCGAGGCCGGGTGGGCACAGGGAGTAGGCCGGGCTCATGGTGCCGCCGTTGAGGCCGTCGGCGAGGTACTCACGGTCGATGACGAGCGACAGCGCCCGGCGGACGCGGCGGTCCGAGAACGGCGCCTTGCGAGTGTTCACCACCAGCGCCGCGAGCCCCAGCGAGGGGCCGAGCACCACCTGCGGCCCGAACCGCCGGCGCAGGTCGGTGATCTGGTCGACGGGCAGGTCGGAGAGGGAGTCGATCTCCCCGGCGGCGTAGCGGCGCACCGCGGCGGCGATGTCGGGCGTCGGCAGGAAGGCGACGCGCCGGATCGCGAGGCTCGCGGCGTCCGGATGGTGCGGGTTGGCCTCCAGCGTGATCGCGCCGCCCGGCACGCGGTCGGCGAGCCGGTAGGGTCCGTTGGTCACGAGGTTTCCCGGCCGGGTGAAGCTGTCGCCGTAGCGCTCGACCGAGGCGCGGTGGACCGGAAGCGCGGTCTGGTGGGTCAGGAGTTCCAGGATGTAGGGCGTCGGCTGTTCCAGCGTGATCGCGAGCCGGAGCGGCGCCTCGGCGGCGACGCCGAGGGCGTCGGCCGGCCGCTCGCCGCGGTTCACGGCGGCGGCGTTGCGGATCGGGAACAGGATCTCGGCGTATTTCGCCGCCGTGGCCGGGTCGAGCATCCGGCGGAACGCGTAGACGAAGTCGTTCGCTGTGACCGGCTCGCCGTTCGACCAGCGGCCGTCGGGGCGCAGGTCGAAATGCAGGCTCACCCCGTCCTCGGAGATCGACCAGGCGCGCGCCGCGCCCGGGATGATCGTGCCCCGGTTGTCGTAGGTGAGCAGCCCGTCGCAGAGGTCGCGCAGGATGTGCGCCTCCGCGACCGTGGACGAGCGGTGCGGGTCCAGCGTCTCGGGATCGGCGTCGTTGCCGCGGCGGTAGAGCGCGTCGGCCGCGCGGGCGGGCCGCACGGCCGCGAGGGCGAACGCGCCGGCCAGCCAGTCGCGCCGGCGCGGGCGCACGGTCAGGCGCCGGTATCCGGCTTCAGGCCGGCCGCCTCGATCCCCGCCACCGCGCAGATCTCGTCGTTGTCGGAGGTGTCCCCGGAGATGCCGACCGCGCCGAGAAGGCGTCCCTCGCCGGAGCGGATCAGCACGCCGCCCGGCACCGGCACGAGGGCGTCGGGCCCGGCGAGGTGCGTCACAGCGGCGACGAAGTAGGGCTGCTGCTCGGCCCGCGCGTGGATCGCCCGGGAGCCGAGGCCCAGCGCCAGGGCACCGTTGGCCTTGCCGCTCGCGATCTCGGCCCGGCGCAGGGACGTGCCGTCCTCGACCGAGACCGCCTTGAGCGCGCCGCGGGCATCGTAGACGACGACGGCGAGGGGCTTGAGGTTGCGGGTTCGCGCCTCCCGCAGGGCGGTGTCGACGATGGTGCGGGCGGCCTCGAGGGTCAGGTCGATCATCGGATTCCAACACGGACGCCGCTCCGGGCGGCGTCTCCATCCTTACGGACGGGGGCGCGCCGGGTCCACCGACGCGGATCGCTGCGGCCTCCGACACACGACTTCGACGTTCGGCGGCCGGCGCGAGCTCGACCCGCCGGTCTGCGAGCGCCTGCGCGCCGGTGTCCCGCGGGCCCGCTAACGGATCACGCCGGTCGCGCGGCCGGCAGGCGGATGATGCTCGCCAGGAACGCGTCGTAGCCGGCCGCCACCGCCTCCGGCCGCTCGAAATGCGGGAACGCGCCGGTCGGCAGGATGTCGACGCGCCAGTTCGGCCGGTCGGCGACCCGCGGCACCAGACGGTAGTCGACGAAGTCGCCGCGCTCCCCGTGCACCATCCAGACCGGGAGGCGCAGGCGCTCGTAGAGGCGGGTCGCATCGGTGGGGAACAGGTGGCCCGCGATGAAGCAGAACGGGGCGTGCTCGGCGCCGGGCTGGTGAGCCGAGGCGTGATCGTAGGCGAGCAGACCCTCGTCGATCTCGGAGGAACCGAAGGTCTTCTCCAGGAAGAACCGCATGCTCGGCCGCGTGACCAGCGCGTCGAAGAGCGGCCGGCCGAGCGGAGGGCGGTCGAGGACGCGGAGCAGCCAGTCGCGGCCGCGATGGCCGTCCGGCGGTCCCTCCCCGGAGAGCCGGGCGTCGAACCCCGTCGGGCTCACCAGCGCGAGGCTGCGATAGGCGTCGGACCGCTCCAGGCTCGCCCGCGCCAGGAACGAGCACGAGAGCGACAGGGCGAGGGCGTCGATCGCCCAGCCGCCGTGCCGGCTCCGGATCTCGTCGACCGCCGCGTGGATCGCCTCCACCATCAGGCGCGGCGTATAGCGGCGGCGCGAGCGCTCCGAGAAGCCGAAACCCGGGAGTTCCAGGGCGTAGACCGGGCGCGTGCCGCGGTAGCGCAGGTACAGCGGCCGGACCTCGTAGGCGTTGGCCGCCGCGTTGATCGAGTGGATGAGCAGGAGCGGCACGCCCTCGGCCTCAGCGGAGCCGTAGAGCGACAGCGCGCCGGCGCGGCGGGTTCGGATCCGCTCGTGGCGGCCCGGCAGGGCAGGCGGCAGGGTCATCCGCCGGTCCACGGCCAGCGCGCTCCAGCCGACCAGCGCCGCCGCCGATCCGGCGAGCGTCAGGGCCGCCGCGGTCGCGGCGCGACCGGTGCGATGGCGGGACACGGAACTCATCGGAACACCTCGACGTCCTTCCCGCGGCGGCGGGCCGTGGCCGACAACGCCGGGCCCGCGGGGAAGTGCCCTTCCGGACGCTACGAGGCGTGGCCGGCGAGGCTGCCGGCATTCACCGCCGGGGCCCGGCTCGCCGGCCGCGCCGGCGCGTCGCCCCGGCCCGCGGCCTCGCGCAGGAAATCCACCGTCGGCGCGTCGTTGAGCCAGCCCTGGACGCGCTGCGAGATCAGGAGCTTCCGCTCGCGCCGGTCGTAGTTCGCGTAGGAGGCGGCGACGAATTCGGGCCGGCTCATCGTGCGCGCGGGGCCGGACCGGCGCGTCTCCGCCTTGAAGAACAGGGCGCTGCCGGGCACGCCGTAATGCTGGGCGATCTCCGGATAGACCGGCCAGCTGCCCTGGCCGCCGAGATCGTCCGGGAGGAACGCGTCGAGGTCGCATTCCTCGAAGGGCACGCCGGCCCGGGTCAGCAGGCCGCGGGCGAGGTCGGCCACCACGTAGAGCTTCGTGTGGTTGATCGAGTGCATGAAGCAGCCCCGACGCGCCCAGCGCGTGAGGTGCGTGTCGAGATCGTACCCGGCCTGGACGCCGAGGCCGCGCAGGTACGCGACCGACTCGTCCCAGAGATTGAAGTATCCGAGGCGCTCGAAGACCGGCTCGGAGAACAGCCGAAGCGCCTGCGCCTGCGAGAAGCCCGACAGGTAGGCGAACAGCGTGATCGCCGAGTGCGAGTGCCCCATCGGACCCGAGATCAGGCCGTTCAGCGTGACGTGATCCTGAACGCCCACGTGGACGAGGTCGGGATGGTAGGCGCTGAACACGATGGTCGGGATCAGTCGGACCTTCGGGTGCGTCCGAAGCGTGTCGATCGAGCCGCCGCCCTTGAACTTGGGCAGGTAGATGCTGGTGAAGACGTGGTCGTACCCGTCCGCGTGCGCCATCAGGTCGGCGAGCCGCGGGAACCGGCGGGACGCCGTGAAGGCCGAGACGAAATCCACCTGCGCGTGCGGCAGCAGGTAGCGCATCGTCTTGGCGATGGATCCGGCCTGGCAGACCCCGATCACGAGGATGCGCGGCGATCCGGTCCGCTTCTTCCCGAACTGCGCGAGCCGGTGCCGCGCGCGCCAGAGGCTATCGACGGTCAACATCCGGCCTCTCTCGCATGTCCGCGGGCCGCGGGCAAACACCGCACCCGTGCGGATCCCGCGGGCCGGGACCGCCGATCGCGCCCATCGGGAGGAGCCCCCTCGCGGTGCTGACCGTCGGACGGACTGCGCGACCCGCGCGGCGGAACCGCAGCACACGGCGACGCGCGCCGCCTGTGGATCGCCCAGGCTTGAAAGCACGCGCTCGGGGATCTCCGATTATTCGGAGCACCGCCCGCCATTTCTGAGAAGAGCGGAAGCAACGCGTACAGCGGACCGCCGAATTCCTACGATGTCGCCACGATATAAAGTCCAAGAAAGTCCGTCACGGAGACGATTCAACTTGCGCGCTGTTGACAGAGTCAAGTCGTTGGATACAAATCCGATTCAACGAAGCATGAAGCTCGCGGACTGGGCGCTCGCGGTCATGAGGACCGGCAGGCCCCCGATGACCGAGGTGGATCCCCTCTCTCGCCGTGTTTCCGCGTCAGCGGCCGCTCCGACGGGCGCGGGGCATTTCCGACCGACCTGCCTGGACAACCGGCCACGGTCCGAGCCGCTCGGACGGCGCAGCCGCGGCATGCCCGCGGTGGCGCCCCTCCGCATCGCCGCGACGGTCGTCGATCCACGCCCGCATGGCCGTCGGCAAACGGTCGATGCGCGGGCGACGGCGCTGCGCGGGTCGGAGGCCGGGTTCCGCATCGGGTCGAAAGCTGGAGACTGCGCGATGGATTACGTACCTCCGATGGCCGCGATCGCGGCGGCCGCACAGAAGGCGCCGCCCGGCGAGGCGACCGTGCTTACCCCGGCGCGCGACGTGAATCCCGTCGCGGCGCCGGATCCGCGGTCGATCTACACGCTCACGCCGGAGGCGGCCGGGGCCGTCTTCGCGCTCGTCGAGAACCGCATCCAGGTGATCGACGCCGCGCTCGACGTGACCGACCGGCGGGGCACGCAGGTCGCTGCCGCCGCGATGGCGACGGCCACGGCGACGACCCCGGTCGTGTCGCCGGAGACGACGAAGACGATCGGCGCCGCCAATCGCAATTGGAGCGAGGATGTCCGATTGGATCACAGCCCGTCCCGGCTCGTCGGCGCCGACACGGTCGTGGCGTACGACAGCCCGCGGGTCACGGCGGCCTGGAGCCTGGCCTTTCCGGACGTGCCCGGCCGGCGGTTCCGGGCCGTGCAATTGCCGGGTCCGAGCCTCCGCTCCGTCCTGCGCGAGGCAGAGGCCGGTTTGGACGACACGGGGAGCGACATCTACCTGCTCTGCAACAGCGCGCATTTCGAGACGATCCGCCAAGCCCATCCGCGCACCCACATCAACTGGATCAACGTCGACAACGACGAGATCGTCGTCGTCTGGCGGAAGCCGTCCGAGGCGGGCTAGCGACAGGCCCGACCGGCTCGGGGCGGCCGCGATCGCGACCGGACCAGGGCTACCCCGCCCGGACGAACGGGAGCCCGGCGGGACCGCCCGATCAGAGCGTCGGCAGTACCGCGCGCAGGTGGGCGGCGAAGGCGCGGGTCAGCGGCGCGGCGTGCGCCTCGTCCAGGCGGATCGTCAGGCCGATCCGCGGCAGCGCGGGCAGGCCGCTGCCGCGGTTCAGGATGCGCAGGTCGGGCGGGACCGCGGCGCGGGTGAGGACCGCGACCGCCTGGGCAGAGCGCGCCACCGCCAGCAGTCCGGACAGGCTGCCGCTCGCGTAGGCGATCCGGTACGCGCGCCCGCCCGCGTCGAGGGCGGCCCGCGCCGCCCGGTGGTCCAGCGTGTCGGGATCGCCGAGCGCCAGCGGCAACGGGTCGGGCCATGGCGCTTCGGCGCCGCGCGGCGCCACCCAGACGAGGTCCTCGCGCCGCAGGATCTCCCGCCCGGCCGCCAGCGGGACCGAGACGAGGGCCAGATCGAGCCCGCCGCGGGCGAGCCGCTCCTCCAGACGGGGCGTCGCGCCGCAGACCACCTCGATCGCCGCGTCGGGATGCAGGTGCGCGAAGCCGCGCAGCAGGGTGGGGAGGAAGGCCTGCGCGTAATCGTCCGGGCAGCCGAACCTGAGCGTGCCGTTGAGGCGGCCGCCGGACAGTTCCGCCACCGCGTCGTCGTGCGAGGCCAGGATCCGGCGCGCGTGGACGAGGAGGCGCTCGCCCTGCACCGTGAGCACCACCCCGCGCCCGGTCCGTCGCAGCAGCGGCTGCGCGACCAGATCCTCCAGCCGCTTCATCTGCATGCTGAGGGCGGCTTGGCTGCGCCCGACCCGCTCCGCGGCCCGGCTCAGCGCGCCCGTCTCCGCGACCGTGGCGAAGCTGCGCAGGAGGTCGATGTCGAGGCTCTGGGCCATCAGGATCGCTGAACCCTCGGTTCAGAACTATAAGCTTCTCTGGGGTTGCGGGCGGTCCTAGCATGGCGGGGCCTGCCACGGGACCCGGATCGATGACGACGCGGAACGACGACCCCGACTTCTGGACGCGCGCGCGCCGGCACCTCGTGCGCTACGGCGGCGCCTTCGCGCCGGTCATCATCGAGCGCGCGGAGGGCAGCTTCGTCTACGACGCGGACGGCCGGAAGATCCTCGACTTCACCTCCGGCCAGATGAGCGCGATCCTGGGTCACGGGCATCCCGAGATCGCCGCCGTCGTCGCCGACCACGTCGGGCGCCTGGATCACCTGTTCAGCGGCATGCTGAGCCGGCCGGTGGTCGACCTCGCGACCGCGCTGGCCGGACTCGCCCCCGGCGGGCTGGAGCGCGCGCTTCTCCTGACCACCGGCGCCGAGGCCAACGAGGCCGCCCTGCGCATGGCCAAGCTCGCCACAGGCGGCTGGGAGATCGTGAGCTTCGCGCAGTCGTGGCACGGCATGACGGCGGGGGCCGCCTCGGCCACCTACAGCGCCGGCCGCAAGGGCTACGGCCCGGCCCCCGTCGGGTCCTTCGCGATCCCCGCGCCGAACGCCTACCGCCCGACTTTCGCGCGGGACGGGGCCGCCGACTGGCAGACCGAGCTCGACTACGCCTTCGCCCTGGTGGACCGGCAGTCGACCGGCAATCTCGCAGCCTTCCTGGCCGAGCCGATCCTCAGCTCCGGAGGCATCCTCGAACTCCCGCCCGGCTACCTCGCGGCGCTCAAGCGCAAGTGCACCGAGCGGGGCATGCTGCTGATCCTCGACGAGGCCCAGACGGGCATCGGCCGCACCGGCCTGATGTTCGCCTGCGAGCGCGACGGGGTGGTGCCCGACATCCTCACCCTGTCGAAGACCCTGGGCGCCGGCCTGCCCCTCGCGGCGGTCCTGACCACGCCGGAGATCGAGGATCTCTGCCACGCCCGCGGCTTCCTGTTCTACACGACGCACGTCTCCGACCCGCTTCCCGCCGCGGTCGGGCTCAAGGTGCTGGAGATCGTCCGGCGCGACGGCCTGGTCGGCCGGGCCGAGGCGGCCGGCGCGCGGCTGGCGGCGCGGCTGCGGGCGCTGCAGCAGCGCTTCGCCTGCATCGGCGACGTGCGCGGGCGCGGCCTCCTGCAGGGCGTGGAGATCGTGGCCGACCGGGACACGAAGGTGCCGGCACCGGAACTCGGCGACGCGATCACGCGGCGCTGCCTCGAGCTCGGGCTGAGCATGAACATCGTGCAGCTGCCCGGCATGGGCGGCGTGTTCCGCATCGCCCCGCCGCTCACGGCCACGGACGCGGAGATCGACCTCGGGGTCGACATCCTGGAGCGGGCGATCGAAGGCTCGGTGTGAGGCGGCCCCGTCAGGCCGCCTCGATCTCCGCGCTGACCGTCAGCCACTCCTCCTCGGCGGCGGCGAGCGCGGTCGCGGCGTCCGACCGCATCTTGGCGATCTCGCCGGCCTTGGCGGCGTTCTCCCGAAACGCGGACCCGTCCTCCAGGGCCGCGTCGATCTTCTGGATCGCCGCGGTCAGCTTGGCCATCCGCGCCTCGATCGCCTCCAGCCGCTTGCGCAGGGGCGCGAGGGCCGCGCGGCGCTCGACGCCGGCGCGGCGCGCCTCGGCTTTCTGGCCGCCGGACGGCTCCGTGTCGCGCTCGGTCTCGCGCTCGGGCCCCGACAGCACGAAGCGCCGGTAATCGTCCATGTCGCCGTCGAAGGTCTTCACCGTGCCGTCCGCGACCAGCCAGAGCCGGTCGGCGCAGGCCTCGACCAGGAACCGGTCGTGCGAGACGAGGATGACGGCGCCCTCGTAATCGTTGATCGCCTCCACGAGGGCCTGCCGGCTCTCGATGTCGAGGTGGTTGGTCGGCTCGTCGAGGATCAGGAGGTGCGGGCCGTGGAAGGCCGCGAGCCCCATGAGCAGCCGCGCCTTCTCGCCGCCCGACAGCTTCTCGACCGGCGTGTCGGCCTTGTTGGCGCCGAATCCGAGCCGCGCCGTCGCGCTGCGGACCTTCGCCTCGGGCACATCCGGCATCAGGGTCCGGACATGCGCGTAGGCGCTCTCGGCGGGGCGCAGCTCGTCGAGCTGGTGCTGGGCGAAGTAGGCGACCTCCATCTTGGAGGAGCGCTTCACCTCGCCGGCGACCGGCCCGAGCCGGCCGCCGATCAGCTTGCAGAAGGTCGACTTGCCGTTGCCGTTCGCGCCCAGCAGCGCGACCCGGTCGTCCGGCGCGAGGCTGAGGTCGAGGCCGGTCAGGACGATCCGATCCCCGTAGCCGGCCTTGACGCGCTCCATGGCGACGATGGGCGGCGACAGCGGCTTCTCCGGGCTCGGCAGGTGGATCACCGGCACATCGTCCTCGAGGAGCGCGGCGATCGGCTCCATCTTGGCGAGGCGCTTCATCCGCGACTGGGCCTGCCGCGCCTTGGTGGCCTTGGCCTTGAACCGGTCGATGAAGCTCTGCAGGTGGGCGCGCTCGGCATCCTGCTTGGCCTTCGCCTTGGCCTGGAGAACGCGCTTCTCCGAGAGCTGCTTGGCGAAGCTGGTGTAGCCGCCGCGGTAGATCGCCAGCTTGCCGCGGTCGAGGTGCAGGATGTGGTCGACGCTGGTGTCGAGCAGGTCGCGGTCGTGGCTGATGATGATCGCGGTGCGCGGGTAGCGCTCCAGGTAATCGTACAGCCAGAGCGTGCCCTCGATGTCGAGGTAGTTGGTCGGCTCGTCGAGGAGCAGCAGGTCCGGCTCCGAGAACAGGACGGCGGCGAGCGCCACGCGCATCCGCCAGCCGCCGGAGAAGTCCGCGCAGGGCCGCGCCTGGGCCGCCGCGTCGAAGCCCAGCCCGTGCAGGATCGCGGCGGCGCGGGCCGGCGCCGAGTGGGCGCCGATATCCACGAGCCGCGTCTCGATCTCGGCCCGGCGCAGGCCGTCCGCGTGCTCGGCCTCCGCCATCAGGCGGGCGCGCTCCGTGTCGGCGGCGAGCACGACCGCGTGCAGCGTCTCCGGTCCGGCCGGCGCCTCCTGGGCGACCGCGCCGATCCGCATGCCCTTGGGCAGCGACACCGACTTCGCGTCGACCGGGAGGTCGCCGAGGATGGCCTTGAACAGGGTGGTCTTGCCGGCCCCGTTGCGCCCGACCAGCCCGACGCGGGCGCCTTCCGGGATCGTGAAGCTCGCGGAATCGAGGATCAGGCGGTCGCCGATGCGGTAGGTGAGGTCGTTGACGCGCAGCATGCCGGCGTTCTGGCGGTCCGGACGCCGCGAGGCAAGCGCCGCCGTCGCGCGGGCAGGCCACCGCCCCCGCGGCGACCCGGACACATCGCAACGCCAATTATAAGCTTCAAACATCAGCTTCGGCTGTCGGATTTTTAACGGAATGCCGTCAAACCTGCGGCGAGTGCTGTGCATATAGACGATGATAGTGCGTTCATCGGCTCTAGAGCGTCGGCACGCGAGCTCGCGAAGCGCCCGGGCGGGGGCGAGCCACAGGGGGGAATCTTGGGCCAGACCCTGATCCTGACCGACGATGTCGAGCGCGCCGAGAGGCTCGCGCGCAATCTCGGCGGCGTCACGCCCGTTGTGCTGCACGACCTTTACGGCGACGCCGTCCCGCCGCGGGGGGCGGCGCTGATCATCAGCGACGTCAGCGCGCTGACCTCCGAATCCGTGCGGCGCCTGCGCCAAGCGCTGTCCACCGCGCGCGGGCCCGGCGTCCCGTTCCTGGCCCTGATCCACGGCAACCTCGGCCGCGGCGAGATCCAGGCCACCGCCCTCGGCGCGACCCGCGCGATGCCGGCCGCCGCGGTCAGCGCCATGCTGCTGAACGCGGTCGCGGCCCTGATCGGCACCGCCAAGGCCCCGCCGCAGACCGGCAACTGGCGCGAGCAGGTGAACGAGGCCCGCTCGGCCTTCGTCAGCCTGTTCCGTGCCGATCAGGCGCCCCCGGCCGCGCTGGTCGAGAACGGCGCCGACCTGGTCAACCAGGCGATCCGCGAGGCCAAGGTGCGCGAATGGCTCAGGGTCGTGGCGAGCTTCGACGACGTCACGCACCGCCACTGCCTGAGCGTGGCCGGAATCGCGGCCGAGTTCGCGCGCGTCCTGGGGCTCAACGAGGCGGATTCCCGCTACCTCGTCAAAGGCGCGCTGCTCCACGACATCGGAAAGGCCAAGATCCCCCTCGCGATCCTGAACAAGCCCGCGCCGCTGACACCGACGGAGCGCGCCGAGATGGCGCGCCACCCGGCGCTCGGACACGAGATGCTGCTCACGGGCGACTACGACGCGCTGACCCTGTCGGTGGTCCGCTCGCACCACGAGTATCTCGACGGGTCGGGATATCCGGACGGGCTGCGCGGGCAGCAGATCCCCGACCTCGTCCGCCTGATCACCATCGCCGACATCTTCGCCGCGCTGATCGAGGCGCGCCCCTACAAGGCGCCGAAGGCCCCGCGCGAGGCCTACGCCATCCTCGAGTCGATGAGGGCGAAGCTCGATGCGGACCTCGTCCGCGCCTTCGGTGCGGTCGCGGTCGCCTGCGAGACGCCCCGCCGCGCCTCGGCCTGAACCCGACCCTCAGACGAGTTCCCAGGCCTTGCCGTCCCGCATCAGGGCGGTGACGAGGGCGTGGTTCAGCTCGTGCCCCGTGTGGAACGCCGAGATCCGGCCCTCGACCGGGTGGCCCGCCAGCGCGAGGTCGCCGACGAGGTCGAGGATGCGGTGGCGGACCGGCTCGCCGGGGACGCGCATCCCGCCCAGCACGTGCCCGCGCACCAGCAGAGCTGCCGAGCGGGGCGAGACGCCCTGCAGGAAGTCGTTCCGCATCAGGTAGCCGTAGGCGCGGCCCGCCATGGCCCGCGCGTAGCGCCCGAAGCTGCGGGCCGGCGCGATCTCCCGCTCGAAGGAGTCCGGCGTGATCGCGCCCGACCAGTCGATCGATCCGAAATGCGCCAGCGCGACGTGGCCGGTGACGTGCAGGCCCGGGCCCGGCTCGATCTCGAGGCGGCGCCGCCCGTTCTCGACCGCGACCGTGCGCAGCAGGCGGATCACCCGGCAGGGCAGGCTCTGCTCGCGGCGACCCGCGATCCGTATCGCCTCACACCAGGGCGTCGCGCTCCCGTCGAAGATCGGCAACTCGTCCGCGTCGATCTCGGCCAGCACGTTGTCGATCCGCAGCGCGCTGAGCGAGGCCATCAGGTGCTCGATCGTGCGCACGAGGACGCCGTCGCGTCGCAGCGCCGAGGAGAGCGGCTGCGATTCCCGGTAGTGCCAGTGGGCGGGCACGTCGACCGCCCGACCGTCCTTCAGGTGACGGCGGAAGACGATGCCGTGGCCGGCCGGGGCAGGGCTGACGCGGACCGTGGCGTGCCGCCCGGAATGGAGGCTGCGGCCCGAACGCTCGAAGGGGAGCGCGAGCGTCGCCTGCTGGCGGGGACCGGTGGAGGATGTCGAGCGCGGGAAAGGTACGTCTTGATGCATCGATACTGCCCGCCTCGGCGGGCCAGGAATTTAGCCCTGATCCCTGATCCACGCTAATAAACTCCTGTTCATCGGGACGCGGCTTGACCGCCCCGCCCGCGACCGTCACGATTGCGGCTGCCCGATCAATCCAGCACCGCCCCGGCGGGGCGCGGCTTCACTGTGCGGGCTGCTCCCGTCCCCAGATCTGCTGGCCGGCCCCCGTCAGGGCAGGGACGGAGGCCGGAGTTGAGGGAACACGATCGATGGCGCGGTTGGGGACAATACCTTTCTTCAAGGATCCCGGCATCGAGCTCAGCCCCTACGAGCCGCGCTGCCACTGGCGCCGCTTCGACGAGAACGAAGTCCTCGTCGACTTCGACGACATCTCCACCGACGTGTACTTCATCGCCTCCGGCGAGGTCCGCATCCTGAACCGGACCCAGTCCGGCAAGGAAGTCATCCTGGGCGAGATGCGGGGCGGGGCCTTCTTCGGCGAGCTCGCCGCCATCGACGGGATCGGCCGCTCGGCCAACGTCACGGCGCTGACCCGCGGCGAGGTCTGCGTGGTGCCGGCGCCGGTCTTCCGGCAGATCGTGTTCGCCTCCGAGGCGATTGCCGACCGTCTGTTCCGCCTCCTGGCCAAGCGCGTGCGCGAGCTGAACACGCGGCTCATGGAGCACGCCCTGCTCGACCTGAAGCACCGGCTCTACGCCGAGCTGCTCCGCCTCTCCGTGCCCCGGGCCGGCACGGCGGGCGAGCGGGTGGTCTCGCCGCCACCCTACCACCACGTCCTCGCCGCGCGGATCGGCTGCCGCCGCGAGCAGGTGACCCGGGAGTTCACCGCGATGGCGGCGGAGGGACTGGTCGACCGCACCCGCGGCGCCCTGGTCCTGCGCCGGCCGGACCTCCTGGAAGCGCGCGTGGCCGAGGCGCTGCGCGAGGATTCCTGATCCGTTGTCCGAGGGGCCTGCGCCGCGCCTGCGGCTGGAGGAGCTGACCAAGCGCTTCGGCACGCATCGGGCCGTGGACACCGTCTCCCTCGCTCTCGAGGCGGGGGAGTTCTTCTGCCTGCTCGGCCCGTCCGGATGCGGCAAGAGCACACTCCTGCGCATGATCGCGGGCTTCGAGAGCCCGACCTCGGGGCGGATCCTGCTGGGCGAGCAGGATCTCACCGCGCTGCCGCCCCATCGGCGGCCGGTCAACATGATGTTCCAGTCCTACGCCCTGTTCCCGCACATGAGCGTGGCCGGCAATATCGGCTACGGGCTGAAGGGCCTCGCCCGCTCCGCCTTGGCGGAGCGCGTGTCGGAGCTGCTCAAGCTCGTGCGCCTGGACGGGTTCGGCGGCCGTCGCCCGGAGACGCTCTCGGGCGGCCAGCGCCAGCGGGTCGCCCTGGCCCGGGCGCTCGCCCGGGAGCCGAAGCTGCTGCTGCTCGACGAGCCGCTCGGCGCGCTCGACCGCGGCCTGCGCGAGGAGACGCAGGGCGAGCTGCGCGCGGTCCAGCGCCGCCTCGGCACCGCCTTCGTCGTCGTCACGCACGATCCCGAGGAGGCGATGATGCTCGCCGACCGGATCGGCGTCATGGAAGCGGGCCGCCTGATCCAGGTCGGCCCGCCGGCCGATCTCTACCGCCGACCGGCGAGCCGCTTCGTGGCCGGTCTGCTCGGCGACGTGAACCTCATCCCCGGCCGCATCGGCGCCGGAGGCGCCGACACGGTCCGCACGGTCGAGACCGCGCACGGCCCCGTGCGGGGCGTCACGGAGGCCGCGCTCGCGGAGGGGGCCGCGGTCGTGGTCGCGGTGCGGCCCGAGGACGTGGTGCTGGGCGCCGAGGGGCTGCCGGTGGTCGTCGCCGACGCCGTGTTCCTGGGCGACCGGGTGCGCCGGACGCTGCGTCTGCCCGACGGCGCGACGCTGCGGGCGAGCGGGCGGCCCGCGGAGGCCGCCGCGGCGCCGGGCTCGGACGCACGGGCCAGCTTCCCCGCCGACGTCGCCGTGATCCTGCCGGCATGAGGGCCGCTGGAGCCGAGGCCGGGCCCGCGCGCGTCCGGAAGCGCGGCCGGCTGTTCGACCGCCTGGTGCGCCTGCCGCCGTTCCTGTGGCTGGCGGCGTTCTTCCTGCTGCCCTTCGTCATCACCCTGAAGATCAGCCTGTCGGAGCCGGCGACGGCGATCCCGCCCTACCTGCCGCTGCTCGACTGGCGCGGCGGGCTCGACGGCTGGTCGGCCTTCCTCGAAGCCCTCAACTTCGACAATTACCTCACGCTCGCAGCCGACCCCCTCTACCGCGACGCGGCCCTGGGCTCCCTGACCTACGCGGGCGTCGCCAGCCTGATCCTCGTCGCCCTCGGGACGCCGCTCGCCTACGCCCTGGCGCGGGCGCCGGCGCGCTGGCAGCCGCTCCTCGTGGCGCTGGTCATCGTGCCGTTCTGGACGAGCTTCCTGATCCGGATCTACGCCTGGATCGCGATCCTGAAGCCCGAGGGGCTGCTCAATCTCGCCCTGCGCCGGCTCGGCCTGATCGACGCGCCGCTGACGATCCTCAACACCGACGCGGCGGTGATCGTCGGGCTCGTCTACGCCTACCTGCCCTTCATGGTGCTGCCGCTCTACGCGGTGATGAACCGCCTCGATCCGACCCTGCGCGAGGCCGCGGCGGATCTCGGCGCCTCGCCGAGCCGGGTGTTCTGGACCGTGACCGTGCCGCTCAGCCTGCCCGGGATCGCGGCAGGCGCGGGGCTCTGCTTCATCCCGATGGTCGGCGAGTTCGTGATCCCGGACCTGCTCGGCGGGTCGGAGACGCTGATGCTCGGCCGGGTGCTCTGGAGCGAGTTCTTCTCGAACCGCGACTGGCCGCTGGCCGCGGCGGTCGCCGTGCTGATCCTCGCCATCGTCATCGGACCGGTGGTGCTGTTCCGGGACAGCCTGCGCGCGGGCGAGGGCGAGGCGCCGTGAGCTGGGTGACCCGCACCGCCCTGGTGGCCGGCCTGGGCTTCCTCTACGGGCCGATCGTGGTGCTGATCGTGTACTCGTTCAACGCCTCGCCGATGGTGACGGTCTGGGGCGGGTTCTCGACCCGCTGGTACGGCGCCCTGCTCGCCGACGCGCCGCTCCTGTCGGCCGCCTGGGTCTCCCTCAAGGTCGCTTTCCTCGCGAGCCTGCTCGCCACGATCCTGGGGACGCTGGCCGCGCTCGCCCTGGAGCGGCAGGGCCGCTTCCGCGGTCGCGCCCTGTTCACGGGTCTCGTCTTCGGGCCGATCGTGATGCCGGAGGTGATGATCGGGCTGTCGCTCCTGCTCATGTTCATCGGGATCGGGCTGGACCGCGGCCTCCTGACGATCGTGATCGCGCACACGACCTTCTGCACCGGCTTCGTGGCGGTGGTGGTCGGCGCGCGCCTGCGCGGCCTCGACCGGTCCCTCGAGGAAGCCGCGGCCGATCTCGGGGCGTCGCCGGGGCGGGTGCTGATGACCGTGACGCTGCCGCTGCTCGCGCCCGCCCTCGCGGCCGGCGCGCTCCTCGCCTTCACCCTGTCGCTCGACGACCTGGTGATCGCGAGCTTCGTCTCCGGCCCGGGCTCCACCACCCTGCCGATGCGGCTCTACAGCCAGGTCCGTCTCGGCGTGAATCCGGAGATCAACGCGGCCTCGACCCTCCTCGTCGGGCTGGTGAGCGTCGCGGTGCTGCTGGCGTCCTGGCTGACCGCCCGCCGCGGACAGGGTTGAGCGGGCATCACTCCGCGGCCTGCGCGGCGGTCGCGCCCGCGCGCACCATCTGCGCCACGGCGACCGTCACGACGACGTTCACCACCAGCGCCACGATGCCGACATTCACGTCCTGGAGCGGTCCCAGGAGCGGCAGCTTCGCCAAGCTGAACCCGGAGAGGACGGTCGCCGCCACGGTGGCCACGCCCGCGACGATCCCGGCGATGGCGGCGCGGCGGTCGAGGGGATTGCGGCGCATCAGGCTGGTGATGAAGCAGGGGAAGAGCTGCGTCACGAAGTTGTAGCCCATGAGCAAGAGCTGCACGATCGTGTCGCCGCCCGACAGGGTGAAGCCGACGCAGACCAGCGCCAGCACCGGCACGAGGATCTTGCACAGCCGCGCGGTCGCGGCGTCGTCCATGCCGGGGCGCAGCGGCCGGACGAGGTTGTTCGCCACCAGCGTGACGCCCGCGATCAGGATCATGGAGCCCGGGACGAGGGCGGTCAGCACCCCCGTGGCGCCGATCAGCCCGATGACCCAGGGCGGGAAGGTCGCGAGGGAGAGCTTGAACAGCGAGAGGTCGACGTCGGGCCCCGTCAGCCCCGGCACCTGCATCACGGCGGTGAAGCCGATCACGAACACGAACAGGTTGATCAGCTGGTAGATCGGCAGGATCACGGCGTTTCGGCGGAAGGCGCCCGGCTCCCGCGCCGTGTAGAGCGACGCGAAGGTGTGGGGCCACATGTAGCCGCCGAGCGCGGTCAGCAGGACCGTGGTGGTGAACCAGGTCGGGCTCTGGCCGCGGTCGGGCAGGGCCAGGAAGCCGGGCTTCGCCGCCTCGATCGCCGTGAACAGGCCCTCGTAGCCGCCGTAATAGTGGACCGGCAGGTAGATCCCGAGGAACACCACCACGAACAGGATGCTGGTGTCCTTGATCACGGCCGTCCAGGCGGAGCCGTGCACGCCCGACACCACGACGTAGGCGGTGAGCGCGGCCGCGCCGATCCAGACCGCGGTCGTCGACGAGATCGCGCCGTAGGACGCCGTCGAGACGATGATCCCGAGGCCCTTGAACTGCAGCACGAGGTAGGGAACGAGGGCGACGATCCCCACGAGCGCCACCAGCATGCCGAGCGCGCGGCTGCCGTACTTGCGCGCGAAGAAGTCGGGCTGCGTGTAGAGGTTGTGCTGCTTGGCGTAGCGCCAGACCGGCGGCAGCAACCAGTACGAGGTCACGTAGGCGAGCGTCAGGTAGCAGAGGATGTAGTAGGCGGGGCCGCCCTTGCCGTAGGCGATGCCGGAGCCGCCGAGGAACGTGAAGGTCGTGTAGATCTCCCCGGCCATCAGCAGGAAGACCAGGGCGGTGCCGAAGCCGCGGCCGCCGACGGTCCACTGCTCCAGCCCCATCTCGCGGCCGACCCGCGCGTAGAGTCCGAGGCCGATCGCCAGCGCGAAGCCGGCGGCCACGATAACGAGCGCGATGCTCATCGGGGATCCTCCGGCGCGCGGTTCTGAGGGTCGGTCAGGTAGATCACCCCCATCAGGATCGAGGTTCCGATCACGCAGAACACCAGCCAGGCGAGGAGCAGCGGCAAGCCGAACACGAAGGGCTCGACCCGGTTCAGGAAGAACGGGCCGACCAGGATGCCGAGGAAGGGAAGGGCGGCCAGCCACCGCAGATTTCGCATGCGCGATACCGTTCAGAAGGCCCCGATATCGCGGGTTGAATCAGTCACGGACCGCTGTCAACGCCGCGATGGCCCAACGGCGCTCATCCCGATCACGTCTGCGTGCTGTGCGCTCGCGCACGCGGCCGCGCTCCGGGCGCGCATATCCTCAGCGCAGCGTCGCGCCGTCCGACACGGCGGGCGCCGAAGGATTTCACGATGACCCGCACTCTGACCTTCGCGGCGCTGGCCGCGCTCCTCGCCGTTCCGGCGGTCCAAGCGGAGGCCCGCCCGCGGCACACCCCCGCCAAGGCGCAGCCCAGCGCCGCGATCAAGGCGCGCCAGACCGTCCTGAACGATTTCAACGCGCGGATGAGCCGCCTGGACGCGCTCATGGGCACCCCGAGCAGGTCGTCGGTCCGCGCGCGCTCGGCCGAGGCCGGCCGCTAGGAAACGTGACGCGCCGGTCGCCCGGACCGGCGCGTCGACTCAGCGGCCCAGGCCGCCCGCCTCCTCCACGAAACGCGCCACCGCGTCCGCGCCCGCGCCCTCGCGCAGGGACGCGAACACGTACGGCCGGGTGCCGCGCATCCGCTGCGTGTCGGATTCCATCACCGACAGGTCGGCGCCGACGAGCGGCGCGAGATCCGTCTTGTTGACGATCAGCAGGTCGGACCGGGTGATGCCCGGACCGCCCTTGCGGGGGATCTTCTCGCCGCCGGCGACGTCGATCACGTAGAGCGTGATGTCTGCGAGTTCCGGCGAGAACGTCGCCGCGAGGTTGTCGCCGCCGGACTCGATCAGCACGAGGTCGAGCTTCGGGAAGCGCCGGCTCATCTCGGCGACGGCGGCGAGATTGATCGAGGCATCCTCCCGGATCGCCGTGTGCGGGCATCCCCCGGTCTCGACGCCGAGGATGCGCTCCTCCGGCAGGGCGCCCGCGACGGTGAGGATCCGCGCGTCCTCCTTCGTGTAGATGTCGTTGGTGATGGCGCAGATCTCGTAGCGGTCGCGGAAGCGCTTGCAGAGCTGCTCCATCAGGGCGGTCTTGCCGGAACCGACAGGTCCGCCGATGCCGACGCGGAGGGGGCCGTTCGTGGAGGTCATGCTGCGGGCTCAGGATCGGAAGATGCGGGAATACTGGGTCTCATGGCGGAAGGAGCCGAGATCCAGGCGGAAGGTGGCGGCACCGAGCGCGTCGAGATCCGCCGCGGTGGCCGCCTCGGCGAGCCCGGCGAGGCGCGGCGCGAGGGCGGCCACGACCCGCGTGCCGGCGGCCTGACCCACGGGCGCCGCCCGAAGGGCCGCGGAGACGAGGTTCTGCAGGAAGGCGAGGCCGTAGGCGGCGAGCACGGGGCCCGGATCCATGCGGTGCGCGCCGGCCGCGAGGCCGACCGCGACCGGGTAGGCGACCGGCCCCGGCAGATTGCCGGCCAGGGCGTCGAGGGCGTCGCAGGGCCACGCGCCGCGCGTCGCGTCGAGGAAGCTGCGGCCCTGCTGGCTCGTCTCCAGGTGCAGCTCGCGCGACGGCGCCAGGGCCAGGGCGAGGTCGTTGACGGCGACCAGCGCGGCGCCGTCCGCGGACAGCGCCGCCGCGTGGGCGTGGGCGGCCAGGATCAGGTCGTTGCGCAGGGCGCCGCGCTCGCAGACGTCCCGGAGCCACGCGGTCAGGCTCGCCTCGTCGCGGACGTCGCCCGCTTCGACCGCCCATTCGAGCCCGTGCGAGTAGGCGTAGGCCCCGACCGGGTAGCCGGGCGACAGCCACGCCATCAGGCGCAGCGCCTCCAGGGCGTCAGCCCGCGGCATGGTGGTGCTGGTGGCCGCCATGCGGGTGGTCGTGCCCGTGGTCGTGCCCGTGGCCGCCGGAATAGGCGCCGCCCTCGGGCCGGAACGGGCGCACCACCGGCTCGGCGGTGCCGCCGAGGCCCCGGACCATCTCGGCGAGGACGTGGTCGTGCGCGATCCAGACCGCGTCCGGGCCGATCTCGGCGGCGATGTGCCGGTTGCCGATGTGCCAGATCAGGCGCTTGAGGGCGTGATCGCCGGCGGCCCGGATCTCGAGCAGGCGCTCCGGCGCGGCCTCGACCCAGACGAGGCGTCCGTCCTGCAGGACCAGGGCGTCGCCGTCCTCCAGCACGGTCGGCTCCGGAAGGTCCAGCAGGAAGCTCAGTCCCCCGGCGCCGCGCATGGCGACGCGGCGGCGGTGGCGGTCGCCGTGATCGAGGACGACGCGGTCGACGATCTCGCCACCTGACAGGGCGTCGCGGCGGAGGATGCGGGTGGCGCGGATCATGGTTGACGGATCGGGCTGGATACTCGGGCGCGGTCAGACAACGTCCGTCTCCGGCGTGCCCGGATAGAAGCCGAGCTCACGGATCTGCTCGATCGCGTAGGGACAGGATTTCGGAAAGACGGATCCGGGCAAGCCCGTCTCGCTCGCGGCCCCGAGGACAGCGACGGAATAGGCCTTCGCGAGCACCGCATCCGGCCAGGACTGGAGGCTGGGGCTCATGTCGATCAGGTCATCGATCCGGATGCGCTGCTCGAGGATGGTCGCGCGCCAGCCGTACTTCCGCTTCTCCGGCTGGAATTCCCACTTCAGCAGGTGCAGCAGCAGGATGGCGAGACGGCTCCGGATCTCGGCTTTCTGGGATCCGCCCAAGCTCTCGATCTCCTCGGCGACGTTGGCGCGGTCCAGATCCGGCCAGCGCCCGGCCCGGAGCAGGGCTGCCTGCTCCTCGGTCCAGAGGCAGAGATCGGTCGTGTAGAGGTCGTCCCTCGCCGGAAGCTGGGCGATCTTCGTCATCGCGGCTCTCCTGCCACCGAGCCCATCCTATCTCAGAACAGGAAGTAGCGCTGCGCCATCGGCAGCACCTCGGCCGGCTCGCAGACCAGCAGCTCGCCGTCGGCGCGCACGTCGTAGGTCTCCGGATCGACCTCGATGACCGGCGTGGCGTCGTTCAGCACCATGCTCTTCTTCGAGATGCCGCCGCGGACGTTCTCAACGGCGACCAGCTCCTTCTGCACGCCCAGCCGCTCCCGCAGGCCGTCCTCCACCGCCGCCCGCGAGACGAAGGTGAGGGCGGTGGCGAAGGGCGCCCGGCCGTAGGCGCCGAACATCGGCCGGTAATGCACCGGCTGCGGCGTCGGGATCGAGGCGTTCGGGTCGCCCATGGGCGCGGCCGCGATGCTGCCGCCCTTCAGCACGAGGTCGGGCTTCACGCCGAAGAAGGCCGGCGTCCACAGCACGAGGTCGGCGAGCTTGCCGGGCTCCACCGAGCCGATGTGCCGGGAGATGCCGTGCGCGATGGCCGGGTTGATCGTGTACTTGGCGACGTAGCGGCGCGCGCGCAGGTTGTCGGTGCCGGACGCGTCGCCCGGCAGGGCGCCCCGCTGGCGCTTCATCTTGTCGGCGGTCTGCCACGTGCGGATGATGACCTCGCCGACCCGGCCCATCGCCTGGCTGTCGGAGGACATCATCGAGAGCGCGCCGATGTCGTGCAGGATGTCCTCGGCCGCGATGGTCTCGCGCCGGATCCGGCTCTCCGCGAAGGCGAGATCCTCGGGGATCGACGGGTCGAGGTGGTGGCACACCATGAGCATGTCGAGATGCTCGTCGATCGTGTTCCACGTGTAGGGCCGCGTCGGGTTGGTGGACGACGGCAGCACGTTCGGCAGCCCGGCCACCTTGATGATGTCCGGCGCGTGGCCGCCGCCCGCGCCCTCGGTGTGGAAGGCGTGGATGGTCCGGCCCTTGAAGGCCGCGATCGTGTCCTCGACGAAGCCCGATTCGTTGAGCGTGTCGGTGTGGATCATGACCTGGATGTCGTGGGCGTCCGCCACCGACAGGCAGGTATCGATCGCCGCGGGCGTGGTGCCCCAGTCCTCGTGCAGCTTCAGCGCGCAGGCACCCGCCCGCACCATCTCGACGAGGCTCTCCGGACGGGACGCGTTGCCCTTCCCGGCGAAGGCGAGGTTCATCGGGAAGGAATCCGCCGCCTCGATCATCCGGGCGATGTGCCAGGGGCCCGGCGTGCAGGTGGTGGCGAAGGTGCCGTGCGCCGGGCCGGTGCCGCCGCCGAGCATCGTGGTGACCCCCGAGCAGAGCGCCTCCTCGATCTGCTGCGGGCAGATGAAGTGGATGTGGCTGTCGAAGCCGCCCGCCGTCAGGATCTTGCCCTCGCCGGCGATGACCTCGGTGCCCGGCCCGACCACGATGTCGACCCCCGGCTGCACATCCGGGTTGCCGGCCTTGCCGAGCCGGAAGATCCGGCCGCGCACGATGCCGACATCGCACTTCACGATGCCCCAGTGGTCGAGGACCACCGCGTTGGTGATCACCGTGTCGACGGCGCCGTCGGCGTTGGTGGCCTGGCTCTGGCCCATGCCGTCGCGGATGACCTTGCCGCCGCCGAACTTCACCTCCTCGCCGTAGGTGGTGAAGTCGCGCTCGACCGTGATCTCCAGGCTCGTGTCCGCGAGCCTGATGCGGTCGCCGACGGTCGGGCCGAACATGTCGGCGTAGGCCGAGCGCGGCAGGCTGGCGGGCTTGGGCGTGTTGGCCATGGTCAGAGCTTGCCCATCACGTCGCCGCGGAACCCGTAGACGGTGCGCCCGCCGGAGAGCGGCACCAGCGCCACTTCCCGCGTCGATCCCGGCTCGAACCGCACGGCGGTGCCCGGCGCGATGTCGAGGCGCTTGCCGCGGGCCTGCTCCCGCGGGAACACGAGGCCCGGATTGACCTCGAAGAAGTGATAGTGCGAGCCGACCTGAATCGGCCGGTCCCCGACATTGGCGACCTCGATCACGGTCCGCTCGGCGCCGGGGTTGAACACGATCTCGCCGGGCAGCGTCGTCACCGCGCCGGGGATGTCGGACGAGGCCGCGCCCCGAATCGGGTGATGCACGGTGACGAGCTTGGTGCCGTCCGGGAAGGTCGCCTCCACCTGGATGTCGTGGATCATCTCGGGCACGCCCTCCATGACCTGATCGGCGGTCAGCACGGAGGCGCCGGCCTGCATCAGGTCGGCCACGGTGCGGCCGTCCCGGGCGCCCTCGACCACGAAGTCGGTGATCAGCGCCACCGATTCCGGATGGTTGAGCTTCACGCCGCGGGCGAGGCGGTTGCGCGCCACCTGCGCCGCCATGGCGATGAGCAACTTGTCCTTCTCACGGGGCGTCAGCAGCACGGGCAACCTCGTCGTCGCGGCGGCCGGAGCAAGGATCATGCGCGCGGCGCGGTCAAGGGCGGGCGTCGGCCGTTGCAGAACCCGGACCAGCGGCCGTCGCGGGCCGCCTGAATCAGGGAGGCGTCACGGCGTCATGGCGATGAAGCCGGCGAACAGGTCGGGGAGGGCCGCGCCCTTCACCGCACCCGGCAGGTCGCGGGGATGGATGAACTCGTCGCGGAACCAGGGATAGCGCTTCGGATCGAAGGAGGCCCGCAGCCAGTCGATCGTCCGCCGCACGCGGGTGATCCGCTCGGCGTCCGGGTGATAGGTCAGCCAGATGTCGACGCTGAAGCGGCCGAGATTGTCGACCGGGACGACCTGGGCGCCGATCGCGCTGGCATAGGTCGGCAGCAGGCCGATCCCGGCCCCCTTGGCGATGGCCCAGTAATACGCGCTGCTGACGTTGATCTTCAGGGTGATCGGGACCTTCGCGGGGAAGCCCGGCACCGTGCGCACGTAATCCTCGAGGGCGACGGTCTGGCCGCCGTCCTGCACCACGATCCGGTGGCGCTCCAGGTCTTCGGGGCGCGCCGGGAGCCCGTAGGTCTCCTCGTAGCTCCGCGCGGCGTAGGGCACCATGTGGATCCGGCCGAGCTTGACGATGCGCAGGTCCGGGCTGGTCGGCCGCGTCAGCTGGATCGCGACGTCGGCCTCCAGCCGCAGGACGTCGGCGGATTCCATCGCGCAGCGCAGGTCGACTGTCAGGCGCGGGTTGGCGCGCTGGAACTCGACGAGCCGCGGCGCGAGCCAGAAGGCGCCCAGCCCCTCCGTCACGGCGATCCGCACCTCGCCGGTCTCGGCGAAGGGCGCGCCCTCGCCGGTGCGCACGAGGCTGAAGGCGGCCGCCTCCATGCGGCCGGCGGCCTCGAGGATCGCGTGGCCCTCGGCGGTGAGGCGGATGCCGTCGACGTGGCGGGTCAGCAGCGGCGCGCCGATCAGCGCCTCGAGATCGTCGATCCGGCGCCGCACCGAGTTCACCGACAGGCCGAGCTTCGTCGCCGCCGAGCGGAAGCTGCCGGACCGCTGGAGCGCCAGGAAGACCCGGATGCTCTGCCAGTCGGGCATCGGGTCCCGGATCGCCTCCGCCTGTTCCATCGACGGAACACCCCTGTTTCAAATTTTGCACATACAGCCAGAGCGCTAGATGCGAAGTGCTTAACCGTCAATCCGTACCCGAATGACAGGTCATCCGATGACGGTGCACATTGCTCGCGCGCAGTTCGTGGCCAAGGACGCCGATCAACTCGGTACAGCGCTAGTCTCTCCCGAGCCGCGGCACGCGCTGAATGCGCTCGAGGTCGGCCGAATTGCCCGGCACCTCGTCATCTTCACGCCGACCCCGGACGATCTGGCGCGGCTGATCGCGGCGGCGCGCGCGGATCTGCCCGATCTCGCGCCCCTGCGCACCGTCCAGCGGGTGATGTCGATCAATCCCGACAGCGTCCTGGCGATCGCCCAGCGCCACCGGTTCGACGCCGCGGATCCGCGGGGCGAGGGGTTCGTGGCCTGCCTGATGCTGAACGCCGACGGACTGGCGGCGCTCAAGGCCGGGACGCTCGACGCGTCCGACCCGCCCGCCGCGCTGCTGGCCGGCCAGCACGAACGTCCGGCGGGCATCTACGTCTGGGCCGTCTACGCGCGGCGGCGCCTCTCCGGCGGCGTCGGCCTCGTCTTCGACCGTCTGTCGAGCCCGACCTACCGGGGCGTCGACTTCTACGCCCGCGCCGCCACCCCAGAGGGGGCCGACCTCCTGACGACCCTCGGCTTCACGGCGCAGACCTCCGCCCGCGGTGCTCTGTACCATTTCGCCCGCGCACCGAAGGCGGAGACGGCGCCCCCGTACGACACCCACCGGACCGGCGGGACCGGCATCAGCGTCGCGGTCGCGCGGAACATGGAGGACCTGTCCCGCGTGATCGCCCTGCGGGCCGCCGTCTACATGGCGGAGCAGGCCTGCCCGTACGAGGAGGAGTTCGACGGCAACGACCTCTCGGCGACGCACCTGATCGGCTATGTCGGCGACGAGCCGGCGGGCTGCCTGCGCATCCGGTTCTTCGCGGATTTCGCCAAGATCGAGCGCCTCGCGGTCCGAGCGGAGTTCCGCAACACGCGCCTGTCCTTCGCGCTGGTCCGCGCCGGGATCGAGCTGGCCCGGGTCAAGGGCTACCGGCGGCTCTACGGCCACGCCCAGAAGCGCCTCGTCGGCTTCTGGAGCCGCTTCGGCTTCCGGGTCTTCGAGGGCGCGCAGGAGCTGGTCTTCTCGGATTTCGACTACGTCGAGATGCTGATGGAGGCGGAGCCGCACCCGCAGGCGATCGGCCTCGGCGCCGACCCCTACGTCATCATCCGGCCGGAGGGGCGCTGGCATCGGGCGGGCGCCCTCGACCGCTCGCGGAGCCGCGCCGTGACCCGCCCGTCCGTCGACCGGGCGGTGGCCGCGCGATGAACCGGCCGATCAACCCGGCGCTGTATCGCCGGCCGCGCAGCGTCCCGGCCCTGGTCCTGGTGGACATGCAGCAGGAATACGAGATCGCGGGCCGCCCGCTCGCCCTGGCGGGGATCGAGCCCGCGCTCTCCAACTGCCGGCGCGCCCTCGCGCATGCCCGCGCGAGCGGCATGCAGGTGGTCTACGTCCGCTGGATCGGCGCGCCGCTGTTCCAGGCGGGCAGCCGCTTCGTCCGCTGGATCGAAGGGTTCGAGCCGCACGGCTGCGACATGATCTTCGACCGGGACCGCCCGTCCTGCTACGCCAGCCCCGCCTTCGCGGACGCGATGGAGCGGGGATCGCCGCCGCTCGTCATCGCGGGCTTCGCCGGCGAGTCGTCCTGCCTCGCGACGGCGGTCGACGGCTTCCACCGCGGCCAGGACGTGACCTTCCTGTCCGACGCTTCCGCGAGCCACGACCTCGACGGGATCTCCGCCGACGAGATCCACCGGTCGGTGAGCGCGGTGATGCGGGTGTTCGGCGACGTCACCGACACGCAATCCTGGATCGCGGCCTCGGCGCCTTTCAGGCCCCTGCCCACAGCTTCGAGACCCACGCACGCCAATGACTGACCGAAGCCAGAATCACGGGTTTCCGGAGGGGGTCCCGGCCGGCGACGATGTGGACCTGCGCCTCGGCCGGCACGCGATCGAGTTGCTGCAGGCGGCGCGCGAGGCCGGCGAGCCGACGCTGATCGCCCAGGCCGAGGCCATGGCGATGGCGGTCGGCTTCGTGCTGGCGAGCCGGCTGCCGGGCGGCGCGCCGGAGACCGCGTGATCAGTCGGCGCCGTCCTCGCCGCCGATGAGGCGCATGGCGCGCAGGCGCGCGGTCCGCTCGTCCTGGGCGCGCCGGTCCGCGGCGAGCGCCCGCCACAGCACGACGAGCTCATCCGCGAGAGGCGAATCGACGGTTTCGTCGGCATCGCGCGCGATATTGGCGTGATCGAAGGCGTCCATGTTCGAGGTTCCGCGCCTTGAGGTGCGGTCCGCTAACAGGACAGGATCGCGATCGTCCAGCCCGAAAGTTGAGCAGATCCTGTACAAGCCGACGGGATCGTCACGCGCGGCGCAATCCATCGCCGGCAAACCGAACACCGGATCGTAGATCGGCGAGGATGGGGAGGCTGACGGCGGTCGATCGACCGGGGCGATGATCCGGCTGGACCGAATTGCATCCGGAGCCGCTGTTTCGGCGCCTGCCCGGACATGAATTCAATAATCTATTGACGATAATCGATGAATACGCGACCGGCCACGCCGCCCGCCGCCTCGAACAGTGTCCGCACGGGGCCGCGCACGCCGCGAGCGCTCAGAAACATCTCGGACACCGAACTGTGACAATCCCGACCGGTATCGGCCAGGGCCCGGGCGCCGCACGGGTGCGTCCGATCGGACCGCGAGCACCTCAGGCCCGGGATCGCGTCAGCGCGGCGATGATGGATTCGACCACCACGATCTGCTCCTGCACGGCGACCAGCCGCGGCCCGGCATCCGCGCCGTCGCCCAGCACGAAGGTGCCCTTCTGCCGCCGCGCGTCGCGCAGCTTGCGCACCGACGCGACGATGACCTGCCGCTCCTCGATCAGCGCGTCGCGCAGTTCGTTCAGGCCGTCCAGTTCCAGGGTCGAGGCCATGCGGCGTCCCGGTCTCACATCCTCGGCGCGGCGTCGGCGGCCATCCCGCGCGGGCACGCCGGGCGCCTGTCGTCCGCGCGGGGCGTCCGGCCCCGCGGCGCGGCCCACTCTCGGCGGCGGTAGCACGCTTTCCGCTCACGGAACATTGCCGCGATCCGGGGAGCGCCGCGATGTCCGGCGCGGCCATTGTATGCTATTGAATGCAAAATTATCCCGGTCCGCGAAGCGGTCGGATCAACGGGCGGATAGCGGCGCATGCTGAGTGAGGACGTGCACGACCGCGACGGGTCTCGCGCGGACGAGACGGTCACGGACCGGAGCCACGGCGACGCGCGCCGCGCCGCGACCAAACCGGCGAAGAAGCGCTCGGGCGCGGCCGGCCTGATCCTCCTGCTGCTCGCCGTCGCGGGCGGCGGCGCCTACGGCTACACGCGCCTGAATCAGCCCGCGGTGAAGTCCCGGGCGGCGGCCCCGCTGCCGGTGCCCGTCACCCTCGGCACGGTCGAGCAGGGGCCGTTCGCCCTCGTGTCGAACGGCCTCGGCACCGTCCAAGCGTACAACACCGTTCAGGTGCGCACGCGCGTCGACGGCGAGATCCAGCAGGTCGCGTTCCGCGAGGGTCAGACCGTCCGCAAGGGCGACGTGCTCGTGCAGATCGACCCGCGGCCCTACCAGGCGGCGCTGGATCAGGCGAAGGCCAAGAAGGAGCAGGACACGGCCAACCTCGGCAACGCGAAGGCGGACCTCGTCCGCTACACCGGGCTGGGCGCCTTCGCCTCCCGGCAGCAGACCGAGACGCAGACGGCCCTGGTCGCCCAGCTCACCGCGCAGGTGGCGTCCGACCAGGCGGCCATCGACAACGCCACGACGCAGCTCGGCTACGCCACGATCCGCGCGCCCATCGACGGCGTCACGGGCTTCCGGCAGGTCGATATCGGCAACATCGTCAACGCGGCCGGCCAGACCCCGATCGTGACGATCACCCAGGTCGAGCCGATCTTCGTGGTGTTCACGGCCCCGGAGGATCAGCTGCCCGCCATCACCGCGGCCCTCAAGGCCGGTGACGTGCCGGTGGAGGCCTGGACGTCGGACGGGCTGACCAAGCTCGCCGACGGCAAGCTCGCCCTGTTCAACAATCAGGTCGACACCGCGACGGGCACGATCCGCCTCAAGGCCGTCTACGAGAACAAGAACCACGCGCTGTGGCCGGGCCTGTCGGTCTCGACCAAGATGCGGGTCGGCACGGTCGCGGTCGCCACGACGGTGCCGGACGACGCGATCCAGCACGGGCCCGACGGGCTGTTCGCCTTCGTGGTGGACGATGCCAGCCGGGCGCATCAGCGCGCGCTGAAGGCGGGCCGCTCGGATTCGGGGCGGACGCGCGTTCTCAGCGGCGACCTCCGGCCCGGCGAGCGGGTGATCGTCGCCGGCCAGTACAAGGTGCAGGACGGCAGCCTCGTGGCCGATCCGCACGCGGCCCACACCGCGCAGGCGGAGGCGGTCCAGTGACGCGCGCCGGACGCCTCACGGCGGGCGCGTCCCCGCGCGGGGCCCGGCCATGAAGGGCGGCATCTCGGCACCGTTCATCCGGTTCCCGGTGGCGACCACGCTGATCATGGTCGGCATCCTGTTCCTCGGGATCGTGGCCTATCCGCTGCTGGGCGTCGCGCCGCTGCCGCAGGTGGATTTCCCGACCATCCAGGTGACCGCGCAGCTCCCCGGGGCCAGCCCGGAGACGATGGCCTCGTCGGTGGCGCAGCCCCTCGAGCGGCAGTTCTCGCAGATTCCCGGCGTGTCGCAGATGACCTCGACGAGCTCCCTCGGGATCTCGACGGTCACGGTCCAGTTCGACCTCAACCGCAACATCGACGGCGCCGCGAGCGACATCCAGGCGGCGATCAATGCCGCCAGCGGCCAGCTCCCGAAGAACCTCCCGACCCCGCCGACCTACCGCAAGGTCAATCCGGCCGATTCGCCGATCCTGCTGCTCTCGGCCACCTCCGACAGCATGCCGCTGATCGACGTCGACGACGCGGTCGACGTCCAGCTCGCCCAGCGGATCAGCCAGATCTCGGGCGTCGCGCAGGTCTTCATCGGCGGCCAGCAGAAGCCCGCCGTGCGGATCCAGATCGACCCGGCCAAGCTCGTGGCCAAGGGCCTGTCGCTGGAGGACGTGCGCGCGCAGCTCACCCTCACCACGGTCAACAACCCGAAGGGCAGCATCGACGGCGGCAGCCACAGCTACACCATCTACGCCAACGACCAGCTCACCGCGGCGCACAACTGGAACGACGTCATCGTCGCCTATCGCGACGGCGCGCCGCTGCGCGTCCGCGACATCGGACAGGCGGTCGCCGGCCCCGAGGACACCAAGCAGGCAGGCTGGACCAACGGCAAGCGCGGCATCTTCCTGGTCGTGTTCAAGCAGCCCGGCGCCAACGTCATCGACACGGTCGACAGCATCAAGGCCCAGCTGCCCCGCCTGACCGCCACACTGCCGGCCGCCATCAAGGTCGGCATCCTGAGCGACCGCACGCAGACCATCCGCGCCTCGGTCGAGGACGTGCAGTTCACCCTGCTGCTGACGATCGCGCTGGTCGTCGGGGTGATCTTTGTCTTCCTGCGCAGCTTCTGGGCGACCGTGATCCCGAGCGTGACCGTGCCGCTCGCGCTACTCGGCGCCTGCGCGCTGATGTGGATGGCGGGCTACACCCTCGACAACCTCTCGCTGATGGCGCTCACCATCTCGGTCGGCTTCGTGGTCGACGACGCCATCGTCGTGCTGGAGAACATCAGCCGCTACGTCGAGGAGGGGATGCGGCCCATGGAGGCCGCCTTCAAGGGCGCGGGCGAGATCGGCTTCACCATCGTGTCGATCTCGGTGTCGCTGATCGCCGTGCTGATCCCGCTCCTGCTGATGGGCGGCATCATCGGAAGGCTGTTCCGCGAGTTCGCCGTGGTGCTGTCGATGACCATCGCGGTCTCGGCCTTCGTGTCTCTGACGCTGACCCCGATGATGGCCTCGCGGCTGCTGAAGGCCCACGACGCCGAGCGCCACGGCCGCCTCTACCGCATGAGCGAGGCCGCCTTCGACTGGCTGCTGGCGGTCTACGCCGACGCCCTCGACGTCGCGCTGCGCTTCCGCCGCGTCACGCTGCTGGTCTTCTTCGCCACGCTGGCGCTGACCGGCTACCTGTTCGTCGCCATCCCGAAGGGCTTCTTCCCGCAGCAGGACACCGGTTTCATGATCGGCGTCACCGAGGCGTCGCAGGACATCTCCTTCTCGGCGATGAAGGCGCTGCAGGAGAAGGTCGGCGCGATCGTCCAGGCCGATCCCGCGGTCGCCACCGTCGGCATGTCGCTCGGCGGCAACGGCCAAGCGCTCAACTCCGGGCGCATGTACATCACGCTGAAGCCCCGCGACGAGCGCGACGTCAACGCCTTCCAGGTGATCGGCCGGCTGCGCCCCAAGCTGGAGCGCGTCGAGGGCATCCGGACCTTCATCCAGGCGACCCAGGACGTGCGCACCGGCGGCCGCACCTCGCGGACGCAGTTCGAGTACACCCTTCAGGACCCGGACCTCGCCGAGCTGAACACCTGGGCGCCGCGCATCCTCGACAAGATGAAGACGCTGCCGGAGCTGCGCGACGTCGCCACCGACCAGCAGACCCGCGGCACGACGCTGACGCTGTCGATCGACCGCGACGCCGCCTCGCGCTACGGCATCACGCCCCAGCTCATCGACGACACGCTCTACGACGCGTTCGGCCAGCGCCAGATCGCGCAGTACTTCACGCAGCTCAACAGCTACCACGTCGTCCTGGAGGTTCTGCCGGCGCTGCAGGGCAGCGTCGAGAGCCTCGACAAGATCTACATCAAGGCGCCGATCGGCGGCGGGCAGGTGCCGCTCGCGGCCTTCGCCCGCTGGACGACGGTTCCGGTGGCGCCGCTGGCCGTGAACCACCAGGGGCAGTTCCCGGCGGTGACGATCAGCTTCAACCTCGCCCCCGACGTCGCCCTCGGGCAGGCCACGGAGGCGATCGGCCGGGCGATGCGAGAGCTGCAGGTCCCGCCGACCGTGGTGAGCGGCTTCCAGGGCACCGCCCAGGCCTTCCAGCAATCGCTCTCGACGGTGCCGCTGCTGATCCTGGCGGCCCTGTTCGTGGTCTACCTGATCCTCGGCATCCTCTACGAGAGTTTCATCCACCCGATCACCATCCTGTCGACGCTGCCCTCGGCCGGCGTCGGCGCCCTGGCGGTGCTGATGTGGGCGGGGTTCGACTTCAGCCTGATCGCGCTGATCGGCATCATCCTCCTCATCGGCATCGTGAAGAAGAACGGCATCATGCTGGTCGACTTCGCCATCGTCGCCGAGCGGGAGGAGGGCCTCTCGCCCGAGGTTGCGATCCGGAAAGCCGCGCTGCTGCGCTTCCGGCCGATCCTCATGACCACGATGGCGGCCCTGCTCGGCGGCATCCCGCTGATGGTCGCCACCGGGACCGGCTCGGAAATCCGGCAGCCCTTGGGCTACGCCATGGTGGGCGGCCTCGCGGTCAGCCAGGTGCTGACGCTGTTCACCACGCCGGTGATCTACATCTACCTCGACCGGCTGGCGCACCGCTTCTCGTTCCGCGACAAGCCGCGGGCGGTGGACGGGGCGCTCGATGACCCCGAGCCGCTGGAGGAGGTCCGCGGCCCGCCAACGCTGCGCGCGGCGGAGTGAGGCCGACCGCCGTCTCTGCGAGCGGAGCGAAGCGATCCAGATACGCCGCGCTCGCCGACGTCGCGCTTCCCTGGATTGCTTCGCTCCGCTCGCAAAGACGCTGAGCGCGGCGAAAGCGACGTCCCGAAGCCAATGGCCGGGCAGCCCTGTCACCGCGGCCCGCTTGGCGGGGCTTCTCGCCGTTCCAGTTCATGCGGCACCGGCCCTCTGAGACCGCGGGAAGCCGAAGGATGCGGATGAGCCAGAACCTGCCGCTGCGAGGGCTGACCGTGCTCGCCCTGGAGCAGGCCGTCGCCGCGCCCTACTGCACCTCGCGGCTCGCCGATGCCGGGGCCCGGGTCATCAAGATCGAGCGGCCGGAGGGGGATTTCGCCCGCGGCTACGATGCGGCGGTCAATGGGCTGGCGAGCTACTTCGTCTGGCTCAACCGCGGCAAGGAGAGCCTCGTCGCCGACATCAAGGATCCGGCCGACGCCCGCCTGCTGCACGCGATCCTCGCTCAGGCCGACGTGTTCGTGCAGAACCTCGCCCCCGGCGCGGCGGCCCGGGCGGGCTTCGGCTCGGCGGAGCTGCGCGCGCGCTACCCCCGGCTGATCACCGTCGACATCTCCGGCTACGGCGCCGGCAACGCCTACAGCGACATGAAGGCCTACGACCTGCTGGTCCAGGCCGAGAGCGGGCTCACCGGGATCACCGGCCACCCGGCGGGGCCCGGCCGCGTCGGCGTCTCCGTCTGCGACGTCGCCTGCGGGATGGACGCCCACGCCGCGGTCCTCGAGGCGCTGATCGCCCGCGGGATCACCGGGCAGGGCTGCGCCCTGGAGGTCAGCCTGTTCAGCGGCGCCGCCGACTGGATGAACGTGCCGCTGCTCTACTTCGAGGGGACCGGCAAGGCGCCCCAGCGGGTTGGCCTCGCGCACCCGTCGATCTGTCCCTACGGCGCCTTCCCCACGGCCGACGGCAGCCTCGTGCTGATCTCGATCCAGAACGAGCGCGAGTGGGCGAATTTCTGCGCCGGCGTGCTCCGGGAGCCGGAGCTCGCCCGGGCCGAGGGCTTCGCGTCCAACAACGCCCGTGTGGCCAACCGCGCCGCGGTCGACCTGCGCATCGGCGCCGCGCTGGTGCGGCTGACCCGCGACGCGGCCGCCGCCCGGCTGAAGGCGGCGGGCACCGCCTACGGTTTCGTCAACACGCTGGCGGACCTCGCCACGCACCCCGCGCTGATCCGCGCGGAGGTCCGGACGCCTTCGGGGCCGGCCCGGATCGTGGCGCCGCCGGTGCTGATCGACGGCGCGGTCCGCGCCCTCGGACCGGTCCCGGCCATCGACGAGCACGGGGCGCGGATCCGCGCGGAATTCGCGCCCCGGGCTCGAGGACAGTGATCTGACAGCGCATCGGAATGGACGGGAGGAGACGATGAGACTGGACGGCAAGATCGCGCTCGTGACGGGGGCCGGCAGCGGCTTCGGGGCCGGGATCGCCCAGCGCTTCGCCGCGGAGGGCGCCAAGGTGGCCTGCGTGGACATCGACGGCGCGGCGGCCGGGCGCGTCGCGGCGGCGCTCGGCGACAACGCCATCGCGATCGCCGCCGATGTCGGGCTGGCCGCTGACGTCGCCGCCAGCGTCGCCGAGACGCGGCAGCGCTTCGGCGTGCCGAGCATTCTCGTCAACAACGCCGGCACCACCCACCGCAACAAGCCGCTGATGGAGGTGACGGAGGAGGATTTCGACCGGGTCTTCCGGGTCAACGTGAAGTCGATCTTCCACTACGTCCGGGAAGTCGCCCCGCTGATGCGCGACGCGGGCGGCGGCGCGATCCTCAACGTCAGCTCGACGGCGGCGCTGCGGCCGCGCCCGGGTCTGACGTGGTACAACGCCTCCAAGGGCGCGGCGAGCCTCGCCTCGAAGTCGCTGGCCCTGGAGCTGGCGCCCTGGAAGATCCGTGTGAACGCCCTCTGCCCGGTCATGGGCGCCACGGGGCTCCTCGAGCACTTCATGGGCGTCCTCGACACGCCCGAGAACCGCGACCGCTTCATCGCCACGATCCCGCTCGGGCGCCTGTCGGAGGCGAGCGACATCGCCGCCGCCGCCCTGTTCCTCGCCTCCGACGAGGCGGCGTTCATCACCGGCGTCGATCTCCCCGTCGACGGCGGCCGCACGGCCTGAGGAGCCCCCGATGGAAGCCTATACCGAGATCCGCGAGGCGGTCGCCAAGCTCTGCGCCGGCTTCCCGGGACCGTACTGGCGGGCCCTCGACCGGGAGATGGCCTACCCGATTGAATTCGTGAACGCGCTGACCGAGAGCGGCTACCTGTCGGTGCTGATTCCCGAGGCGTACGGCGGCTCCGGCCTGCCGCTCTCGGCGGCCGCCGCGATCCTCGAGGAGGTGCAGCGGGCGGGCTGCAACGGCGGCGCCTGCCACGCCCAGATGTACACGATGGGCACGCTGCTGCGGCACGGCTCGGAGGCGCAGAAGGCCGAGTACCTGCCGGGCATCGCGGAGGGCCGCCTGCGGCTCCAAGCCTTCGGCGTGACCGAGCCGACCTCCGGCACCGATACCGGCAGCCTGAAGACGACGGCCCGCCTGGAGGGCGACCACTACGTCGTCAACGGCCAGAAGATCTGGACCAGCCGCGCCGAGCATTCGGACCTGATGCTGCTCCTCGCCCGCACCACGCCGCGGGCCGAGGGCATGAAGCGCACGGACGGGCTGTCGGTGCTGCTCGTCGACATGCGCGCGGCCAAGGGCAACGGCCTGACGATCCGGCCGATCCGCACGATGATGAACCACGCCACCACGGAGGTGTTCTTCGACAATCTCCGCGTTCCGGCGCAGAACCTCATCGGCGAGGAGGGCAAAGGCTTCCGCTACATCCTGTCCGGCATGAACGCGGAGCGGATCCTGATCGCCGCCGAGTGCGTCGGCGACGCCAAGTGGTTCATCGACAGGGCCCGGGCCTATGCCGGCGAGCGGACCGTCTTCGGCCGGCCGATCGGTGCCAACCAGGGCGTGCAGTTCCCCATCGCGAAGGCCTACGCGAACATGCGCGCGGCCGAGCTGATGGTCCGCGAGGCGCTGACCCTCTACGAGGGCGGGGCCAATCCCGGGGCCGAGGCCAACATGGCCAAGATGCTCGCCGCCGACGCGTCCTTCGAGGCGGCGAACGCCTGCATCCAGACCCACGGCGGCTTCGGATTCGCCGAGGAGTACGACGTGGAGCGCAAGTTCCGCGAGACGCGCCTCTATCAGGTCGCGCCGATCTCCACGAACCTGATCCTCGCCTACCTGTCCGAGCACGTGCTCGGCCTGCCGCGCTCGTACTGACATGACCGATCTCAGCGCCTGGATCGGCCGCGCGCGGGACGCGTCCGACCTCGTCACGCCGCGCCTCCTCGCCGAGTTCCGCGCGACCTTCGCGCCGCACCTGGCGCCGGTCGCCGACGGGATCGCGCCGCCGGCCCTGCACTGGTGCCTCGCGCCCGAGACGCCGACGGCCGACTCCCTCGGGCCCGACGGCCACGCCGCCAAGGGCGGCTTCCTGCCCCCGGTGCCGCTGCCCCGGCGGATGTGGGCGGGGGGCGAGATCGAGACGCTCTCGGACCTGCGCGCGGGGGACACGGTCACGCGCACCGAGACCGTGCGGGACGTCGCCTTCAAGAGCGGGCGGAGCGGGAGCCTGTGCTTCGTCACCGTCGACCACACGGTCTCGACAGAACGGGGCGTCGCGATCCGCGACCGGCAGGATATCGTCTACCGCGAGGCGGCGGGCGCACAGACGGGAAGCGGCGCCGCGCCCGAGCGCGACGGTTCCGAATCCTACGCGGTGATCTGGGAGGTGCCGGCGACGCCGACGCTGCTGTTCCGCTACTCGGCGATGACATTCAACGGCCACCGCTTCCACTACGACCAGCCCTACGCGACGCGGGTGGAAGGCTACGCCGACCTCGTCGTGCACGGCCCGATGCAGGCGACGCTGCTGATGAACCTCGCCGCGACGCTCCTCGGACGCGTGCCGCGGACGTTCACGTATCGCGGCGTCGCGCCGATGACGGCGAACCAGGTGTTTCGGATCTGCGGGCGGGTCGCCGGGACGGCGTTCGAGGGTGTGACCCTCGACGCGGGGGGCCAGGTCTGCATGCGGGCCCGGGCCGACGGGTGAGCGGCCGCGGACGCTCGGTCCGCATCCGAGATCAGGCCGGGATCGGCACCGCCGTCGCGCCGCGGGCGGGAAAAAAGCGGCCCGCGGACGCGTCCGCGGGCCGGCCCCGGGGGGATCAGGCCAGCTTCAGGCCGACGTTGACGTTGCCGCGGGTCGCGTTGGAGTACGGGCAGACCTGATGGGCGGCGTCGACGAGCTTCTGCGCGTCGACGCGGTCCAGGCCCGGGAGGCTGATGGTCAGGTCGGCGGTGATGCCGAAGCCGCCCTCGGAACGCGGGCCGATTCCGACGTCGGCGGTCACGGTGGTCTCGGCCGGAACCTTCAGCTGCAGCGACGGCGCGACGGCCTTCATGGCGCCGAGGAAGCAGGCCGAGTAGCCGGACGCGAAGAGCTGCTCCGGGTTCGCGCCCGGACCACCCGCGCCGCCGAGCTCCTTCGGGGTCGAGAGCTTGACCTCGAAGCTGCCGTCGGCAGTCCGGGCGGCGCCGTCGCGGCCGCCGGTGGCCGTGGCGGTGGTACGGTACTTCACGTCTACGGGCATGGGACTCTCCGGTTTGGGGATGCCGCCGGCATGTAGGCGCCGACTCGCCTCCGCACAGTCCACTTAGATTGCGCGCAATCTAATTTCAAGGATCGATCAGCGCGAAGCGGTCGACATCGACGAGCCCACGATCGGTGATCTTCAGGTGGGGGATCACCGGCAGGGGCAGGAAGGCCACCTGCAGGAAGGGTTCGGGAAGGACGACCTCCAGGCTTCGCGCCGCGTCGCGCAAGGTTACGAGCGACCGGCGGATGGCGTCGAACGGCATGAGACTCATGAGCCCGGCGATCGGCAGCGCGATCTCGGCCAGCACCCGGCCGCCCTCGACCACCACGAAGCCGCCCTCGATCGCGCCGAGGCGGTTCACCGCCACGGCCATGTCGGCGTCGTCCGCCCCGACCACCGTGATGTTGTGGCTGTCGTGCCCGACCGACGAGGCGATGGCGCCGCGCTTGAGGCCGAACCCCTTCACGAACGCGACGCCGACGCCGCGCGCGCCCGGCTGTGTCCGGCCGTGGCGCTCGACCACCGCGACCTTGATGACGTCCTGGTCGAGGTCGATCCGGCGCTCGCCGCCGGAATAGGGCAGGGTCAGGTCGTGCCGCAGGGTGATGATCTTGCCGGGCACGACGCCGATCACCGGCGTCGACGGCCCGGAGCCCGGAGCGGCGAAGTCGGCGGCCGTCACGTGCCGCGCCCGCACGCTCCGGCGGCCGATCGGCTCGATCGACGCGCGCGCGTCGAAGAGCGCCGCGCCCACCGGCCGGCCCGCGCTGAGGACTTGCGACACGGCACAGGCGGCGAGATCGTCGAGCACCACGAGGTCGGCGCGCTGGCCGGGCGCGACGAGGCCCCGGTCGTGCAGCCCGAAGGCGTGGGCCGCCGACCAGGAGGCCGCCCGGTAGGCGGCCAGCGGCGGCACGCCGAGGGCGATGGCCGTGCGGATGACGAAGTCGAGGTGCCCCTCCTCGGCGATGTCGAGGGGATTCCGGTCGTCGGTGCAGAAGGCCAGGAACGGCGCCGTCCGCTCGGTCAGGATCGGCGCGAGGGCGTGCAGGTCCTTGCACACCGAGCCCTCGCGGATCAGCACGGTCATGCCCTTCGACAGCTTCTCGCGGGCCTCCTCGGGCGATGTCGCCTCGTGCTCGGTGCGGATGCCCGCCGCGATGTAGCCATTGAGGCCGAGGCCGCGCAGGAGCGGCGCGTGCCCGTCGATGTGCCGCCCCTGGAAGACCGCGAGCTTGTCCAGCACGCCCGGGTCGCCCGCCAGAACACCCGGGAAGTTCATGAACTCGGCGAGGCCGATCACCTTCGGGTGCGTCGCGAAGGGCAGGAGATCCTGCGCCTCGATCCGGGCGCCCGAGGTCTCCAGGTGGTCGGTGGCCGGCACGCAGGACGAGAGCTGCACCCGCAGATCCATCGCCAGCGTCTCGGAGGATCTGAGGAACCACGTGAAGGCGTCGGTGCCGAGCACGTTGGCCATCTCGTGCGGGTCGCAGATCCCGGTGGTGACGCCGTGCGGCAGGACGCACCGCTCGTATTCCTGCGGCGGCATCAGCGACGACTCGACGTGGAAATGCGTGTCGATGAAGCCCGGCACCACGATCTTCCCGGACGCGTCGATCTCCCGGGCGCCGCGATACTGCCCGAAGGTCCCGACGATCCGGTCGCCGCAGATCGCGATGTCGGAGGCGACGAGGTCGCCGGTGACGAGGTCGAGGAAGCGGCCGCCCTTCAGGACCAGATCGGCCTCGGCCTGGCCCTGACCCTGCGCGATCGCGCGCCGGAGGAAATCCACCTGTGTCATCGCGATCCGCCCCTCCCGCCTGCCATCAGCCAGAAGCATGCCACGGGTACCGGCCTCGCGGCGACGCTTGCGGATGCGCGGGCGCGGGCGCAGAAGCCCTTCACCTTTGAACCAGTCGAAGCTCTCGATGCCTGCCTATCGCTCACGCACCACCACCCACGGCCGCAACATGGCCGGTGCCCGCGGCCTCTGGCGCGCCACCGGCATGAAGGATTCGGATTTCGGCAAGCCGATCATCGCGGTGGTGAACTCTTTCACGCAGTTCGTGCCGGGCCACGTTCACCTCAAGGACCTCGGCCAGCTCGTCGCCCGGGAGATCGAGGCGGCCGGCGGCGTCGCCAAGGAGTTCAACACCATCGCGGTCGATGACGGGATCGCGATGGGCCACGATGGGATGCTGTACTCGCTGCCGTCCCGCGAGCTGATCGCCGATTCCGTCGAGTACATGGTCAACGCGCACTGCGCCGACGCGATTGTGTGCATCTCGAACTGCGACAAGATCACCCCCGGCATGCTGATGGCGACGCTGCGCCTCAACATCCCGACCGTCTTCGTCTCGGGCGGTCCGATGGAGGCCGGCAAGGTCCAGCTGCCGGGCATCGCCAGGAAGGTCGACCTCGTCGACGCGATGATCGCGGCGGCCGACGACAGGATCTCCGACGAGGACGTCGCCGTCATCGAGCGCTCCGCCTGCCCGACCTGCGGCTCCTGCTCGGGCATGTTCACGGCGAACTCGATGAACTGCCTCACCGAGGCGCTGGGTCTGGCGCTGCCGGGCAACGGCTCGGTGCTCGCCACCCACGCCGACCGCAAGCGCCTCTTCGTCGAGGCCGGCCACCTGATCGTCGATCTGGCCCGCCGCCACTACGAGCAGGACGACGCCAGCGTGCTGCCGCGCGCGGTCGCGAGCTTCCAGGCGTTCGAGAACGCCATGACCCTCGACATCGCCATGGGCGGCTCGACCAACACGGTGTTGCACCTGCTGGCCGCCGCCCACGAAGGCGAGGTGCCCTTCACCATGGCCGACATCGACCGGCTGTCCCGGCGGGTGCCGGTGCTGTGCAAGGTCGCCCCGGCGGTGGCCAACGTCCACATGGAGGACGTCCACCGGGCGGGCGGCATCATGGGGATCCTGGGCGAGCTCGACCGGGCCGGCCTGATCGACACCGGCGTCGGCAACGTCTCGGCCGGAACGCTCGGCGGGGCGCTCGCCCGCTGGGACGTGCGCGGCGAACCGGCCGCCTCGGTCCAGACCTTCTACCGCGCGGCCCCGGGCGGCGTGCCGACCCAGGTGGCGTTCAGCCAGGAATCGCGCTTCGACGCACTCGACCTCGACCGGGAGGGCGGCGTCATCCGCGACGCGGCGCACGCCTACTCGCAGGATGGCGGCCTCGCCGTGCTCTACGGCAATCTCGCCGAGCAGGGCTGCATCGTGAAGACCGCGGGCGTCGACGCCTCGATCCTGACCTTCACGGGCACCGCCCGCGTGTTCGAGAGCCAGGACGCGGCCGTCGACGGCATCCTCAACGGCAAGGTCACGGCCGGCGAGGTGGTGCTGATCCGCTACGAGGGCCCCCGCGGCGGCCCCGGCATGCAGGAGATGCTGTACCCGACGAGCTACCTGAAATCGAAGGGACTGGGTAAGGCCTGCGCCCTCGTCACCGACGGACGATTCTCCGGCGGGTCGTCGGGCCTGTCCATCGGGCACGTCTCGCCCGAGGCGGCCGAGGGCGGCCTCATCGGCCTCGTGCGGGACGGCGACCGGATCGCCATCGACATCCCGAACCGGCGCATCCACCTCGATGTCGAGACGGCGGAGCTCGACCAGCGGCGGGCCGCTCAGGAGGCGGCGGGCTGGCAGCCGGCGAAGCCGCGCAAGCGAAAGGTGAGCACGGCCCTGCGCGCCTACGCCATGCTCACGACGAGCGCGGCGCACGGCGCGGTGCGCCGGGTCTGATCAGCGGAGTTCGAGGACCAGGGCGGCGATGGCGGCCAACAGGGCCGCCGCCGCCACCGCGGCGCCGATGAGGCGCGCGCGGACGGACCGGGCCGTGTTCGCGGGCGCACCGTTCACCGACAGGGCAGGGGCGGATGGGGCATCCGGGATGCGCCCCAGCGCCCGGAGCATCAACGGCTCGATCGCCGCGTATCCGGCCGGGCTCAGGTGGAGCCCGTCCGTCCCGTAATCCGGCCGGAGCCCGCCGGACTCGGACACCAGCACGGCGTGGTAATCGATGAACGTCGCGCCGTGCTCGTGGGCGTGGTCACGGAGCCACGCGTTGACCGCCGCGATCATGGCGGGGGCGTCCCGCACCTCCGGGTTCCACGGGATGCCGTCCACCGGCGTGAGCGAGCCGATCCAGGCCTTCACGCCCAGGGCGCGGGCCTCGTCGAGCATGCCGGCGAGCGTGCGGCAGATCTCCTCGACCGGGACGAAGACACCCTCGTTGCGGCCGATATCGTTGACGCCGCACAGGAGATGCACGCCCCGGGCGCCGGTCTCCGCGAGGTCGCGGGCGAACCGCATGGTGATCCAGCGCGTCGTCTGCCCGGAGCCGCCACGGGGGATGAGGTCGTAGGCCTCGAAAGTGCCGGCCCGGTGGAAGCCCCAGAGCTCCGTGATCGAGTCGCCCACGAAGACGATCGGTTCGGCCATGGCTCAGGCGGCCGTCGCCGCCCCGACCGTCTCGACCACCTCCGCCTGGAGACGGTCGGCCATCACTTGGCGCCCCTCCGAAGTCACGTGGACGATGTCGGTGAACAGGGCGCGGGTGTCGGCCTCGAACAGCCGGCTCAGGTTCCGCGCCGCGAAGGCCCGGTCGGCCGTGTCCAGCCGCCCGAGGACACTCTCGAAGCGCTCGTACTGGCGGTCGAGATAGGCGAGGAACGCGCCGGACGCGGCGCCGGCCTCCGCGCCCGCGAGCGTCCCCTTGCGGACGACCGTCGGCTGCAGGAGGAACCGGACCGGCGCGCCGATCCCGGGCGCGAGCCGCGCGAGGCGCCTGAGCGCCAGCTCGAACTGCCGCACCCCCTCCCATTCCCAGATGTCGGACTGCCAGTTCGTGAGCGCGCGCAGGTTCTCGAGGCGATTGAAGATCATCGCCTGCAGGCCGTCATACGACAGGTCCTCCGCGTCCTCGGCGGATTTCCTCGGGTCGAAGAAGTAGTCGTAGAGGCTCTCGTTCGCGAAGTGATTGTAGGGAACGCCGGCCCGCGGATCGAAGCTCCAAGGCTGGAAGATGTCGGTCGCGCCGCCGACGACCAGGATGACGTCGGGCTGCAGGTCCATCAGCCGCGTCGTGATCAGGGCGATCATCTGGTTGAGACAGGCCGAGACCGCGCCGAAATTGTAGACCCGCGCGCCGGGCCCGTGCGCCTGCTTCAGCCCGGTCTCCAGGCGTCCGGGCACGGTGTCGGCGAAGACCTGGCCGTCGATCAGCGTGCTGTCGCCGACGACGAAGACCCGCAGCGTCTCGGACGGCGGCCGCGCGTCCGCGTGCGCGTCGTTGCGATACCCGAGGGCGTCGTAGCGCCAGCCCTGACCGGACGCCTCGGTCAGCGGCTTCCCGGCGAACTGCGCGTAGGGCGCGGGAAACCGGCTGTTCGCGTCGAAATTCTGGAAGCTCTGCAGGAACTTCCGCCGTCGCGCGTCCGCGCTGTCGTCGGGCGGCCGGTGGGCCATGGTCCGTCTCCTCGCCGGGCGGATGCCCGGTGGCTGTGCGATGGTCGGTGAGCCGGGCGGCGCGACGGCGGGCCCACTCAGCTCCGCAGCGTCGCGTGGTTCTCCAGGAACCAGCCGTAGGTCTGGCGCAGGCCGTCCTCGAGGGCGATCTCCGGCCGCCAGCCCATCGCCCGCAGCCGCGACACGTCCATCAGCTTGCGCGGCGTGCCGTCCGGCTTGGTCGCGTCGAACGCCAGCTCGCCCGCGTAGCCGATCACCCGCGCGAGCGCCTCGGCGAGCTGACGGATGGTGCAGTCCTCACCCGTCCCGACGTTGATGTGCGACAGGTCGGGGCGCGTGTTCGCGGCGTAGACCGCGTCGTCCATCTCCATCACGTAGACGCTGGCCCGCGCCATGTCGTCGACGTGCAGGAACTCGCGCATCGCCCGGCCGGTGCCCCAGACCGTGACCTTCGCCAGACCCTCCCGCTTCGCCTCGTGGAAGCGGCGCATCAGCGCCGGCAGCACGTGGGCGTTCTCGGGATGGAAGTTGTCGTTCGGGCCGTAGAGGTTCGTCGGCATCACGCTGCGATAGCGGCGCCCATACTGGCGGTTGTAGCTCTCGCACATCTTGATCCCCGCGATCTTGGCGATCGCGTAGGGCTCGTTGGTCGGCTCGAGCAGCCCGGTCAGCAGGGCGTCCTCGCGCATCGGTTGGGGCGCGTGCTTCGGGTAGATGCAGGACGAGCCCAGGAACAGCAGCCGGTCGACGCCGTGCGTGTGCGCGGCGTCGATCAGGTTCGACTGGATCAGCAGGTTCTCGTGGATGAACTCGGCCGGGTAGGTGTTGTTGGCGTGGATGCCGCCGACGCGCGCGGCGGCGAGGTAGACCTGGTCGATGCGGTTCTCGGCGAAGAAGCGCCGGACCGCGGCCTGATCGAGGAGGTCGAGGGTTCGGCGGTCGGCCGTGAGGATCCGCTCGTGACCGAGCTCACGCAGGCGACGCACGATCGCCGAGCCCACCATGCCGCGATGGCCCGCCACGAAAATGGTCTGACCTCGACCGTCCATCACGCGTCCGTTCCCTGCCGAAAGCTCGGATTTCCAAGCCCCTATAGCCCCTTTGCGGCGCGATATCGCCGCGCAAACACGCGTTTTCTGAGGCGGGCCACGGGGCGCACGCCGGCCTCCGCGAACCGCGTCATTGTACGGGAAACGACGAAACCAAATACAACTGAAAGTTAGCGTTAATCATTCTACCAGAAGCTGCATCTCGTTCCTGCTTGCCGACCAACGGGTTGCAGGGCCGGATCGGAATCGCTCCCCGGCCGCGCAGCAATGGAGTTCCAGATGCGTCCCTTGACCGTCGTCCCGGTTACGCCGCGGACTGCGACGATCGCTGTCCTCCGTCCGGGCGCCGCCCGCGCGATCCCGATCGCGGCCGGGCTCCTGCTCTGCACGGCCCTGGCGACACCCGCCCAGGCGCAGCTCCTGCGCGGCGCGCTGGATACAACCACGAATGGCATCCTCGGCACCGGGCTCACGATCGGCACGAGCAGCCCCGGCAGCGGCGTGCTCGGAACCGGCCTCAATGTCGGCACGACCAATGGCGGGCTTCTCGGCACGGGCGTCACGGTCGGCACCACCAATCCCGGGACCGGCGTCCTCGGGACCGGCGTCAATGTCGGGACCACGACCGGCGGCAGCGTGCTCGGCACCGGCGTGACGGTCGGCACCACCGCTCCCGGGACCGGCGTCCTCGGAACGGGGCTCAACGTCGGGACCACCGGCGGGGGTGTGCTCGGGACCGGCGTGCTCGTCGGCACGACCGGTCCGGGAGACGGGCTGCTCGGCACCGGTCTGACCCTGGGAACCGCGGGAGGGACCGGAACGGGCGGCTGCGGCACATGCGGCGGCACCGGCGGGGGTGGGACCGGCGGAGGCGGAACCGGTGGTGGTGGTACTGGTGGCGGGTCCAATCAGGGCATCTACATCATCACCGGCAACGTGACGCAGTCCCAGGGGCAGACCGTCATCAACGAGCTGAGGCTCTCGCAGCTCACGAGCGTCACGGGCGTCGCCGCGAACAACACCAGCAACCAGGCCGCGCCGATCGCCGTCGGCAGCGACGCGCTGGCGGTGGGCTACGGTTCGAGCGCGGCCGGGACGGCCTCGACCGCGGTCGGCACGGGCGCCAGCGCGGCCAACACCGGCAGCGTCGCCCTCGGCTACGCGGCCAGCGCGCAGGGCCTCGGCGGAACGGCGATCGGCACGGCCTCCGCGGCGTCCGGAGCCGGCAGCACCGCCTTGGGCTTCGTCGCCGGCGCGACCGGGACCGGATCCACCGCCATCGGTGCGGCCGCCTCGGCGGCCGGCAACAACAGCGTCGCGCTCGGCAACGGGGCGGCCGCCAATCAGGCCAACACGATCGCGATCGGCGCGAACGTGAAGACGACCCAGGCCAACCAGGTGGCGATCGGCAATTCCGCGAACACCTACACGCTGGCCGGCATCGCCTCGCAGGCGAGCGCCGCCGCCCAGAGCGGAGCGACGGCCTTCGTGACCACGGACGCGAACGGTAACCTCGCGGCCTCGGCCTACGGACCGTCGACGATCGCCGGCCTCGGCAACCGGATCGATTCGGTGCAGGCGCAGGTCAACAACCTGGAAGCCAAGACCGACTCGGTCCAGCGCTACGCCATCCAGACCCGCAAGGAGGCCCGGCAGGGCGTCGCCATGGCCATCGCGATGGCGACCGCGCCGATGCCGTCGGCGCCGGGCAAGACGACCTGGGCCACCAACGGAGCGACCTACCGGGGCGAGTGGGCCGGCGGTCTCGCTGTGGCGCACCGGTTGCCGACCTGCTGCGTCCCGATCGCGGTGACCGCGGGCGTGGCCTACGGCGGCGACAACGCCGTCGGTGTCCGCGCCGGCCTCGCGGGCGAATTCTGACAGGGCCATCATCACCAGGGACGCGCCTGATTTCGTCCTTGCGCAGCGTGAAAGGACCGCGATAGTGTCAAGCAATGCTGACACTCGCGGTCGACCATCGGGTTGCGCAAGAGATCGATCGGCGCCCGCACGCCGTCGTGGTCGGCTCGGGCTTCGGCGGTCTCGCCGCGGCGGTCCGGCTGGGCGCGCGCGGCTATCGCGTCACCGTCTTGGAGCGCCTCGCGCAGCCCGGGGGACGGGCCCGCGTCCACCGGCAGGACGGCTTCACCTTCGACGCCGGTCCGACCATCGTCACCGCGCCCCAGCTCTTCGAGGAGTTGTGGCAGCTCGCCGGCCGCAGGCTCGCCGACGACGTGACGCTGGTGCCGATGGATCCCTTCTACCGGATCCGCTTCGCCGACGGCACGTCCTTCGCCTACAGCGGCGACGTGGACCGGATGCGCGCCGAGGTGGCCCGCTTCGCGCCGGACGACGTCGCGGGGTACGAGCGCTTCATGGCGCACAGCCGCGCCGTCTGCCGGATCGGGTTCGAGCAGCTCGGACACGTGCCGTTCGGCAGCGTCGGCGCGATGCTCAAGATCGCGCCCGACCTGCTGCGCCTCTCGGGACACCGCTCGGTGCACGACGTGGTGGCGCGCTTCATCCGCGACGAGCGGCTGCGCACGGTCTTCAGCTTCCATCCGCTCCTGATCGGCGGCAACCCGTTCCGGGCCAGCGCCATCTACTGCCTGATCGCCGACCTCGAGCGGCGCTGGGGCGTTCACTTCGCGATGGGCGGTACGGGGCAGCTGGTCGACGGGCTGGTGCGGCTGATCCGGTCGCAGGGCGGCCGCCTGCGCCTCGGCGTCGAGGTCGCGCGCATCCGGGTCGAGGCGGGGGCGGCCACCGGCGTCGACCTGACCAGCGGCGAGACGATCGCGGCCGACGTCGTGGTGTCCAACGCCGATTCGGCCGTGACGCACGCGCGCCTGCTTCCGGAGGCGCAGCGCTGGAGCCCGGGGCGGTTCCAGCGAGCCCGCTCGTCGATGGGACTATTCGTCTGGTACTTCGGCACCAAGCGGCGCTACCCGGCGGTGGATCACCACACGATCCTGCTCGGGCCCCGATACCGCGGCCTGCTCGCCGACATCTTCGACCGCAAGGTGCTGGCCGAGGACGCGAGCCTCTACCTGCATCGTCCGACCGCCACCGATCCGAGCCTCGCCCCACCGGGATGCGACGCCTTCTACGTGCTGGCCCCGGTGCCGAACCTCGCCGGCGGCCAGGATTGGCAGACCCTCGCCGAACCGTACCGGCGCCGGATCGCCGCCCTGCTCGAGGCGAGCGTGATGCCTGGCCTGTCGGAGGCCATCGTGACCTCGAAGGTGACGACGCCGCTGGATTTCCAGGACGATTTCCTGAGCTACCGGGGCTCCGGATTCGGCCTGGAGCCGGTGCTGACGCAATCGGCCTGGTTCCGTCCGCACAACCGGTCGAGCGCAGTCCGCAACCTCTACCTCGTGGGCGCCGGCACGCATCCGGGGGCCGGCCTCCCCGGGGTGCTGTCCTCCGCCCGCATCCTCGACAGCGTGGTCCCCGATGCCCGCGTTACCGCCTGAATTCGCCGCCGCGGCCGACCGGACCGCCTGCCGGATGGCGATCCGGGCCGGTTCGAAGAGCTTCTTCGCGGCCGGCCAGCTGCTGCCGGCCGACATGCGCGAGGCGGCTTACGGCCTCTACGCCTTCTGCCGGCTGTCCGACGATCTCGTCGACGATGCGGCGAGCCCGGCCGACCGGCGCGGCGCCGTGGCGCGTCTCGAGGCCCGGATCGGTCAGGCCTATGCGGGCCGTCCCGCCGACGCCCCGGCGGACCGCGCCTTCGCGGAGATCGTCGCGGCCCACGCGATTCCGGAAGCGCTGCCGCGCGCGCTGATCGAGGGCTTCGCCTGGGACGCCGAGGGCCGGCGCTACGCCGATCTCGGGGCGCTCCACGCCTACGCTGCCCGGGTCGCGGGCTCGGTCGGGGCGATGATGTCCCTGATCATGGGGACCCGCTGTCCCGACGCGCTGGCCCGCGCCTGCGATCTCGGCGCCGCGATGCAGCTCACCAACATCGCGCGCGACGTCGGCGAGGACGCGCGGATGGGCCGCCTCTACCTGCCACTGGACTGGATGCGGGAGGCGGGGCTCGATCCGGACGCGTTCCTCGCCGATCCGCGGCCGAGCCCGGCCCTGGCCGGCGTGGTGGCCCGCCTCCTCGCCGAGGCGGACAGCCTCTACGCGCGCGCCGAGGCGGGCATCGCGGTGCTGCCACGCGGCTGCCGGCCCTCGATCCGGGCGGCGGGGCTGATCTACGCCGAGATCGGCCGGGTCGTCGCGGCGCAGGGCTACGATTCGGTCCGCCACCGCGCCCGGGTCACGACGGCGCGGAAGCTCGCCCTGATCGTCCGCGCGATCCGAACGCCCGCGGACGCGGCCGGCCTCGGCGCGGCCCCGCTTCCCGAGACGGCGTTCCTGATCGAGGCCGTGGCGGCCGAGCCGGTCCTGCCGATGCGCGCGCGCCCGGCGCTGCGGCCCTGGTGGGACGTCGGCGGCCGGGTCGTGCACGTCCTCGACCTGATCGAGCGGATGCGCGAGCGCGAGGCGTTCGGCCGCTCCGCACCGTCCTGATCGACGCGGCGGAGGCTCATCGGTGCGCGACGGGCTGTTCGCCGCCCTCGATATCGGACTCGTCTTCGCCCTGGCGCTGGGTGTCGGGGTCTGGCAGCTCATCGCGGTCCGCCGCAGCATCCGCCGCGACCGGGACGGCAAGGCGGATTGAGGCCACGGTTACCGACGGCGGCCTCCGGGCCGTGACGGCGCGGTGAGCCACTACCCCGCGATCCGGCCGCCCTCATCCGTCGCGGTCACGCGGTCGGCGGATTCGGCGAGCGCGACGTCGCCCTCCAGCAGGCACCCGACCGGGCGGCCGTCCACGAAGCCGAGCCGCACCCGGATCTCGGACAGGCGGCCCATAGCCCGACCCTGCAGGATCCGGATCGGACGGTCGTCCGGCTCGATGAGGCCGTCCTGCAACAGCCCGAAGGCCAGGGCTGCGGCCGCGATGCCCGTGGCGGCGTCCTCGGGATAGCCGGAGGCGCGGGGAAACTGCCGCGCCTCGAACAGCCGGGCCGGGCCGTCGAGCACGGCGTAGGGGTAGAGCCCGGTCGACCCGATCCGCGTGCAGGCAGCCTCGACGGCATCGCTTGCGGGCGCGAGGGCGTTCAGCGCCGCCGAGTCGCGCATCGGCACGAGCGTCTTGATCCGGGACGTCACAGCGTTGTGGACCGGCCGCGCAGCGAGGGCGTCGCGCCCGATTCCGAGCGCCGCTTGAGCTGCGGCGCTCTGCTCGTCCGTCAGGGGCCGCACGCGGCCGACCGACTGCGTGATCGCGACGCTCCAAGCATCCGCGCCGCGCGGGCTGACGAACCCCGTTACGGAACCGCTGCCGGTGGCGATGCGGACCGACCCGTCCGGGAGGCGCCCCTCGCGGGCGAGCACCCACAGGACGCCGATCGTGGCGTGGGCGCACATCTCCATCTCGTGGTTCGGCACGAAGAAGCGGAGGTGCAGATCGTGGGCCGGGTCATCGGCCGGCAGCGCGAAGCCCGATTCGTGGCCGTACCGCCGGGCGACGCCCCGCATGGCCTCCGCGTCGAGGGCCCGCGCGTCGGAGACGACGGGACAGGGATTGCCGCCCGTGCCGGCGTGCGTGAAGACGTCGACCACAGTCACGCGGGGCATCGGCCGGCCCTCACTGGAGGTGGCGGGTATAGGTGTCGCCGGCCGCCGCCTTGAGGGCCGCGCCCGCCTCGCGGCCGATCCGCTCCGCCTCCGCGACGGGTCCCTGCCGGGACGCCGCCCAGTGGCGGCTGCCGTCGGGCAGGAACAGCAGCCCGTCGATCCGCAGAGTGTCCCCGTCGATCTGCGCCAGGGCGGCGATGGGCGTCCGGCAGGATCCGTCGAGTTCCGCGAGCAGCGCCCGCTCGGCCGAGACCGCGATGGTGGTCCGCGCGCAGGCGATGGGCGCCAGGAGGTCGCGGATCGCCGCGTCGTCCGAGCGGCACTCGATGCCCAGGGCGCCCTGCGCCACGGCCGGCAGCATCTCCTCGACCGACAGGACGCTGCGCGCCATGCTCTCCAGGCCGAGGCGCTCCAGGCCCGCGATGGCGAGGAGCGTCGCGTCGCACTCGCCGGCCTCGAGTTTGCGCATCCGGGTGTTGGCGTTGCCCCGCAGCGGGACCACTCGGAGATCGGGCCGTCGCATCAGCACCTGCGCGCCGCGGCGGAGCGACGAGGTCCCGACCCGGGCGCCGGCCGGCAGCCCCGCCAGTCCGTCGGCGTGCGGCGACAGGAACGCGTCCCGCGGGTCGTCGCGCGCGAGGATGCAGGCGATGGTGAGACCGTCGGGGAGCCAGGTCTCCACATCCTTCATCGAATGCACGGCGACGTCGACCTCGCCGGCGAACAGGGCCTGCTCGAGTTCCTTGGTGAACAGGCCCTTGCCGCCGATCTCGGACAGGGGCCGGTCCAGGATCTTGTCGGCCACGGTGGTCACGACCACCAGCTCGGTCTCGAGGCCCGGATTGGCCGCCACGATCCGGTCGCGCACCATCCCGGTCTGCGCGAGCGCCATCGGAGAGCCGCGGGTGCCGATGCGCAGGGGGCGGTTCAACATCTGTTCCGGATCGCTTCGCTGGACGAGACACTGCCTTATAGACCGAGCGCGGCGGCAGGCCACATTCCGTCAACCGGTTTCGGGCCAGGGTCTCGCGGCCGTGAAGGCGGCCCGCCCCGCTTTCGCCGGACTGCGCGCCTAGCGGGACCCCGGCGGGTTCTGGAGCCTACAGGTCTTATCGCGATGCTGATCATGCCGAGCCGCCGGCAGTTCCTGACCGGGCTCGGCGTGGGCGCCGGCCTCACCGCCGCGACGGGCGTCTACGCCTTCGACGTCGAGCCGCTGCACCGGCTCGTGGTCACGTCCTACGCGCCGTCCCTGCCGCGCTGGGATCCGGCGCTGCGCCTGCGGGTGGCGGTGCTGGCGGATTTCCACATCTGCGAGCCGTACATGCCGTTCGACCGGGTGGCGGAGATCGTCGCGGCCACCAACGCCCTCGCGCCCGATCTGGTCCTGCTGCTCGGCGACTACCCGGCCGGGCGCATCGCGTGGCGCAAGCTGCCGCTCGACCAGTTCGCCCGGATGATGACGGAGCTGAAGGCGCCCCTCGGCACGCACGCGATCCTCGGCAACCACGATTGGTGGGACGACCACGCCGTCCAGCGGGCCGGCCGCGGCGTTCCGGCGGTGCGGCGCCTGCTGGAGGCGCAGGGCATCCCGGTCCTGGAGAATCAGGCCGTGCGCCTCGTGAAGGACGGGCGGCCGTTCTGGCTGGCCGGGCTCGGCGACCAGCTGCCGTTCCTCAACGCGTGGAGCACGTTCAGCCTGGCCGACCTGCCGCGAACGCTGCGAGCGGTCACGGACTCGGCGCCCGTGATCCTGATGGCCCACGAACCCGACATCTTCGTCTCCGTGCCCGACCGCGTCTCGCTGACCCTCGCCGGCCACACCCATGGCGGCCAGGTCCGGCTGTTCGGCCACGCCCCCGCCATCCGGAAGGTGCGCGGCCACGATTACTCCTACGGCCACATCGTCCAGGACGGCCGCCACATGATCGTCTCGGGCGGTTTCGGGATGAGCCGGATCCCAGTGCGGATGGGCGTCCCTCCGGAGATCGTCCTCCTCGAGCTCGGCACGTCGGACGCGTCCGCGACCGCCAGCTGAGCACGCGAGCGCGTCACGCGGACGCCGACGGTCGCCGCATCCGTGAAGTAGATCCGGGTCGCGCACAATGGATGTGTCGCCTGCGCGCGCGATCTTGCAAGTCACAGCCGTCATTCGCAGGCATTGACGCGGGTTTGACACACCGAGATGTGCGTGAGAGCGTCCCGCGTCGATTCGATCTGGGGACGCTCATGCCGATCCTGCTCGGCCTCATCGGGATCATCGTCGCGGGACTGTTCTGGATCTTGCGGACGCACGGAGCCGTCAAGGGCCTGCAGGAGGTCAACCGGGACACGAAGGGGCTTCAGCGCCGCGCCGTCTCGACCTTCCAGAACCTCGTGGGGACGCCGTTGCAGCGCGTCCGAGACCCGCGCCTGGCGGCGGTGATCCTGATGATTCAGCTGGTCCGGACCGGCAGCCCCCTCACCGCCAGCGAGAAGACGCGGATCCTCGAATACATGGAGCGTCCGCTCGAGGTGGATCGGATCTCGGCCACCTTCGAGCGGGCCTGGGGCTACACGCAGGCGCGTCTCCCGTTCTCGCAGGTCGCCGACGCCCTGGCGCCGCTTCTGCGCGACGCGCTGACGGTGGCCGAGCGGGGCGAGCTGATCGCGATGCTGACCCAGGTGGCCAGCGCGCATTCCCCGCCCAGCGAGTTGCAGCGGGAGGGCATCGCCCGCCTCAAGCGGCGCCTGCTCGTCGGCGAGGGACCCGTCCTGGTCAGGGGACGAGGCGAATCCGCCTGATCCGCATCGGGGTGGGGCAAGGCGCGCCGGAACGCCGCGCCGCTCGCCTTTCCGGACCGCTGCGCTACCTCGCGGGCATGCGCGCGCTTCTGCCTCTCCTCGTCTTCACCGCCCTTTCGGCCGGCGCCGGCCCCGTCCGGGCACAGTCCTGCGACGCGCTCGTCGACAAGGTCACGGCCGAGACGGCGGCCAAGACGGCCGAGCGCCGGAGCGACTACGCGAGCTTCACGGCCGGTCCGGACATGACCCTGACGCTGGCCTGCGGCGGGCCAGACTTGTCCTCTGTGGGCGCGCAGTTTCGCGGGGCGAACCCGCCCGACCGCTACTACGACCTGTTCGGGCAGGCCGGGCACGCGGTGACCGGCATCGATGCCGCCGTGATCACCGAGGCCGCGCACCGGGCCCAGGCGACGGCCACGAAGCTCAGGCACAGCAACGTCGATCTCGGCGGGGCCCGGGTCACCTGCTCGGCGATGGTGTCGCCCGACAAGGGCCCGCTGACGCTGTGCGCGGTGATCGAGAACAGCAACCGCAGCTGAGACCGGCGGCGGCGCGGCCGCCGGCCCGTGCGCCCGCCTCAGAGCGGGATGTTGTCGTGCTTCTTCCAGGGCTGCTCCATCTTCTTGGTGCGGAGCATCCCGAGGGCCTTGGCGATCCGGCGGCGGGTCGAGTGCGGCATGATCACCTCGTCGATGTAGCCGCGCTCGGCCGCCACGAAGGGCGAGAGGAACCGGTCCTCGTACTCGCCGGTGCGCGCCGCGATCTTCTCCGGGTCGCCGATCTCACTGCGGAAGATGATCTCGACCGCGCCCTTCGCGCCCATCACGGCGATCTGCGCCGTCGGCCACGCGTAGTTCACGTCCGCGCCGACGTGCTTCGACGCCATGACGTCGTAGGCGCCGCCGAAGGCCTTGCGGGTGATGATCGTGACCAGCGGCACCGTCGCCTGTGAGTAGGCGAAGAGCAGCTTGGCGCCGTGCTTGATCAGGCCGCCGTATTCCTGCGCCGTGCCCGGCAGGAAGCCCGGCACGTCCACGAAGGTGACGATCGGGATGCCGAAGGCGTCGCAGTAGCGCACGAAGCGCGCGGCCTTCCGCGAGGCGTCCGAATCGAGCACGCCCGCGAGCACCAGCGGCTGGTTGGCCACGAAACCGACGGTCCGGCCCTCGATCCGGCCGAACCCGGTGATGATGTTGCGCGCGTAGGCGGACTGGATCTCGAAGAAGTCGCCCTCGTCCACCACGCGGCGGATCAGCTCGCCCATGTCGTAGGGCTTGTTCGGGTTGTCGGGGATCAGCGTGTCGAGGGACGCGTCGATCCGGTTGACGTCGTCGAAGCTCTCCAGCTCCGGCACGCCGTCGATGTTGTTCGCCGGGAGGAAGTCGAGGAGGCGGCGGATCTGGAGGATCGCCTCGACGTCGTTCTCGAAGGACCCGTCGGCGATCGACGACTTGGTCGTGTGGACCTTGGCGCCCCCGAGTTCCTCGGCGGTCACGACCTCGTTGGTGACGGTCTTCACCACGTCGGGGCCGGTCACGAACATGTAGCTCGTGTCGCGAACCATGAAGATGAAGTCGGTCATGGCCGGCGAGTAGACGTCGCCGCCCGCGCAGGGACCCATGATCACCGAGATCTGCGGGATGACGCCCGAGGCCATGACGTTGCGGCGGAACACCTCGCCGTAGCCGCCGAGCGCCGCGACGCCCTCCTGGATGCGCGCGCCGCCGGCGTCGAAGATACCGATGATCGGGGCGCGCATCTTCAGCGCCATGTCCTGAACCTTCACGATCTTCTGGGCATGCGCCTCGGACAGCGAGCCGCCGAAAACCGTGAAGTCCTTCGAGAAGAGGAAGACCGTGCGGCCGTTGATCGTGCCCCAGCCGGTCACGACGCCGTCGCCGGGGATCTTCTGCTTCTCCATGCCGAAATCGGTGGAGCGGTGCTGCACGAACATGTCGAACTCCTCGAACGACCCGTGGTCGAGGAGGAGTTCGATGCGCTCGCGCGCCGTGAGCTTGCCGCGCTTGTGCTGGGCCTCGACGCGCTTCTCACCGCCGCCGAGCCGGGCCTGCGCCCGCCGCTCTTCGAGCTTGTCGAGGATGTCCTTCATGGCTGTTCCCGCCCTTCCCCTGCCTGTGACCTGCGACCCGGATCGGGCCGGGTCCAAGCTTATGCGTTCACCGATCGAGCGCCCTTAGCACGCGCTTTTCGGGTGGCAAACCGACGCGGGGAGCCGCGGGATCAGACCTTCGGGGGATAGGGATGATGGTGGACGGTGCAGGGATCGAACCTGCGACCTTTCCCGTGTGAAGGGAACGCACTACCGCTGTGCTAACCGTCCGTACCGGCGTGCTGCCTGAGCGCACGCCATCGCCGCTCGCCCGTGGGGGCGCCGCGACCCGGTGGCGGGCCTTCTAGAGCGCGGCGGGCCGCGACGTCAAGCGCGGCCGGCGATGTTGGCTGACAGCCGGACGAGCGTTCGAGCAGGCGTCCAGATACGCACCGCACTCGGCGGAGCGCCGCCGTCGCCGGCCCGGGGCACGCCGACGTGCGCGTGCGTGAGGTTGACAAGGGCGCCGGCCGGGTGCGCTGTGCGGGCATGCACGATGGGCCAGCGGGCGCGAAGCCCGGCAGCGACGTGACGGTGGAGGGCGCGGCGAGGCCAGGACGGCCGCGCGTCGCGATCACGTACTGCACCCAATGCAACTGGCTGCTGCGCTCCGCCTGGATGGCGCAGGAACTCCTCTCGACGTTTCGCGATGATCTGGGCGAGGTCGCCCTCGTCCCGGCCACGGGGGGCGCTTTCAACATCCAACTGGACGGGGTGCTCCTGTGGGAACGGGTGCGCGACGGCGGTTTCCCGGACGTGAAGGCGCTGAAGCAGCGCGTGCGCGACCACCTCGACCCGACACGCGATCTCGGTCATATCGACCGGTCATGAGGCGAGGGAACGGCGACGAGCCCGCGTGGCACCGCGGGCCGGGGACGGACCCCGCTTGAGTCCGGACCATCACGCCGAGGGCGCGGGCGTCCCCGCGGTGATTCCCGCGCGCCGTTCCTGGCTGTCGCGGCGGCTGCACCGCTTCGGGCGAAACGGCTTCTCGACCCAGGTCTACCTGATCGCGCTGGTGATCGCGCTGATCGGCCCCGGCCTGCTGTTCACCAGCATCCTGCTGATGCGCTACGCCTCCGCCGAGCGGGCACGGTTCGAGCAGGACGCCCGCGAGAACGTGCGCGGCATCGGCCTGTCCCTGGACCGCGACACCGCCGGTCTCGTGTCGGTGCTGCAGACTCTGGCGACCTCACCGCGGATCCGGCAGGGCGACTTCGAGGCGTTCGACGCCCAGGCGCGCCTCGTCCGCGAATCGATCGACCTGGACGTGCTCCTGCGCCGGCCCAACGGGCAGGAGATGGTGAATACCGGCGTGCCGCGCGGTGCGCCGATGCCGGTCGTGACGCTACCCTTCGACCAGGATCTGGCCCGCGGGACGCAGCGCGCCATGGTGAGCGGCTACGTGCCGGGCCCGACGCCGAGCGAGGCCACCTACGCGGTCGGCGTGCCCGTGATGGTCGACGGCGAGGTCGGCTATATCCTGAGCTTCACCGTCCCCCTGTCGCGCCTGCAGGGCATCCTGTCCCGGGAGGTCGTCCCGGGCTGGACGACGGGGATCAGCGACAGGTCGGGCATCGTCCTGGCGCGCCTGCCCGATCCCGAGGCGGTGGTCGGCAAGCAGCGCCTCGCCAGCCTCCGCCAGGTGCAGTCGTCGACGCCCGGGGTCTGGGAGGGCCAGGATCGCCAGCACAAGCCGGTGGTGGTGATCGAGGCGCGCTCGCGGCTCACCGGCTGGATGGTCGCGACCAGCATCCCGCAGGCCCTCGTCGACGCGCGGGTGCGGCGCTGGATCTGGGCCTTCGCGGGCTTCGGCCTGCTGGTGCTGGCCACCTCGTCGCTCCTGGCGGTGAACCTCTGGTCGCGGGTCTCGCGCCCCCTCCGGCTGCTGGCCGCTTCGGGGCCTGCCCTGGCCCGGGGCGAGGCGATCCCGCGCGTGTCGTCGCCGGTCCACGAGATCCAGCGGCTCGGCGTCGTGCTGTCGGAGGCGTCTCTCCGGCTGCGCACCCGGGAGGAGGAGCGCGACCGGGCGCTCGCCGAGACAAAGCGCGGTCTGAGCGCCCTGAGCGAGTCCGAGGCGCGCTTCCGGCACATGGCCGATTCGGCGCCGGCCCTGATCTGGATGACCGACGAGACCGGCGCGGTCAGCTTCGCCAACCTCCATTTCGAGCACCTGTTCGGGCTGCCGGCCGCACGGTTCAACGACGACGGCTGGCACCAGATCGTGCATCCCGACGACCTGAAGAATTTCCGCAGCGCCTTCACGGAGGCGTTCGAGGCCCGGATCCCGTTCCGCACGGAGGCGCGGGTGATCGACCGGACGGGCGCGGTGCGCTGGCTCCAGTGCGAGGGCGTGCCGCGGCTCGACGACGCCCAGAACTTCCTGGGCTACACCGGCTGCAACATCGACATCACCGACACGAAGAACGCCGAGGAGCACCTCCTGCTCCTGATCCACGAGTTGAACCACCGGGTGAAGAACACCCTGGCGACGGTGCAGTCGATCGCGGCCCAGTCGCTGCGCGGGCTGGAAGGCGCCGAGGCCGACGCGGCGCGCGCCGCCTTCGAGGCGCGCCTCCTCGCCCTGGCGCGGGTGCACGACGTGCTGACCCGGGAGAGCTGGGAGGGGGCGGAACTCTCAGCCGTCGTGGCGGACGCGATCCGGCCGCTGGAGGCCGGCGACGGCCGGGCCTCGCGGTTCCAGGTTCAGGGACCGGCCCTGCGGCTGCCGCCGCGGCTCGCGCTGTCCATCGCCATGGCCCTGCACGAGCTCGGCACGAACGCCGTGAAGTACGGCGCGCTCTCGACCGAGGGCGGCACGGTCGAGATCGCCTGGACGGTGCGGCGCCTGGACGAGATGCAGCTCTCGCTCCGCTGGTCCGAGCGCGGCGGCCCGCCGGTGAAGAAGCCGACGCGGACCGGATTCGGCTCGCGCCTGATCGAGCGCAGTCTGGCGCGCGAGCTCGCCGGCGAGGTGGTGCTGAGCTACGAGCCGACCGGCGTGGTGTGCACCATCGACGCCCCGGTGCCGCCGCCGGGCCTCCTCGAGCGCAAGGGCGTCGCCGCCCCGACGCGGATCGCGCCGCTGCCGCTCGCCGGGTAGGCCACACGGCGCGGCGCGCGCCCGTCAGTGGTACGGATCGGCAGCGTCGCGCAGGCCGTCGCCCATGAAGTTGAAGGCGAGCACCGTCACCAGCACGGGCAGGACCGGCAGGAGCAGCCAGGGGTAGAGCTGCACCGCCGCGAGATTCTGCGCCTCGTTGAGCAGCACGCCCCAGCTGGTCACCGGCGGTCTGAGTCCGAGGCCCAGGAACGACAGGGCGGTCTCGCCGAGGATCATGGTCGGGATCGACAGCGTCGCCGACGCGATCAGGTGGCTCATGAAGTTCGGGATCAGGTGGCGGCCGATCACCCGGGTCGGCGAGGCGCCCATCAGCTCGGCGGCCTGGACGAAATCCTCCTCCCGCAGCGCCAGGAGCTTGCCGCGCACCGCCCGCGCGAGCCCCGGCCAGTCGAGCAGGCCGAGGATCACCGTGATGCCGAAGAAGATCAGCAGCGGGCTCCAGTTCGGCGGCAGCGCCGCCGACAGGGCGAGCCAGAGCGGCAGCTCCGGCAGGGAGCGCACCACCTCGATCAGCCGCTGCACCCCGGCATCGACGAAGCCGCCGAAATAGCCCGCGATGCCGCCGAAGAAGAGCCCGAGCGCGAACGAGATGGCGACGCCCACGAGGCCGATGGTGAGGGAGATTCGGGCCCCGTAGATCATGCGCGAGAACAGGTCACGCCCGAGCTTGTCGGTGCCGAGGAGGAACAGCGTGCCGTTCTCCGGCGGGCAGACGAGGTGCAGGTCGGTGCGGACGAGCCCCAGCCAGTCGTAGCCGTCGCCCCGGCAGAGGAAGCGCAGCGGCTGCGGGGCGGCGGCGTCCACCTTGTAGTCCCGGCGGAACGTGTCGAGGTCGAGATGGGCCCGGTAGGGGTAGACGAACGGCCCGACGAAGCGGCCCTCGTGGAACAGGTGCACGCCCTGTGGCGGCGCGTAGAGGAAGTCGCCGTTGCGGCGGGCCTGTCCATAGGGCGCGAGCTGCTCGACGAACGGCACGGTCGCGTAGAGCGCGAGCAGGATCAGGGCCGAGGCCACGGCGAGGCGGTGGCGCAGGAACTTGCGGAGGATGAGCCGCCACGCGGAGGCCGTGGCGACCGGGCTCTCGGTCCGGGCCTCCGGCTCGAAGGGCGCCGGATCGACGAAGTGTCCGGATGCGGGCAGCGCGTCGGTCATCGCGGGGCGAGTCATCGCAGGCCCATGCGGATGCGCGGATCGAGCCAGACCAGGATCAGGTCCGAGATCAGCATGCCGACGAGGGTGAGGGCCGCGACGAACATCAGGATGAACCCGGCCATGAACTGGTCCTGGCTGCGCAGGGCCTCGAGAAGCAGCGGCCCGACGGTCGGCAGGCTGAGCACCAGGGAGACCAGCACCGACCCCGAGACGAGGTGCGGGAGCAGGTTGCCGATATCCGCGACGAACGGGTTGAGCGACATCCGGAACGGGTATTTCAGCAGCGCCTGCAGGGGCGGCAGGCCCTTGGCGCGGGCGGTCACCGTGTAGGGCTTGGCCAGCTCGTCGAGCAGGTTGGCGCGCATGCGCCGGATCATGGCCGCGGTGCCGCCGAGGCCGATCACCAGCGTCGGCACGATTAGGTGCGCCATGAGCGAGCGGACCTTCTCCCAGGTCCAGGGCTGGTTGGTGAGGGCCGAATCGTAGAGGCCGCCGATCGACAGCCCGAACCACCGGTTGGCGTAGAACAGCAGGATCAGGGCGAGCAGGAAGCCCGGCACCGCGAGGCCGACATAGCCCAGCAGGGTGACGACGGCGTCGCCGAGCGTGTTCCGGTGCGTCGCGGAGTAGATCGCCGCCGGGATCGCCACGAGGTGGACGAACACCACCGCCGTCAGGTTGATCAGCAGGGTCAGCCACAGGGCGTCGCCGACGACGTCCGCCACCGGCTTGTCGTACTCGAACGACCAGCCCCAGTCGCCCTGGAGCAGCCCGGAGAACCCGACCGATCCGGGCAGCACGCCGATCCACATCAGGTACTGCTGCCAGACCGGCCGATCGAGCCCGTACTGCTTGATGAGCAGCTCGGCCTTCGCCACGGAGCTCGCGTCGCCGGTGGCCCGCAGCTCCATGATCCGGTTGGTCAGGTAGTCGCCCGGCGGCAGCTTGATGATCACGAAGACGAGCGCCGAGATGACCAGCAGCGTCACCGCCATCGTGACGACGCGGCGGAGGATCTGGACGATCACCGGGCCTCCGCGCGCTTGTCGGCGCCGGTTTCAGTGCCCGTGTCCCAGAACAGCTCGTCGAGGCGCTGCACGCCGATCATCGCGGTGGGCTCCCAGGAATAGAGGGCGCGCTTCGGGAGGTTGATCAGGCGATCGGCGCCGACCACCGGCTGGAGCGCGCCCGCCACCGTGCCGATCACCCAGGTGTTGTGCGCGTGGTTCATCAGCATCTCGCGCCAGATCGCGGCCTGCCGGCCGGCATCGTCGGTGTGGCGCCACTCCCGGTCGAGCTCGATGAGGCGCTGGACCTCCGGTACGTCGCAGGGCTCGCCGCTCTTGCCGCGGCTCTCGACGTTCATGCTCCACAGCGGCCAGGAATAATGCTCCGGCTGGGCCGGACTCAGCTCGGTCGGGGGCATGATCGCGGTCGGGACGGCGAGGTCGAGGCCCTGGGCGGCGACCATGACGGTCACGCCCGCGATCGAGCGCCGGTGCAGGTTCGTGCGCTCCTGCGGCTTGGTGATCAGGCGGATCCCGACCTCGCGCCAGAACTCCGTGATGAGCAGCAGCGCGTCGAGGACCATCTCGGCCTCGCCGTCGCTCTCCACCACCAGTTCCAGGGCGCGACCGCCGGGGAGCAGCCGCGTGCCAGAACCGTCGCGGGCCGTCAGCCCGATCTCGTCCAGAAGCTTGGCGGCCCGGGCCGGGTCGTAGGCGGCGTTGAGGGTCCGCATCTCGGGCTCGAACAGCGCGCTCTCCGGCACGATCGTGTCGTTGCCCTCGGTGCCCAGGCCGAACAGGAGCGTGTTGTTGAGGGTGCGCCGATCGATGGCGAGCGACAAGGCGTGCCGGTAACGCACGTCGCGGTTGAGCTGCCGCCACGCCGGATCCGTCGTGGTCAGGTTCGGGTAGAGCGCGATCTCCGAGCCGCGGGCCACGGGCCACAGGTTGGTGCGGTAGCGATGCGCCGCCTCACCCTCCTTGAGGCTCGGGATGTCGGGCATCATCAGGCCGCGGAACATCAGGTCGGCCTCGCCGGCATTGGTCTTGGCGACCAGGAGGCCCTGCGAGGCCACGTCCATCACGATGGAATCGACGTAGGGGAGCTGCGTGCCGGCCGTGTCGACCCGGTGGTAGCTGCGGTTGCGCTCGAACCGGAACCGGGTGGCCGGCGAGCGGGTCCGCGGGACCCAGCCCTGCAGGGTCGGGCAGTCCGGGTTGTTGAGCTCGTAATTGTCGTCGAGGCGATTGTGCAGGGCCGCCCAGCTGCGGAGCTTCAGCGCCTTGGCCTTCGCGTCGGCCGCCTCCTTGCCGACGTAGCGGGCGTGGTACGGCTTGAGATAGTGCGACGGCCGGTAGATCAGCGGGTCGCGCGGCGCCGCCAGGGCCGGCAGGAACATCGGGTTCGGCCGGTCCCAGCTGTAGCGGACGGTGACCGGATCGAGGAATTCCACCTCCGGGAGCTTGCCGTCGACCCGGAAGAAGGCCGCGGGCCCGTCGGGGCTCAGGGCCTTCTCGTTGGCGACATCCTCCCAGTAGTAGCGGAAATCCTCCGCGGTGAACGGGTGCCCGTCCGACCAGCGGTGGCCCTGGCGGAGCGTGAACGTGAAGCGGCCGCCCTCGACGTCGACGCGCTCCAGCACGTCGGGCCGCAGGTTGAGGTCGGAATCGTAGCCGACGAGGCGGGTGTAGCCGTAGACCGACAGGTAGCGGACGTCCCGCGCCTTGGCGATCAGGGTGCGGATCGTGCCGCCCGCGCTGCCGAGGCGGCGTCCGTGGGCGGCGAGGTCGGCCACGTAGGGGGTGGTCGGCGGGCCAGGCGCGTCGGCCGGCGGGGTGTCGGCGAAGGCCCGCGACGGCGCGCGCGACCAGATCAGGCTGGCGCCGAGCCCGGCGAGCAGGGCGCGGCGGGACACGGTGCTGTCGTTCCCGCCCCGCAGCGGGAGAGCGGACGGGGTGCCGTCCTGAATGTCCCAGGCCTTCATGAGCTGCCCCGCAACGTCACGGAGGTGAGCCGGGCGGGCGAGTAGCCGGTCGCCCTGTGCAGGTCGTCGAAGGCGTGGGACCGGGCGATCAACCCGGCGGCCTGCCGCACCAGGGCGTCGTCGGCCGGCTGCTCGAAATGGCGGCCGTTCCGCGTCCACCGGATCGGCTCCGGGTTGCGCTCGGGCCCGGTGATCATCGCGATGGTCGGGTGCGCGGGGCCGCCATGGGCGTGGATCCGGTGCCCGGCCGCGTCGTCGTCGAACAGCAGCCGGGTCAGACCGCGCGCCCGCGCCTCCACGACCCGCCGGCCCTGGGCGACGTGGTCGTCGAAGAACGCCACCGTCCGCGCCGGGTCGAGCATGGACCAGTCGGCGGTCGACCAATCCGCCGTGCTGTAGCGGGCCTGCCGGTCGCGGTACTGCAGGCCCGACAGGTCCGGATCGTGGCAGAAGATCTGCGCCTGCGGGCGGGCCTGCCGGATCACCCAGGTCGTGAGCCCGCGGAACACGCCCGATTCGATCACGAAGTCGGGCTTCAGCGCCCGCATGGCGACGTAGAGCTGCAGCGCGCCGTTGAAGCCGCTGCCGCCGCGCCGCTGCCGGACGGGGGCGGTGGGTATCAGCGCCCAGAACGCCCGGACCTGCTCCAGCACGTCGCCGTCGGGGACGAGGCCGGCGGCGGCGAGATCGCGTTCCAGGATGGCGGCGGCCGATTCGAGCAGGGTGGCGACTTCCCGCGGCGAGGTCGGCCGGTGGGTCCAGTCGGGGGCGGCCGGTACGAGGTCGTAGCCCAGGCGGTCGAAGAACGGCGACAGCACCTTGCGGCGCAGGCGCTCCAGCATCACGGGCGGCCGGGCCTGCATCACGCGGCCTCCGCACTGTGGGCGGCGCTGAAGCGCACCCGGTGTCCGGTCTCGACCGGGCGCATCGCCCCGGCCTCGTCGGGGGCCAAGCGGAACGGCTCCTCCCAGCGGGTCGGGTCATTGCGGTCGGAGGCGACGGCCGCGAAGTCGAGGGGATGGTCCAGGCTCGGATCGGGCACGGCGGCGAGCAGCGCCCGCGTGTAGGGATGGACGGGCCGGCGGAACAGGGCCGCGCGGGGCGCCTCCTCGACGATGCGGCCCCGGCACATCACGCTGATCGTGTCCGCCATGTAGTCGATCACTGCCAGATTGTGGGAAACGATGAGGTAGGAGAGGCCCAGGGCGGCCTGGAGATCCTTGAGCAGGTTCAGGATCTGCGCCTGGACCGAGACGTCGAGGGCCGAGACCGGCTCGTCGAGCACCAGCAGCCGCGGCTTCGGGGCGAGCGCCCGGGCGATCCCGATGCGCTGCCGCTGCCCGCCCGAGAAGGCGTGCGGGTACCGGCCGAGACCGCTGGGCTCCAGGCCGACCATCGCCATAAGGGCGCGGCAGCGCTCCCGCCGCTCCGCCGCCGGGACGCCGTGGATCTCCATCGGCTCCGACAGGATCTGCCGGACGGTCATGCGCGGATCGAGGGACGCGTAGGGGTCCTGGAACACGAACTGGACCGTGCGGCGATAGGCGAAGAGGGCGTCGCCGCTCAGGCCGTGGACGTCCCGCGGGCCGCTGCCGTCGTCGAACAGGATCCGCCCGGAATCCGGCCGGAGCGCCCGCATGATCATCTTCGAGACCGTGGTCTTGCCCGACCCGGACTCGCCGACGAGCCCCAGCGTCTGGCCCGCCGCCAAACTCAAGGAGGCGTCGGACACGGCGTGGACGATCCGCGGCTTCTGCCACAGCCGACCGGCGCGCAGCGTGAAGCTCTTGCTCACCCCCTCCACCTGCAGGATCGGCCCGGCCAGGGGCGCGGGCGCCTGGCCGGGCGGGATCTCGGCCTTGGCCGGGCGGATCGGCGTGAGCCGCTCGCCGGGCGCCATGTCGAAGCGCGGCACCGCGTGGAGGAGCGCGCGGAGATAGGCGTGGCCCGGCGCGCGCATCACCGTGTCGCGCGGGCCCGCCTCGACGAGGCGTCCGCGATAGAGGACGGCGACGTCGTGGGCGATGTTGGCGACCACGCCGAGGTCGTGGGTGATCAGCAGGATCGCCATCCCGGTCTCCTCCTGGAGCCGGGCCAGCAGGGCGAGGATCTGGGCCTGGGTGGTGACGTCGAGCGCGGTGGTCGGCTCGTCGGCGACGAGGAGGGCGGGTTTCAGGATCAGCGCCATGGCGATCATGGCGCGCTGGCGCAGGCCGCCGGACAACTCGAACGGGTAGGTCCGCAGGGCGCGGTGCGGGTCCGGGAAGCCGACCCGGGCCAGCGCCCCCTCGGTCCGGGCATCGGCCTCCTTGCGGTCGGCCCCGGTGTGGATGCGCAGCGCCTCGCCGATCTGGTCGCCCACCGTGTGGAGCGGTGACAGGCAGGTCATGGGCTCCTGGAAGATCATGGCGATGCGCTGGCCACGGATCGCCCGCATCGCCTCGCCCTCGGAGGGGAGCCGCGCGATGTCGGCCTCGACCTCGCCGTCCCGGAACAGGATCTGACCGCGGGTGATGGCGGCGGAGGGCGGCAGGATCCGCAGAATCGCCTGGGCGGTCACCGACTTGCCCGAACCGGACTCGCCGACCAGGGCGAGGGTGCGGCCGCGGTGAACGTCGAGGGACAGGCCGTGCAGCGCCTCGAACGGACCGCTCTCCGTGCGGAACGCGACCGCGAGGTCGCGGATGGACAATAGCGGGCTCAACCCGTCCTCGCGATCTGTGAGACCTGAGACTTAGATGCCGCCGGCCCCTTGTCCATCGCGGACGCGCCGAAGTGCGCCCGAACATCCACGACCTGTATCGCCGGGTGCCGCAGGAGGTTGGCCACGAGGGCGCCGGCGAAGTCCCAGACGGCCTCGTCGTGGACGCGGTGGTGCGTCAGCAGGCCGAGCGGCCGCTCCGGCGCGCCCGCGATGTCGGCGGCGAGGCCGCGCAGCAGGGCTTCCGGATCGCGCAGGGACCGGCTGCCCCGCCAGTCGATCGGATCGAGGGTGGCATCGAGCCGGCGCAAACCCGGGATCGACGGGCCGGGCACGGCCGAGAGGCCGCGATAGCCGAGATCCGGCAGGGCGGCGGCGAGCTCCGGCGCGACGCGGTTCCACGGCGGTACGAAGACAGGCAGCAGCGAGCCTTCCGGCAGACGCTGCCGGGCGATCCGGAGACCGGCAGCGGCGTCGGCGACCAGGGTTTCGAGCGGGCGGTGCGCGCCGAACTCGGCCCGCTTCTCGCCCGGCGGGGCGTGGTTGTGGTGGGCGAGGCCGTGGACGGCGACGGATACACCGGCAGCCGCTTCGAGCCGCCGCGGCAGCGAGGCGTCGATGCCGGCCGGGATCGCGGCGAGGAGCAGCGGGACGCCGTGGTGCTCGGCGAGACCGATGAGGCGGTCGAGGTCCGGACCGCCCGCGACCGCGTCGTCGTCGCGCCAGAACAGCGGCACGCGCAGGCCCCGCGCCGCGACGGCGTCGAGAGCACGGCGGAGAGCGTCGAGGGCCGGCTCGGCCGGCTTAGCCCGGACGGGGCGCGATCGCTCGCCCCCGCGGAGGGATTCGACCAGCGCGACCGTGCGCGCTGCGCCGTCCCGATCGATCCCGGGATCGCCGGGCGCGGGGAGGACGCCCCGCGACGCGATGGCCTCCACCAGGGTCCCGGGCGTCAGCTCCGATTCCGGCAGCACCCGGGCGAGTCCCCGGGTGGCGAGGCGCTCGGCGCGCAGGCGCTGCTCGGTCTCGCCGCCGGCCTCGAAGGGCACGAGGACAGCGGGTGTGCCGGTGGCGAGGAGATCGACGGCCGTGTTGTAGCCGCACTGGCTGACCGACAGGGCGGCGCCGGCCAGGAGCGCGCGATAGTCCGGCTGGGCGCGACCGAGGATGCCGGGCGCGAGACCGTGACCGATCTCGGACAGCTCGGCCTCGGGGACGCCGTGGCCGGCCAGGATCCGCCAGCCGAGATCCGGCCGAAGCCGGGCCGCGCCTGCGGCCGCGCGCAGCAGGACCAGCCCGGCCGGTCCGGATCCGGCGGCGACCACCACGCCGGAGCGGCGCGAGGCCGGCGCGGGCACGGTCCCCTCGTCCACGTAGCCGGTGTAACGCACCTTCGCGGCGGTGGCCGCGTCGAGGGGCCACGAGGCCTCGAGAGGGATCAGGGCCGGGTCGCCGTGCACCAGCACGGCGTCGTAGAGGTCCGCCACACGCGCGTGCGCCTGGGCGATCCGCTCCGGCTTGGTCGAGGCCACGAGGACGTCGCGCACGGAGGCGAGGACGAGCGGGCGCGGGCGCCGGGCGCGGGCCGCGTCCACCAGGGCGAGGAACTCGGCCGCCAGGGCGCGCCGGCCGAACGGGAACAGCTCGGTGATCACCGCGTCAGGCTCGAAGGCCGCCAGGGTATCGACCATCAGGGCTCGGCGGCGTTCGAGGAGCGCCGGCCCGGCCGGGCCTCCGTCGGGGTCCAGCAGCGTCGAGAAGTCCGTGCCGGCGATCCGGAGCGGCGGCAGCTGCACGCGGCGCAACCCGTCCTGTCGGACCATCGGTGCCGGGACGCCGCCCGAGACCAGCATCGTCTCGTGGCCGGCCGCCGCGAAGGCGCGGGCGATGGCGGCCGCGCGGGTGAGGTGCCCCGCGCCGAGCAGATGCGTGACCGCGATCAGGACGCGCACGCGGACAACTCCGATTCGCGGGCGACCGCGCCCTGCGGCAGACCCGCGGACGCGCGCAGCCGGCCGGCGATCAGCGCGATCGCCGCTTCCTCGGAGAAGTCCTGCACGAGCCGGGCCAGGGCCGCCGCGCCGAGCCGCTGACGGAGGCCCGGATCGCCCGCGAGACGGACCAGGGCCTCGGCCAGCGCCGCCGGCTCGCCGGGCGGCGTCAGGACGCCGTGGACACCGTCGGTGATGAATTCCGGCGTGCCGGCGAAGGCGGTCGCCAGGATCGGGAGCGCTTGGCTCGCGGCCTCCATCAGCACGTTCGGCAGGCCGTCGCGGTCGCCGCCAGGGGCGGGCTTCGTCGGCAGGACGAAGAGGTCCGCCGCGCGCATGGCCTCAATCACCGCGGGCTGCGCCAGGGCGCCGCGGAAGCGGACCCGCTCCGCCAGGCCGCAGGCAGCGACCCGGGCCTCCAGGGCTTCGCGCCGCTCGCCACTGCCGATCAGGTCGAGCCACCAGTGCAGGTGCGCGGGCAGGGCGGCGAGGGCGTCGATGAGGTCGTCGTGCCCCTTCTTGGCGACGAGCCGGCCGACACAGAGGAGCCGGAGGGGGCGGTCCGGGTCCGTCCCGTCGCGCGGCTCGCGCGGCGGCGGCGCGTCGGGGAACCGGGCGAGATCGAGCCCGTGATAGGCGAGGAGCGTCCGGCCCGGGGCGAGGCTGTCGAGCCGGGCGAGGCCGTCACGGGTGCAGGTCACGCCCCATTCGGCGTCGCGCAGCTTCTCGGCCAGTTCCCAGTCGGGCGTGGTCCAGATGTCCTTGGCATGCGCCGAGAAGCTCCACCGGCGCCCGGTCAGGAGCGCGGCGTAGCGGGCGACGCTGGCCGGCGTGTGCAGGAAGTGCACGTGGATATGGGCGACCTCGGCCGGCAATTCCCGGGCGAGGACCAGGGCCTGCCCGAGGCGCCGCAGCCGCGACGCCGTCGGGTCGCGCCGGAGATCGCGGGCGAACAGCGCCAGGAGCGCGGGCAGGTTCGGCCGCCGGAGCGCGGCGCCGACGCCCCGGGACACCCGCAGCGGCGCGTCGCGCAGGTACTCGGGCAGGTAGGCGGCCTCCGCGCGGATCTGCGCGTGCATCGGATGGCGGGCCCGATCGGTCGGGCGCCGGAGGGACCAGATCTCGAGAGCCAGGCCGCACCGTTCCAGCGCCAGCAACTCCTGCGCGATGAAGGTCTCGGAGAGCCGCGGATAGCCCTTCAGCACCACGGCGACCCGTTTGGCGCTCACGAATAGGCCTGCAGGTACGGCCGGGCCGGGACGTTCGCGCCGCCGCGGGCGGTCAGCGCCCGGACGCGGCGCGCGACCGCGTCGAGGCCGTCCAGGAGACCCGGCACCAGAACCCGCGACGGCGGGTCCTGTCCCGGCAGGTCGCGGAGCGCCGCCGCCATGCGCCCGGGCGCCCGGCCTTCCGCCTCCATCAGCACCCGCGCGAGGCCGAGCCGCTCGGCCGCCAGCGCCCGGATCGCCTGTTCCCGCCGCGGCTCGGTCCGGGGCACGAGGATCGCCCGGCGGTCGAAGGACAGGATCTCGCAGAACGTGTTGTAGCCCCCCATGGCGACGACGCCGGCGGCCTTGCGCATCAGGAACTCGATCTCGCTGTCGAAGGTGATGGCCGCGATCCGGTCGCCGAGGCGGCGGATGCGCGCCATGAACCCGTCGCGGATGCCGGCGTCGAGGAAGGGACCGAAGGCGATGAGCGCGGGCAGGGGGATCGCGGGATCGGCCTCGTAGGCGGCGATCACCCAGTCGATCAGGGCCGCCCCGTCGCCGCCGCCGCCCGGCGTCACCAGGATGAAGGGGCCGTTCGCGATCGGGGGCTCCTCGCGGCCGGCGCGGCGCTCCGGGAGGTCGCGGCGGAGATAGCCGGTGTAGATCAGGCGCCCGTCGATGCGGGCGGCCATCTCGGGCTCCATCGGCAGCGCCGCCAGGGGCTCGTGGATCCGGCTCAGCCCGTACACCCAGATCTCGTCGTAGAAGCGCGCCATCGTCTCGGCCGCGCCCTTGCGCTCCCATTCGGGGACGAGGCGGTCGGCGTCGTCGAGGACGTCGCGCAGGCCCAGGACGAGGCGGATGTCGCGGGCCGCGGCCTTCTCCAGCACCGGCAGCAACTCGCCGTGGAAGCCGGCCGGTTCCTTGTCGACGATGATCAGGTCGGGTCGGAAGGCGTCGCAGGCCTGGGCGATGATCGCGGAACGCTGCGCGACGGTGCGCGCCAGCGGGGTCGCGCCGTCGAGGCTGGCATAGCCGCCGTCGGCGAACTTGGTCACCGGCGGCAGCCTGACCGTCCGGACGCCCGCGGCGAAGGCGAAGCGGTCGACCACCGGGGAGCCCGAGACGATCATCGCCCGGGCGCCGCGGTTGCACGCCACGATCGCGTTGGCGATCGCCCGCGAGCGGCGCAGATGGCCGAGCCCGAAGGTATCGTGGCTGTAGATCAGGACGCGCGGGGCCGGAGACGCCTCGTCCAGTCGCATCGATGTGATCGCCCCGGTTTGACGGCGCGAGGATCGCAGCCGCCGCCCTCTTGCACAAGCCGGGCCGGGCCGCAAACACCCCTGTTAACGGGCCCGGAACCGCGCGCGCCTAGGCTGCTGCGGAATCCGGACGCGGAAATCCTCCGTCATGCCAGCGCCCATCGAGACCCGCGTGCCGGGCTCACCGACAGCACGCGCCGCCGCGCTCCGGTCGGATCTCGCGCATCTCCTGAGCAGCGATGACCGGCTGTTCGCCTTCGGCAGGCGGGCGGCCTGGGTGCTGCTGCCGCTCGGCCTCGCCATGGTCCTACTCGTCTACGGGACCGGCCCGGACCCGCGGCGCAACTGGTACGGCGACCCCCTCGGCAACGACTTCGTCCAGGTCTGGGTGGCGGGCCGCTCGGCGCTGGAGGGGCGGGGGGCGGACCCCTACGACCTGCCGGTGCACCTGGCGAACCTGAAGGCGGCCTGCGGGCAGGCGTGCCGGTTCGCGTGGCACTATCCCCCGGTGTTCCTCCTGCCGGCGGCCGCGATGGCACTGCTGGATCTGCAGCCGGCCTACCTGCTGTGGACCGCGCTCTCCCTCGCCCTGTTCGCGCTCGCGATGCGGGTCGCGGCCGGCCGGCGGGACGCGGCCCTCGTCGCGCTCGCGCACCCGCTCGTGCTCTGCAACCTCGTCTACGGCCAGAACGGCCTGTTCACCGCGTCGCTGCTCACCCTCGGCGCGGTGCTCGTCGATCGCCGACCGAGGCTCGCCGGGCTCTGCTTCGGCCTGCTGGCCTACAAGCCGCACTTCGCGGCGCTCGCCCCCCTGCTCCTGCTCGTGACGGGACGGCGCGCATGCCTGGCCGCCTGCGCGTCGACGGTGCTGGCCCTCTGCCTCGCGTCGCTGGCGCTGTTCGGGACGGCGCCCTGGACCGGCTTCCTCGGCACGCTCGGGGACACGAACCGGATCATCCTGCAGAACGCGGCGGCGAGCCTCAACCTCAACGCCAGCGCGTTCGGCGCGGTGCGCCTGCTCGACGGCTCGATGGCCGCCGCCTGGACGGCGCAGGGTCTCGTCGCCGTACTGGCGCTCGGCCTCGCCTGCCGCGCCTGGTCCCGGCCCACAGACCCGACGCTGCGCGCGGCCGCGCTCCTCGTCTCCGCGCCGCTGCTGTCACCGTACCTCCCAGTCTACGACCTGGCGCCCCTCGTGCCGGCCGTGCTCCTCCTGGCGCTCGCCGCGCACCGCGCGGGCGGCCTGCGGCCGCGCGAGCGGGCCCTGCTATGCGCGGTGCCGCTCTTCGCGGTCGTCCGGGAGGCGGCCGCGCTGACCGGCTTCCCCCTCGGCCTCGTGCTGAGCATGGCGACCTTCGCCTGCATCGCGGGGCGCGTCATGCCGCAAAGCGTCACCCCGAGCCGACGGCGATCCGGGACGGGGGGCGCCGAGGCCCTCACGGAGCCAGCGGCCGCGGGATCCGGAAGGGCAGCATGAGTCGCACCATCGGGTTGCGGAACCGGTCGAGCGACAGGCTCTCGTGCACGGCCCGGACCGGCTCGCCGCCCAGAGTCGAGGCGAGCAGCGAGCGGGCGTAGAACGGCGTGTCCTCGTAGGTCGCGAGCACCCGCGAGCGGCCGCCGTCGCTGCGGGTCTCGCGCGGCATCCGCCAGAAGCGCGTCGCCGGGAGCGCCGCGCCGGGCGGCGGCCGGATCTCGCGGCGGCTGCCGTCCGCGGAGAACCGGAGCGACAGGTTCTGGCCACCGCCGTCGCGGTGATGGACGTCGTAGAGGATCGCCGCGCCGTCCGGCAGGTCAGCCCGGCACCATGTCCACCGCGAGAAGGCGGCCTCCAGCGGTTCGTCGCCGTCGTTGGTGTCGAAGTAGCCGCTCCCGCTCCAGCGAAGGTCCGGCGCGTCGAAATCGACCTCGACCCGCGAGGACGGCGACATCGGCCACCAGCGGTGGCGCCCGGCCCGGTCGAGATGGAACGGGCCGCCCGTGAACCCGCGCGGCTCGAGACGCACGGTGCCGCGGATCCTCCGGGGCAGGGGCGCGCCGCGCTCGTCGATCCGCACCGTCAGCGCCGTGCCGTCCCAGTGCATGGCGCTGGGTCCGACGGCGATGTGGTCGGCGCTGCGCGACAGGCTGGTTGCGCGGCGCTCGGTCATGGCGAAGCGGCCGCGGTCGCCGTAGAGCACCACGTTCATGGCGCAGTGGGCGAAGGGGTCCTTCTCGGCGCTCCAGGCGTAGTAGGGCGAGAACACGCTGCCGATGAACGCGATGATCGTGAGGCCCTGGCGGCCGTCGTCGCTCACCGCATCGACGTACCACCACGCGTAGCCGCCCCGCGCGACCGCGCCATCGAATCGCGGTCGTCCAGGATCGCTGCCGCTGCCAGCCGCCCCGACTGCGCCGCCATCGGCACGCCCGGGCCGGGATGGATCGAGCCCCCCGCGAGATAGAGGCCCGGCACCGCCGTCCGCGCGCCCGCGCGCTTGAAGGTCGTCGCCCATCCCTGTGCCGCCCGACCGTAGAGGGCTCCGCCCGTCCCGGGGAAGAGGGCGTCGAAGTCCCGCGGCGTCGTCGTGACCGCCGACGACGTGAAGTCCAGGGTGAGCCCGCAGGCCTCCAGCCGGCGGATCAGGTTCCTCTCGCATCTCTCGATCTCCGGCGGCTGAAGGGGGCGCTCCCGGCCATCCGCCGGAGCGTTGACGAGCAGGAGCAGGCGTTCTGGCCCCCGCGGCGCGGCGCCCGCCGCGTCCCGGTCCTGGGCACAGACGTAGACGGTCGGGTCGTCGGGCAGGCGGCGGGCGCGCAGGAGCGCGTCGAACTCGGCCCGGTAGTCGCGCGAGAAGAACACCGTGTGGTGCGCCAGCGGGAAACCCGCCGGCACCGCCTCCGCGCAGAGCGTGACCGCGGAGAGCGAGCGCTCGCCGGGCGCGAGCCGCTCGCCGGCGGCGGCCGCATCGGGCCCGAGCAGCCCCGCCCCCAGGGCCGCGCAGTCCGCGTTGCAGACGACGTAGTCGGCGGCCACGGTCGTGCCGTCGCTCAGGCGCACGCCGGTGACGCGGCCGCCGTCCGCGAGGATTTGCGCGACCTCCGCGCCGTACCGGAAGGTCGCGCCGCGCTCCGCCGCCAGATCGGCCACCGCCCGCGCGAGGCCGCTGAGCCCTCCCGCGACGGTCCAGACGCCGGCCTGCTCCACGTGGGCGACGAGCATCAGCGTCGCCGGTGCCGTGAAGGGCGAGGCGCCGCAATAGGTGGCGTAGCGGCCGAACAGCTGGAGCAGCCGCGGGTCGCGAAAGTACGCCCCCAGCGCCGACCAGAGCGTCGTGAAGGGCTGGATTCGCCAGAGATCGCCGAGGCCCGAGAGCCCGACCCGCTGCGCGAGGCCGGCGGGACCCGTCCGGCCCTCGCGGATGAAGGGCCCTTCGAGGGTGCGGTAGACCTCGGCCGAGCGGGCGCAGAAGCGCCGGTAGCCGTCCGCCTCGCGCGGTCCCGCGAAGGCCGCGATCGCGTCCGCCGACGCGTCGATATCGGCGAAGAGGTCGAGACGCTCGTCCCGGCTCCAGGCGTGACGGGCGAGGAGCCTTGCCGGTGACAGGGCGACCCGGTCGCCGAGATCCGCCCCGCAGTCGGCGAACAGCTCCTCGAGAACCCAGCGCATCGTGAAGACGGTCGGACCGGCCTCGACGGCGCGGTCCCCGACCGGGACGGCGCGCATCTTCCCGCCGGGCTGCGGCGCGCGCTCGAGGATTGTCGTCTCGAAGCCGGCATGGGCGAGCCGCAGGGCGGCGGCGAGGCCACCGATCCCGGCACCGATCACGACGACGCGCTCCTGCGCCACGGCCGCTCCGAACTCCCCCACCACGGGATTGATCTCCCCTCCGCAAAGTGTCAATAAGAAATGACACCTGTTGCTGACAACCGCATACAACACGGGAGGCAACGATATGGAGTCCGGTCGGCGGATCGAGATGGCGCTGGATCGCGCCGTTGCGCACGCGGAGGCGCCCGGCGCCCCGCCCCTTCTGGCGGAGGCTCTCCGCTACGCGGTGTTTCCCGGGGGCCATCGGATCCGGCCGCGCCTGTGCCTCTCGGTGGCCCGCGCCTGCGGCGACGACGACCCGGCGGGGTCCGTGGCGGCCGCCGCCTCTATCGAGCTCCTGCACTGCGCCTCGCTGGTCCACGACGACCTGCCGTGCTTCGACGATGCGCCGATGCGGCGGCAGAAGCCCTCCGTCCACGTCGCCTTCGGCGAGCCGATCGCAGTCCTGACCGGCGACGCCCTGATCGTCCTCGCCTTCGAGACCCTCGCGCGGTCCGTCGGGCCTTATCCGGCGCGCCTCGGGCGCCTCGTCGGACTCCTCGGCCGCGCCGCGGGGTCGCCGTCCGGCATCGCGGCCGGGCAGGCCTGGGAATCGGAGGCGCATATCAGCCTCAGCGACTATCAGCAGGCGAAGACGGGCGCCCTGTTCGCCGCCGCCACCGTGGCCGGTGCCGCGGCGGCGGGGGCGGAGCCTGAACCCTGGCGCCGCCTCGGCGAGTGCCTCGGCGAGGCCTATCAGGTCGCCGACGACCTGCGCGACGTCGCCTGCCGGCAGGAGGAGATCGGCAAGCCCGCCGGGCGCGACGCGACGCTGGGCCGCCCCAACGCCGCCGCCCTGCTGGGTACCGGCGGCGCGATGGAGCGCTTGTCCCGGCTGACCCGCGAGGCGATCGCGGCGATCCCGCCCTGTCCGGGCGTGGCCGCGCTCACCGCCGAGATCGAGGCGCAGGCGCGGCTGTTCCTGCCCGCGAGCCTGCGCGCGGTGGCGGTCTGAGCGCCGGATCGCTCCCCGGAACCGGCACGGTGCCGCCCGTTCCGCCCGCGTGGGCGGACAGGTGGCTCGCGTGGCGCAACCGCCTCGTCGCCAGCCCCCGGTTCCAGCGCTGGGCGGCGGGTTTTCCGCTGACGCGCCGCATCGCGCAGCGCAACACGCGCGCGCTGTTCGACCTCTGTGCCGGCTTCGTCTACGCGCAGGTCCTGACCGCCTGCATCCGCCTCGACCTGTTCGCGATCCTCGCGGATGGCCCGCAGACGGTCGACGCGCTGGCGCGGCGGCTCGACCTCACGCCCGACGCGGCACGACGCCTGCTGCGCGCCGCCGAGTCCCTCGGTCTGCTGCGCGCCCTGTCGAATGACCGATTCGGGATTGCCGACCTGGGCGCGGCCCTGGTCGGCAATCCCGGCATCGCCGCCATGATCGAGCATCACGCGCTGCTCTACGCGGATCTCGCGGATCCGGTCGCCCTGCTGCGCGGACAGGCCCAGCCGACCCGCCTCGCGGGCTACTGGCCCTACGCGGCCGGGGCGACGGGCGACGCGCGCACGGTGGCTCCCTACAGCGGCCTGATGGGTGCCTCGCAGGCGCTGATCGCCGAGGATGTGCTCGACGCCTGCGACCTGTCGCGCGTCCGGCACCTCATGGATGTCGGCGGCGGCGAGGGCGCCTTCCTGCAGGCCGTGGCGGCGCGGCACGCCGGCCCCCGCATGACCCTGTTCGACCTGCCGGCCGTCGCCGACCGCGCCCGAGCGCGCCTCGACCAATCGGGCCTCGGCGACAGGATCGCCTGCCGCGGAGGCGACTTCCACGGCGGGCTGCCCGCGGGCGCCGACACGATCACCCTGGTGCGGATCGTCCACGATCACGACGACGCGCCGGCCCAGGCACTGCTGCGGGCGGCCTACGCGGCGCTGCCGCCGGGCGGCACGCTGCTCATCGCGGAGCCGATGGCCGGGACGCCCGGCGCGGAGCCGGTCGGCGACGCCTATTTCGGCTTCTACCTCCTGGCGATGGGCTCCGGCCGGCCGCGCCGGGCCGAGGAGCTGCGCGCGATGCTCGCGGCCGCAGGTTTCACCGCCACGCACGAGCATCCGACACGTCGCCCCCTGCTCGCGCGGGTGCTGAGAGCTCAAAAAACAGGCCCAGCCAAGTAAGTGTGACTTGACGCTGACCTGTGTCTATCTAGGATGACACATAGCGGCTTCGCACCAGAGAGAGTCGCAACGCAAAGGGTGGACACTTCCAGCCATGGACGCTCTGGCCGTCATTCTGGAAAACCCGGAGCACCTGTCGGTTCAGCGCCTGGCCCTGACGCCGCCCACTGACGCGGACGCGGTCGTGGCGGTGTCCTGGAGCGGGATCAGCACCGGCACCGAGCGCCTGCTCTGGTCGGGGCGGATGCCGCCCTTCCCGGGCATGGGCTACCCCCTGGTGCCGGGCTACGAATCCGTCGGGACGGTCGTGGAGGCGGATGCCGGCGCTTCGGTCCGGGTCGGCCAGACCGTCTACGTCCCGGGGGCCCGCTGCTTCGGCGCCGTTCGCGGCCTGTTCGGAGGCGCCGCGTCCCATCTGGTCGCACCGGCCGCCCGCCTCGTGCCGGTGGACGAGGCCCTCGGCGAGCAGGCCTGCCTCCTGGCCCTCGCGGCGACTGCCCATCGCGCCCTCGGGCGCCTCGCTCTCGGCGCGGCTCCGCTCATCGTCGGGCACGGCGTCCTCGGCCGGCTGCTCGCGCGGCTGACCCTGGCTGCGGGCGCCGCGCCCACCGTCTGGGAGACGGACCCCGTGCGCGCAGCCGGCGAGCACGGATACACCGTCGTCGCGCCCGACGCGGATCCCCGGCGCGACTACGCGACGATCACGGATGTCAGCGGCAACGCCGCCGGCCTCGACGACCTGATCGCCCGGCTCGCACCGGGGGGCGAGATCGTCCTCGCCGGGTTCTACGAGGCGCCCCTCAGCTTCGCTTTCCCGCCCGCGTTCATGCGCGAGGCCCGGATCCGGATCTCGGCCGAGTTCAGGCCCGAGGACACGGTGGCGGTGACGCGGATGATCGAGAGCGGCCGGCTCTCCCTCGACGGTCTGATTACCCACCGTGCCCCGGCGGCACAGGCCCAGGACGCCTACCGCACCGCGTTCGCGGATCCGGGCTGCCTGAAGATGATCCTCGACTGGAGGGACGCCGCGTGAACGTTCAGCTCAACAAGGCTGCCCTGTCCCAGGCGACTCAGCTCCGCGCCGAGGCCGCGATCGAGCCCGATGCCGTGTCCACCGCACCGGCGAAGAAAGAAACGCAGATCATCGCGATCTACGGCAAGGGCGGCATCGGCAAGTCGTTCACCCTCGCCAATCTCAGCTACATGATGGCCCAGCAGGGCAAGAAGGTCCTGCTGATCGGCTGCGACCCGAAGAGCGATACGACCTCGCTCCTCTTCGGCGGCAAGGCCTGCCCGACCATCATCGAGACGTCGACCAGGAAGAAGCTCGCGGGCGAGTCGGTCGCGATCGGCGACGTCTGCTTCAAGCGCGACGGCGTCTACGCAATGGAGCTCGGCGGTCCCGAAGTCGGGCGCGGCTGCGGCGGCCGCGGGATCATCCACGGCTTCGAGCTTCTGGAGAAGCTGGGCTTCCACGAGTGGGGCTTCGACTTCGTCCTCCTCGACTTCCTCGGCGACGTGGTCTGCGGGGGCTTCGGCCTGCCGATCGCCCGGGACATGTGCCAGAAGGTCATCGTCGTCGGCTCGAACGACCTGCAGTCGCTCTACGTCGCCAACAACGTCTGCTCGGCGGTGGAGTATTTCCGCAAGCTCGGGGGCAATGTCGGCGTCGGCGGACTCGTGATCAACAAGGACGACGGCACCGGCGAGGCCCAGGCCTTCGCGGAGGCGGCCGGCATCCCGGTCCTGGCCTCGATCCCGGCCGACGAGGACATCCGCCGCAAGAGCGCGAATTACGAGATCATCGGCAAGCCGGACGGGCGCTGGGGCACCCTGTTCGCGGACCTCGCCGCCAATGTCGCGGAGGCCGCGCCGCACCGCCCGACGCCGCTCTCGCAGGACGGGCTGCTCGGCCTGTTCTCCAGCGAGACCACCGGCCGCGACGTCGTGCTGGTTCCGGCGACCCACGAGGACATGTGCGGCGTCGCCCACGTGTCCAAGCCGTCCCTCGAAGTCGTGTACGACGAGGTCTGACGCGCATGGCCGTCTCCCTCGACATCGCCGATCTGCGGGCCCGCAAGGCGCCGGCCACCATCGACCTCGCCGCGGCGCAGAGCGACGGCCTGGGCTGCCACGCCGGTAAGGACGCGATGGTGGCGGCCGCGGAAGCCGCCGGCATGTCGGAGACCCTGGCGCAGCTGCGCGAGGATTATCCCCAGGGCCCGCACGACCAGCCGCAGAGCATGTGCCCGGCCTTCGGCTCGCTGCGGGTCGGTCTGCGGATGCGCCGCACGGCGACGATCCTGTCGGGCTCGGCCTGCTGCGTGTACGGCCTGACCTTCACGTCGCATTTCTACGGGGCGCGGCGCAGCGTCGGCTACGTGCCGTTCAACTCCGAGACGCTCGTCACCGGCAAGCTGTTCGAGGACATCCGCGAGGCGGTCCACGCGACTGCGAAGCCGGAGGATTACGACGCCGTCGTCGTCATCAACCTCTGCGTTCCGACGGCCTCCGGTGTGCCGCTGCGCCTGCTGCCGAAGGCGATCGACGGCGTCCGGGTGATCGGGATCGACGTGCCGGGCTTCGGCGTCCCGACCCACGCGGAAGCGAAGGACGTGCTCGCCGGCGCCATGCTCAAGGTCGCCCGCGCGGAGGCCGAGCAGGGGCCCGTCGCCGCCCCCCGCGGTGGCCGTTCCGAGCGCCCGAGCGTCGCGCTGCTGGGCGAGGTCTTCCCGGCCGACCCGGTGGTGATCGGATCGCTCCTGGAGCCGCTGGGACTCTCGGCCGGCCCGGTCGTGCCGACCCGGGAATGGCGCGAGCTCTACGCGGCCCTCGACTGCGCGGCGGTGGCGGCGATTCACCCGTTCTACACGGCCTCGATCCGCGAGTTCGAGGCGGCCGGCCGCCCGATCGTCGGCTCCGCTCCCGTCGGCGTCGACGGGACCGCCGACTGGCTCGACCGGATCGGCGAGGCCTGCGGCGTGCCCCGCGCCACCGTCGAGGCCGCCAAGAACCGCATCCTGCCCGGTATCCGCGGCGCGCTCGGCGCGATGCCGATCAAGGGGCGGATCACGCTCTCGGGCTACGAGGGATCGGAGCTGCTCGTGGCGCGCCTCCTCGTCGAGAGCGGCGCCGAGGTCCCCTATGTCGGCACCGCCTGCCCGCGCACGCCCTGGTCGGAGGCGGATCGCGACTGGCTCGAGTCTCGCGGAACGGAGGTCCGCTACCGGGCCTCCCTCGAGGATGATCTGTTCGCCTTCGAAGCGCTGAAGCCCGATCTCGCCATCGGCACGACGCCGGTGGTGCAGCGCGCCAAGGAGCGCGGCACGCCGGCGCTCTACTTCACCAACCTGATCTCGGCGCGCCCGCTGATGGGCGCGGCCGGCGCCGGGTCGCTCGCCACGGTGATCAACGCCGCCCTCGGCAACAGGGCGCGGTTCGACGCCATGCGCGACTTCTTCGAGGGCGTCGGCACCGGCCACGCCGCGGGCGTCTGGCAGGAGGTGCCGCAGAAGCGCCAGGGACCGAAGATCGAGGGTCCGAAGAAGCCGATCGGGGAGATGGCCTGATGCTCATCCTCGATCACGACAGGGCCGGGGGCTACTGGGGCGCGGTCTACGTCTTCACGGCGATCAAGGGCCTGCAGGTCGTCATCGACGGCCCCGTGGGCTGCGAGAACCTGCCGGTCACCTCGGTGCTGCACTACACCGACGCGCTGCCGCCGCACGAGCTGCCGATCGTGGTCACCGGGCTCGCCGAGGAGGAACTCGGCCGGCACGGCACCGAGGGCGCCATGAAGCGCGCCCACGCGACCCTCGATCCGGGCCAGCCCAGCGTCGTGGTCACCGGCTCCATCGCCGAGATGATCGGCGGAGGCGTGACCCCTGAGGGCACCGGCCTCCAGCGCTTCCTGCCGCGCACCATCGACGAGGACCAGTGGCAGGCCGCCGACCGCGCCATGCGCTGGCTCTGGCAGGAATACGGCGCCAAGAAATTCGCCAAGAAGGGCATCCCGGCCCGGCCGGAGAAGAAGCCCGGCGAGAAGCCGCGGGTGAACCTGATCGGCCCGGCCTACGGCACCTTCAACATGCCCTCCGACCTCGCCGAGATCCGGCGGTTGGTCGAGGGGATCGGCGCCGAGGTGAACCTCACCTTCCCGCTCGGCGCGCACCTCGCCGACGTGCCGAAGCTGGTCAACACCGACGCCAATATCTGCCTCTACCGGGAGTTCGGGCGGCTGCTCTGCGAGGATCTGGAGCGCCCGTACCTTCAGGCGCCGATCGGCATCCTGTCCACGACCAAGTTCCTGCGCTCGCTCGGCGAGATCCTGGGCCTCGATCCCGAGCCGTTCATCGAGCGGGAGCGGCACACCACGATCAAGCCGGTCTGGGATCTCTGGCGCTCGGTGACGCAGGACTTCTTCGGGACCGCGAGCTTCGGCATCGTCGCGACCGAGACCTACGCGCGGGGCGTGCGCCACTTCCTAGAAGACGAGATGGGCCTGCCCTGCCACTTCGCCTTCGGGCGCTCGGCCGGTCTGAAGCCCGACAACGCGGCCGTCCGCGCCGCCGTCGCGGCCAAGCCGCCGCTGGTCCTGTTCGGCTCGTTCAACGAGCGGATGTACCTCGCCGAGTGCGGAGCCCGGGCAACCTACGTGCCGGCCTCGTTCCCCGGCGCGATCATCCGGCGGCACACCGGCACGCCGTTCATGGGCTACGCCGGGGCGACCTACCTGGTCCAGGAGGTCTGCAACGCCCTGTTCGACACCCTCTTCCACATCCTGCCGCTCGCCCGCGACATGGACAAGGTCGAGGCCACTCCCACTCGGCGGCACGCCGAGCTGCCGTGGGACGAGGCCGCCCGGCAGGCACTCGACGCCCTCGTCGAGGCCCAGCCGGTGCTCGCCCGGATCTCCGCGGCCAAGCGCCTGCGCGACGCCGCCGAGCGGGCTGCCCGGGACACCGAGGCCGCCGCCGTAGCGCCCGCCCACGTGGCGCGGGCCCGGGCCGCCCTCGCGGGAGGAGTGCCCGCATGAGCCGCCTTTCCGTTTCACCCAGAGGAGACCTGACGATGCGAACGATGGTCCCGACCGGCCGCCAGCACCAGGAAGCGTTTCAGTTCCGGCTGATCCTGGCGGCGACCTACCCGTTCTTCCTCGCCGCCGCGGCGCTGAACCGGTTCCGGCCCAGCCGCGAGACGGCCCGCCCAGGCCTGGCGCCGGCGCGCCGCTCGGTCTTCGGCGAGGCCCGCGCCATGGCGGTTCAGGCGATCCCCTTCGCCTTCATGGGCTGAAACGCCCCTGAGCGAGACGCTTCCGTCCGGTCACGCGGGGGAAGTCGGGCCGTGACAGCCGAAAGGCATCGCGGCTGAACCCGTCGCGCCTCGCCAGAGGCGCGGCCAACACACGGAGGTCTGAACGATGGCGAGTGGACCCGTCACAACAGAAAGACCGAGCAGCCTGTCCGGGCTGACGGAACCGGAAGCCAAGGAGTTCCACGCGATCTTCCTGACGAGCTTCCTCATCTTCACGGCGATCGCCGTGGTCGCCCACATCCTCGTCTGGCTGTGGCGTCCGTGGCTCCCCGGACCGCAGGGCTACGCCTCTCTCGAGGGCGTTCGCGATGCGGCCCACGCCCTCGTCACGATGATCGGCTGAGGAGGATCGGATGCACAAGGTTTGGTTGCTCTTCGATCCGCGGCGCACGCTGGTGGCTCTGTTCACCTTCCTCTTTATCCTGGCGCTGCTGATCCACTTCATCCTGCTCTCGACCGACCGGTTCAACTGGCTGGACGGCCCGAGAAACAACAAGGCGGCCCAGAACACCATCACGCTCGCGCTGCCGCAGATGCCGGCCTGAGTGCCGGTCCGGACCGCGGCGCGCGAGGGCCGCGGTCCACCAACCTTCTTCTTCTCCGGCCTGACTGAGGAGCAGCCGCCATGGCGATGCTGAGCTTCGAGCGCAAATACAGGGTTCGCGGCGGCACCTTGCTCGGAGGCGACCTGTTCGACTTCTGGGTCGGGCCGTTCTTCGTCGGTTTCTTCGGCGTCGTCGGTATGTTCTTCACGGTGCTGGGCACCGCGCTCGTCATCTACGGCGCCGCGATCGGACCGACCTGGAACATCTGGCAGATCAACATCGCGCCGCCCGATGTCAGCTACGGCCTGAGACTCGCGCCGCTGAAGGATGGTGGGCTCTGGCAGATCATCACCATGTGCGCGCTCGGCTCGTTCGTTTCCTGGGCGCTGCGCGAGGTCGAGATCTGCCGCAAGCTCGGGATCGGCTACCACGTCCCCGCGGCCTTCGGCATGGCGATCTTCGCCTACTTCACCCTCGTGGTGATCCGGCCGCTGCTGATGGGCGCCTGGGGCTACGGCTTCCCGTACGGCATCCTCAGCCATCTCGATTGGGTGTCCAACACCGGATACCAGTATCTCCACTTCCACTATAATCCGGCCCACATGCTGGCCGTGACGTTCTTCTTCACGACGACGCTGGCCCTGGCGATGCACGGCGGCCTGATCCTGTCGGCGACCAACCCGAAGAAGGGCGAGACCGTCAAGACGCCCGAGCACGAGGACACCTTCTTCCGCGACACGATCGGCTACTCGATCGGCACGCTCGGCATCCACCGCCTCGGCCTGTTCCTGGCGCTCTCTGCAGGGTTCTGGAGCGCGGTCTGCATCGTCATCAGCGGGCCGTTCTGGACGCAGGGCTGGCCGCAATGGTGGGGCTGGTGGCTCAACCTGCCGGTCTGGCGGTGACGGGTCGGACGCGATCGGAACGAGGGGACTAACGCGGGTCGCCGCCGCTCAGCGCGCGGCACTCCGGGGGAGGGCAGGCCATGGCCTATTACCAGAACATCTTCACGCAGGTTCAGGTGCGCCCGCTCGTGCCGGATCAGGGCGTTCCGGTCGCGGTCGACGAGCGGGTCGGCAAGCCGTTCAACAGCTACCTGTTCGGGCTGATCGGCAACAGCCAGGTCGGGCCGATCTACATCGGCTACATCGCGGCCCTGTCGATCACATGCGGGGTGATCGCCTTCGAGATCATCGGGCTCAACATGTGGGCCTCGGTGAACTGGGACCCGGTCCAGTTCGTCCGGCAATTGCCGTGGCTCGCCCTCGAGCCGCCTCTCCCGAAGTACGGCCTGAAGGTCCTTCCGCCCCTGAACGAGGGCGGGTGGTGGCTCATCGCCGGCTTCTTCCTGACGGCCTCGATCCTGCTGTGGTGGGTCCATCTCTACAAGCGGGCGCGGGCGCTCGGCCTCGGCCTGCACGTGCCGTGGGCCTTCGCGTCGGCGATCTGGCTCTACCTCGTCCTCGGCTTCATCCGGCCGGTGCTGATGGGCTCGTGGTCGGAAGCCGTGCCGTTCGGCATCTTCCCGCACCTCGACTGGACCGCGGCCTTCTCGCTCCGCTACGGGAACCTCTTCTACAACCCGTTCCACATGCTCTCGATCACGTTCCTCTACGGGTCGACGCTGCTGTTCGCGATGCACGGGGGCACGATCCTGGCCTGCTCGCGCTACGGCGCGGAGCGCGAGATCGACCAGATCGTCGACCGCGGCACGGCCACCGAGCGCGCCGCCCTGTTCTGGCGCTGGACCATGGGCTTCAACGCCACGATGGAGTCGGTCCATCGCTGGGCGTGGTGGTTCGCCGTGCTGACGACGCTGACCGGCGGCATCGGCATCCTGCTCACCGGGACCGTGGTCGACAACTGGTACCTCTGGGCCGTCAAGCACGGCGTCGCGCCCTCGTACCCGCAGGTCTACGGCCCGATCGTGGATCCCGCCCATCTCGCACCCGGCATGAAGCCGTGAGGAGGCCGTCATGAAGACGATTCTGGCGGTGGCCGGCGGCGCACTGGCCCTCTTCCTCACCATCGCGATGTTCGGCGGCGCCGGCTGGACCCACCCGCCGATGGCGAACAAGCAGACCGGCTTCCGCGGGACGGGCATGGACCTGATCCGCACCCGCGCCGGCAACGAGGCGCTGGCCGCCGCGAACGTCGCCCCGACCCCGGCCGATCCGGCCGATGCGGGCGGCGACAAGGCCTCGGCCGTCTACCAGAACGTCCAGGTTCTGGGCGATCTTTCGGCCGAGCAGTTCAACCGGCTGATGGTGTCGATCACCGAGTGGGTGGCCCCGCAGCAGGGCTGCACCTACTGCCACAGCACCGAGAACATGGCGTCCGACGAGCTCTACCAGAAGCGCGTCGCCCGGCGGATGCTCCAGATGACCCAGTACATCAACTCGTCCTGGAAAGAGAACCACGTCCATCAAACGGGCGTGACCTGCTACACCTGTCACCGCGGCAATCCGGTGCCGGCCAATATCTGGTTCGATCATCCGGTTCAGGGGGCGGGGCGCTTCATCCCGCGCAACAACAGCCAGAACCTCGCCTCCGCAGAAGTCGGCAACACCTCGCTGCCCTACGACGTCTATCAGGCCTTCTATCAGCACAAGGAGACGTCGGAGGACGCGGTCCGGGTCAACGCCACCACGGCGCTGCCGGAGACCAAGGGCAAGCCGATCCAGGACGCCGAGAAGACCTTCGCGATCATGATCAGCATGTCGCAATCGCTCGGGGTCAACTGCACCTTCTGCCACAACACCCGATCGGTGGCGCAGTGGGACACCAGCACGCCCAACCGCATCCATGCCTGGTACGGCATCCGCATGGTGCGTGACCTGAACCAGGATTACATGGAGCCGCTGAAATCGACATTCCCGCGGAACCGGCTCGGGATCCTGGGCGACGTGCCGAAGATCAACTGCGCCACCTGTCACAACGGCGCCAACAAGCCGCTCAACGGCGCCAACGTGATCGAGCCCTATCCGGAGCTGTCGCACCCGACGATCGCCGTGAGCCTGCCGACCGGCGAGGCCAAGGACCCGATCCCCGGGACCGAGACCCCGACGCCGAAGCCCTGATCCGCCCCGGGGCGGCCGGACCACCGGCCGCCCCGCCCAAGCTACAGGGAACCTCCGTGGGGTAGAGGCGTCGATACCGGCGGCCAAGCTCGGCCCTCAGGAGGCGTCCGTGACCATCACCATCTCGAACCTCCAGCCGCTGATCGCGATACTCGCCGGAATCCTGATCCTGGTGATGCCGCGGCTGCTCAACTACATCGTCGCGATCTACCTGATCGTCGTCGGCGTGATCGGGCTCGGAATCCTGCATTGACGGGCCGCGCCCGCGCCGCGACGGCGCGGACCTGACAGACCGCTCGAGCCGTCAGTCGCGCACGCACAGGGCCATCGCGCGTTCATCTTGCGTTGCGCTGCGGGATGGTCCAACCCCGCCCATCAGCTCGGCCGGCGCCGGGCACCAGATACGGACGGGATCGACATGGCGACCGGCAGCGCGAAGTGGGTCTATGCCTTCGGCGACGGCAAGGCGGAGGGCAAGTCGCAGATGCGCGACCTGCTCGGCGGCAAGGGCGCCAATCTCGCCGAGATGTCCAACCTGGGCCTGCCGGTCCCGCCGGGCTTCACGATCACCACCGAGGTCTGCACCTACTTCTACGATCACGGCAAATCCTATCCGCCGGAACTCAAGGATCAGGTCGCGGAAGCGCTCGCCCAGGTGGGCAAGCTCACCGGCCGCAAGTTCGGCGACGCGACGAACCCGCTGCTCGTGTCGGTCCGCTCGGGTGCGCGCGCCTCGATGCCCGGCATGATGGACACGGTCCTCAATCTCGGCCTCAACGACGAGACCGTCCTGGCCCTCGCCAAGGAGGCCGACGACGAGCGTTTCGCCTACGATTCGTACCGCCGTTTCATCACGATGTACTCGAACGTGGTGCTCGGCGTTGAGCACCACGCCTTCGAGGAGGCGCTGGAGCAGTACAAGGAGGGCAAGGGCTTCGACCTAGACACCGAGCTCGGCGCCGGCGACTGGAAGACCCTCATCCAGACCTACAAGAGCATCGTGCGCGACGAGCACGGCTCGGACTTCCCGCAGGGCGCGGACGACCAGCTCTGGGGCGCGATCGGCGCCGTGTTCAATTCGTGGATGATCCCCCGCGCGAAGAAGTACCGGGAGCTGAACAACATCCCGGAGAGCTGGGGCACGGCCGTCAACGTGCAGGCCATGGTGTTCGGCAACATGGGCGACACGTCGGCCACCGGCGTCGCCTTCACCCGCAACCCCTCCACCGGTGAGAAGGCGCTCTACGGCGAGTTCCTGATCAACGCGCAGGGCGAGGATGTCGTGGCGGGCATCCGCACCCCGCAGAACATCACCGAGAAGGCGCGGGAAGAGGCGGAGAGCGACAAGCCTTCCATGGAGAAGGCCATGCCCGAGAGCTTCGCGGAGCTGACCCGGATCTACGGGATCCTGGAGTCGCACTACCGCGACATGCAGGACATGGAATTCACCATCGAGAAGGGGAAGCTCTGGATGCTCCAGACCCGCAACGGCAAGCGCACGGCCAAGGCCGCCCTGCGCATCGCCGTTGATCTGGCGGGCGAGGGGCTGATCTCCCGCGAGGAGGCGATCGGCCGCGTCGAGCCCGGCGCCCTCGACCAACTCCTGCACCCGACCATCGACCCGAAGGCCGACCGCAAGGTGATCGCCTCCGGCCTGCCGGCCTCGCCCGGCGCGGCGACCGGCGAGATCGTATTCAATTCCGAGGACGCGGAGGCGCACCGCAAGGCCGAGCGCAAGTGCATCCTCGTCCGGATCGAGACCTCGCCCGAGGACATCCACGGCATGCACGCCGCCGAGGGCATCCTCACCACCCGCGGCGGCATGACCAGCCACGCCGCCGTGGTGGCCCGCGGCATGGGCAAGCCCTGCGTCTCCGGCGTCGGCTCGATCCGGATCGACTACAAGGCGCAGACCCTGACGGTCGGCGGCACGACGCTGAAGGCCGGCGACCGGATCACCATCGACGGGTCCACGGGCCAGGTGATCCAGGGCGAGGTGAAGATGCTGGAGCCCGAGCTGTCGGGCGACTTCGCCACGCTGATGGAGTGGGCCGACGCGATCCGCGGCATGAAGGTCCGCGCCAACGCCGACACGCCGACCGACGCCCGGACCGCGCGCAATTTCGGCGCCGAGGGCATCGGCCTCTGCCGCACCGAGCACATGTTCTTCGAGGGTGACCGCATCATCGCGGTCCGCGAGATGATCCTCGCCGACGACGCCGAGGGCCGACGGACGGCGCTGGCGAAGATCCTGCCCTACCAGCGGCAGGACTTCCTCGAGCTGTTCACGATCATGTCCGGCCTGCCGGTCACGATCCGCCTCCTCGACCCGCCGCTCCACGAGTTCCTGCCGCACACCGACGCCGAGGTCGCCGAGGTCGTGAAGGCGACGGGCGTCTCCGAGGAGAAGATCCGGCACCGGACGCGCGAGCTGTCCGAGCACAACCCGATGCTCGGCTTCCGCGGCTGCCGCCTCGCGATCGCCTTCCCGGAGATCGCCGAGATGCAGGCCCGCGCGATCTTCGAGGCCGCGGTCCAGGCGGCCGCCGATACCGGCAAGGCGGTGACGCCCGAGGTGATGGTGCCGCTGGTCTTCACCCGCGCCGAGTTCGACATCGTGAAGGCCCGCATCGACGCCATGGCGAAGGCCGTGGCCGAGGAGAAGGGCGCGACCCTCGACTATCAGGTCGGCACGATGATCGAGCTGCCGCGCGCGGCCCTCAAGGCCAACGAGATCGCCGAGACCGCGGAGTTCTTCTCCTTCGGCACCAACGACCTCACCCAGACGGCGCTGGGCATCTCCCGCGACGACGCCGCCACCTTCCTGGGCCCCTACACCCAGAAGGGCATCCTGCCGGCCGACCCGTTCATCACGATCGACCAGGAAGGCGTGGGCGAGCTGGTGCGCATCGGCGTCGAGCGCGGCCGCAAGACCCGGCCGGACATCAAGCTCGGCATCTGCGGCGAGCACGGCGGCGATCCCGCCTCGGTCGGCTTCTGCCAGGAGGTGGGACTCGATTACGTGTCCTGCTCGCCCTACCGGGTGCCGATTGCCCGGCTGGCGGCCGCCCAGGCGGCGCTCGGCAAGGTCGCCGGCAAGGAAGGCTGAGACCGGTCCGGGGGACGCCGAGCACGTCCCCCTTTCGGCTATCAACCTTCCGTATGAGGATCAGTGGAAAAATTCGCCTTTCGGTCGAACTCGCCTCTTTTTGAGGCGTTCTTCGATTGAATGGGTACGCCCGACGTGCGCCTAATCGGCCCGCGTCGGGTTCAGCATCGCCCGTCAGAAGCGGCCGCCACCATGTCCCACAGCCCATCGCCGCTGTGCCTCGCCGAGACCGAAGCGGTCGCGGCTGTCCCGAGCGTCGCCGTTCGCGCCTACCTCGCTCTCGTCGCCGGTCTCGGCGGTGTCGTCACGGCCGTGATGCTGATGATGTCGGTCGCGGCCAACAGCGGCAGCGAGGCGGAGCGCATCTCGGCGACGCAGGAAGACAGCTACGCGACCACGCTGGTCGGCGCGCTGGCGGTCAACCTGTCCAAGCCTCTGCGCTGAGCGGGTATCCGGCGTCGACCGCCCCGGGTGGCCCGGCCCACTGCGTGGCTCCGATCCGGACGTCCTGACGACGACGGTCGAATCACCGCGCCCCCGACACGGCCCGCGCGGCCGAGCCGGTGAAACGGGTCGGCAGGTCGTCGCCGGGGCTGCGGGGACTGAAGCGCGTAGTGACCCGGTCGGGCGCTGCGCCGACCACCGCGTCGGGCGCGGCGCCGCGCAGGCGCGTGGCGGCCACGTGCACGGGGGTCGCGCGGCTCGCCGGGGCAGCGCCCGGGCCGGCCGATACGGAGTCGAACAGGGCGCGCAGTTGCGCCTTGGCATCCGCGTCCGGAGCCACGAGGGAGCGGGCGCGAGCCGGAACCGCCGCCGCCGGCTTGTCGAGGGCGCGGATCTCGGCCGCCGGCGCGAGGTTGGCCATCCCGCGCTCCAGCGCCGCGAACTGCACAGGGCGGGGCGGCGGCAGGGGCATGTTCAGGCTCGCCGCGACGGCGGCCATATCGGCGGGGCGCCGCGGCGGGAGCGGTGCCGTGACGGCGGTCACGGTATCGTCGACGGCGACCGGCTGACTGGCGGTCAGGAGCGCCTTGGCGTCGGCGGGCCTGGTGTCGGAGGGCTTGGTCTCGGCGCCTTTCGCCTGCGCCCGCTCGGCCAGCGAGCCGCGCAGGGCGTCGTCGGCCGCGGGCGCCGCGTAGGCGAGGGCCGCGCGCGCGCCCGCCGGATCCTGCGGATCGGCGCTCGCCACGGCGACGACGGGCGCGCGGCGCGACTTCCGCGCCGTCTCCACCGGGGCCGGCACCGGCGCGGGTTCCGGTGCCGACCGGCCGCCGCCGAACAGGCTGGCCAGGAAGCCGAACAGGCCGGGCCCGTCCTCCTCCTCGCCGCTGGCCATCTGCGTCGTGAGGCCCGCCACGGTGCCGCCGCGGGCCAGGATCTCGGCCTTGGCCTCCTCGTAGCGAGGGAAGGGCCGGTTGTCGCTCGGGAGCAGGACGGTCTTGCCGTCCGGGAAGAGGCGGGCGAGCTGATCGTGGGTCATGCGCGGCCACATCCGCACCGAGCCCACGTCGAGGTGCACGAACGGCGTTCCGGCATGGGGGTACCAGCCGACGCCGCCGCGCTGCATCCGGAGACCGACCTCCCGGATCCGGTCGATCGACACGTCCGGCAGGAAGAAGTCCATCGCCTTGCCGAGCATGTGCTGGCTGTACTCGGCCACCATCCTGGAGCGGCGGCGCAGCATCGCGTTGGTGCCCGGCGACCGGTAGGCCGACACGACGTGGATCGGCTGCGTCGCCCCGACCTGGCGATAGGCCTCCCAGACCGTATCGAACAGCCGCGGGTCCATCTTTGTCGGCTCGTTGACCCGCCAGTCGCGCAGGAGCCAGTTCAGCTGCTCGAGAGCCGCGCGGTCGTAGCGCCCATCGCGCTTGAACGTGATGGTCGCGCTCTCCTGCGTGTGGGTGTGGTAGATCGACAGGGAGCGGGTGTCGCCGTTGGCGACCGCGTCCTCGGTCTCGGCCGTCCCGGCGATCAGTCCGAGCGCGAGGCCGGACAGGGCGAGAGTGAGGTGGCGAAGGGCGCGCGGGAGACTGGGCACGACGGTCCTGATCCTCTCCCGACAGCCTGACCCGACGCCTGTTGAACCGGGTTCGCGACCGAAACGGCTAAGGCTCGACCGTGGCGAAATCGTGCCCGGCTGTGCGGCCGCGCACCTGAAAGTTGCTGGTGGCGCGGGTGGGCTACCACCACCCGCGCGGCGCCGCCTGCTGCGGCGCGGGCGTCCAGAGGCCGGGCTCGCCGTATTCCGGCGCGCTGTCGGCACGGGCGGCGCGACGCTGGGCGCGGCGCGGCGTCTCCGCCTCCTCGTAGCGCCCGCCCGGCCACGCGTCGGCATCCGCGATCGGCCGCTCGGGCGCGCGGCGATGGACGGTCCGGGGCGCGGGCGGCTTCGGGGCGCGCTCGGCCTTGCGTCGCGCCGGCTCTTCCGGGAGCCTGGCGATCGCCGGACCGCCGCCGCCGGGCAGCCCGAGGGCCGCGCGCATCGGCGCGTCGTAGCCGTAGAGATCCGGCAGGGTGCGGTAGGTGCCGCCGTCGTCCACGAACGCCGTGAAGTAGGCGAGGTGGACCGGCAGCTTCTCCGGCAGCCGGATGGTGCGCTCGCCCTTGCCGATCAGCTTCTTCAGCCGATCCGCGGACCAGTTCGGCAGCACCGCGTCGGCGAGGCGGAACGGGTCGTCGACGCGGACGCAGCCGTGGCTGAAATCGCGCTTCGCGGCCGAGAACAGCGAGCGGTTCGGCGTGTCGTGCAGGTAGACCGCGTGCTGGTTCGGGAACATGAATTTGATGAAGCCGAGCGCGTTGCGCTCCCCCGGGGGCTGGCGCAGCGAGATGTGCCCGCCGCGACGGACGACCTCGTAGCCGCCCCAGGTCTTGCCGCCGTAGCCGGCGAGCTTCGGCGCCATCGTCTTCAGGATCGACGGCGGGACGTACCAGGACGGGTTGACGACCGCATACTCCATCATCCCGGAGAACAGCGGCGTGCGCGATTCCGGCTTGCCGACGATGACCCGCGCCTCGTCGCGCATCACACCGCCCCGGTAGGCGCGCAGGCGATACTCCGGCACGTTGACGAGGATGTAATCCGGCCCCAGATCGCCCGGGAGCCAGCGCCACCGCTCCATGTTGACGATGAGTTCGGCCTCACCGCCCGTCGGGCGCGCCGTGCGGCCGGCATCGGCGAGGGCGAGCACCGTCTGGACGTTCAGGACGCCGTTCCCAGGTAGGCCGCGGCCGCGCTGGAACTTGGCCACCGCGTCGGCGACCATGGAATCGTACTCCTCCGGCTCGCCGGGCCCCTTGTCCAGGGTCGCGGCCGGACGGCTTTCGAGGTTGAAATGTGCCCGCAGCAGCGGGACGCGGGCATCGCGCATGCCGACGCGCAGGGCCGGCCCGGCCGGGAGGCGCAGCGGCTTCACCGCGGTCGGCGCAGGCCCCCGCAGGCTGGCGAGCCGCGCCTTCAGCGCGAGATAGCCCGGAGTCGCCGGGTTGTAGGCCTGCAGTGTCTCGCCGGCTTTCGCGCCGGCCTCGTCGAGCTTCGCCAGGACGTCGTTGCCGGCCGGCAGATCGAGGTGCGGGGTGATCAGCCGCGAGATCGAGGCCAGGTTGATCCGGCCGCCGCGGGCGTCCCGGGCATAGAGAACCGCCGCCGCGGACAGGCGCAGATCGGCGTCGGCGACCGCCTTCTCGTCCGGTTTGTCGGCGAGCGCCGGGACCGTGTAGGCGCGGGGGTCGAGCCCGTCCTCGGCGGCGGCCGCCAGCCGCGCCGACACCGCCTTCGCGGCGTCGGTCCAGGCCCCGCCGGAGATCCAGAGCGGCTTGAAGCTGCGGGCCTCGTAGAAGCTCCGGATCGCGTCGCGGTCCTTGCCGGCGAGGCGGAGCAGCAGGGGCGCGGCATCCGCGAACCGGGCGAAGATTGCGGCGCCGAGCGGGTCCGTCGGGGCGACCGGGGCCGCCGCGGCGGGAGCCGGGGACGGCTCGGCCGCCGGCGCCTCAGGCTTGTAGTCGGGAAGGGCGGTCGCGGCGGGCGCCGACGGGTCCGCCGGCGCGGGCGCCGCCGGCCCCGGCGCGGCAGTGGGCGGGGTCGCGGGGACATCGGTGGCCGGCTGGTCCAGCGCGGCCGTCGCGGCGCGGAGGGAGCCGGCCGGTGCCAGCGTGCCACCGAGAAGGGCGGCCAGCGCGATGAGGCTGGAGCGCGGGACGCGCATTGTGATCTCCCGGGGCGCGGCGGCAGGACCGCACGCTCAGATTGTGATTATCCGCGCAAGCGTGGCTTTGAGCAACCGCAGTTATCGCGAATAGAGGCTCGGTCCTGCAGATGAATGTGTCATTTCTAATGCTGCTCAGCTTACGATCCGCTCAATCATCTGCCGGCGCGACGCAGCAGGGCCGAGAATTTCAGCGACCGTGGCCGAAACGAATGCGCGCGGTGCGCTAGCGCACGCCGCGCTCGATCAGGCCGCGTCCTCGGTTTTATCGTCCTCCTCCAGCCCCAGATCCTTGAGCTTGCGGTAGAGGGTGGAGCGTCCGATGCCGAGGCGGCGCGAGACCTCGGACATCCGCTGCCGGTAGAACTGGAGCGCGAAGCGGATAATCTCCGCCTCCAGGACGTCCATCGGCTTCATCTCGCCGGTCTCCTCGGCGACGAGCGACATAGCGTGCGGGTCGCGGACCTCGACGCGGACGATCTCCCGCACCGGTTCGGGGGCGTAGGCCGGCATCTGCGGCTGGACCGGCGCTGCCGGGATCCGCACGTCGAAGCCCTCGACCTGCGCGGCGATCTGGGGGAATTCGGAGACGGTCAACTCGTCGCCGTCCGCCAGCACGACGGCGCGGAACAGGGCGTTCTCCAGCTGCCGGACGTTGCCCGGCCAGGGATAGCGCGTGAGCAGGGCCATGGCCTCCGGGCTGATCGCCCGCACGCGCTTGCCTTCCTCGGCCGAGAACCGCGCGCAGAACGAGCGGACGAGGTCCGGGATGTCCTCGCGGCGCGCCCGCAGGGGCGGCAGCGTCATCGGGAAGACGTTCAGGCGGTAGTAGAGATCCTCGCGGAACTTGCCCTGCTTCACGAGGTCGAGCAGCGACCGGTTCGTCGCCGAGACGAGTCGGATGTCCACCCGCACCGAGCGCTTGCCGCCGACGGGATCGACCTCGCCCTCCTGGAGGGCCCGGAGCAGCTTCACCTGCGCGTCGAGGGGCAACTCACCGATCTCGTCCAGGAACAGGGTCCCGCCCGAGGCCTCGACGAACTTGCCGGCGTGCTTCTCGGTGGCGCCGGTGAACGCCCCCTTCTCGTGGCCGAACAAAGTGGATTCCACCAGGTTCTCCGGGATCGCCCCGCAATTGACGGTCACGAAAGGCTTGCCGCGCCGGTCGCCGGACCCCTGGATCGCCCGGGCCAGGACCTCCTTGCCGACGCCGGACTCGCCCTCGATCAGAACGGGGATGTTCGACTTCGCCGCCCGCTCGGCGAGGCGGATCACCCGCTCCATGTCGGGGCTCTTCGAGGTGAGATCCTTGAAGGTGAGCGCCCCGGAGGCGCGGCGGCGCATGCGGCGCACCTCCTCCTCAAGCGTGTCGACCCGCAGGGCATTCTTGATCGAGACCTGGAGCCGCTCCGCGCCCGCCGGTTTGACCACGAAATCCACGGCGCCGGCCCGCATGGCGCTGACCACAGTGTCGATGGAGCCGTTGGAGGTCTGGACGATGACCGGCGTGGCGAGGCCGCTCTTGCGCATCTCGGCCAGGACACCGAGCCCGTCGAGCCCCGGCATCACGAGGTCGAGGAGCACGACATCCGCACCCTCGGATCGCAGCAGGGTCAGCGCGTCCGCACCGGTCTCGGCGATCCGCGCCTCGAAGCCGAAGCGGCGCACGGCCGCCTCGGCCAGGCGCCGCTGGACCGGATCGTCATCCACGATGAGCACGGTGGCGGACATGGCGGCTCCCTGAACGGCGCGCGAAGGCCGGACACGCGACGCGGGCTCGACCCGGTCGCGGCCTTCCGATTCGGCGACTGTTTCGTTTCGAGCCGTAGGGTGACCGACAGTCGTAAAGTGCCGCTTAACGACGTTTGCGCCGCGTCGTCACCGATCGCGCGCCGGTCCGACGGTCCCTCCGCGTTGAACGCGTGGCGGCACGCTCGATATCAGGGTACGGGGCCGGAGCCCTTGGAGAGGATCGCACACCATGATGCCGAGCCACACCGCCTCGCCGGTGACTGTCCGCCTGCCGGAGAGCGTGAGTGCCGCGCGCGCCGCCGCGAAGGCTGCCGACCTCGGCCATCTTCCGGAATGGGACCTCACGGATCTCTATTCCGGCCTCGATGATCCGAACTTCTCCGGCGACATGACCCGCGCCGAGGAGGAGTGCCGCCGCTTCTCCGAGACCTACGCCGGCCGGATCGCGGAGCTCGCCGCGGGCCCGGACGCGTCCGCGCGGCTGGCCGAGGCGGTGCGCGCCTACGAGGGCATCGAGGACCTGCTGGGCAAGCTCATGTCCTTCGCGGGTCTCGTCTATTCCGGCGACACCACCGACGAGGCGCGCGCCAAGTTCTACGGCGACACCCGCGAGCGGCTGACCAGCGCCTCGGCGGATCTCCTCTTCTTCGCCCTGGAGCTGAACCGCGTCGACGATACGGCCATGAACGCCGCGATGGCCGAAGGGCCGCTCGCCCACTACGCCCCGTGGATCGAGGACCTGCGGCGGGAGAAGCCGCACCAGCTCGACGATCGCACCGAGAAGCTGTTCCTCGAGAAGTCGGTCACGTCGAACGCCGCCTGGGACCGGCTGTTCAACGAAACGATCGCCGCGCTGCGCTTCACCGTGCAGGGCGAGGAGATGCCGCTGGAGCCGACGCTCAACAAGCTTCAGGATCCGGACGGCGCAGTCCGCAAGGAGGCGGCCGGCGCGATCAGCGCGGTCCTGCGCGGTCAGCTGCGGGTGTTCACGCTCATCACCAACACGCTGGCGAAGGACAAGGAGATCAGCGACCGCTGGCGCGGGTTCAAGGACGTCGCAGACGCGCGCCACCTGTCGAACCGGGTCGAGCCCGAGGTGGTGGAAGCCCTCGTCGACGCCGTGCGGGCGGCCTATCCCCGCCTGTCCCACCGCTACTACACGCTCAAGGCGAAGTGGTTCGGGCAGGAGGCTCTGCCCTACTGGGACCGCAACGCGCCGCTGCCCCGCGTCGAGCAGCGCACGATCCCGTGGACGGAGGCCCGCGACACGGTGCTGTCCGCCTACGACGCCTTCTCGCCGAAGATGGCGGGGATCGCGCGGCGCTTCTTCGACGAGCGCTGGATCGACGCACCGACCCGTCCCGGCAAGGCGCCGGGCGCCTTCGCGCATCCGACCGTGCCCTCCGTCCACCCCTATGTGCTGGTCAACTACCAGGGCAAGCCGCGGGACGTGATGACGCTGGCGCACGAGTTGGGCCACGGCGTCCACCAGGTGCTCGCCGGGCCGAACGGCGCCCTCATGGCGCCGACGCCCCTGACGCTGGCCGAGACGGCGAGCGTCTTCGGCGAGATGCTGACCTTCCGTCGGCTCCTCGCCGCGACCACGGACACGACCCAGCGTCGGGCCATGCTCGCCGCCAAGGTCGAGGACATGATCAACACGGTGGTGCGCCAGATCGCCTTCTACTCGTTCGAGCGGAAGGTCCATCTCGCCCGCGCCAAGGGCGAGCTGACCACAGATCAGATCAACGCGCTGTGGCTGTCCGTCCAGGCAGAATCGCTCGGTCCGGCCATCACGCTGGATTCCGGCTACGAGCCGTTCTGGGCCTACATCCCGCACTTCATCCACTCGCCGTTCTACGTCTACGCCTACGCGTTCGGCGACTGCCTGGTGAACTCGCTCTACGGCGTCTACGCCCGGGCGGAGGACGGCTTCGTGGACCGCTACTTCGCGTTGCTCGCGGCCGGTGGCTCGAAGCCATACGGTGAGCTGCTCGCGCCCTTCGGCCTCGACGCCAAGGACCCGGGCTTCTGGCAGATCGGGCTCGGCATGATCGAGAGCATGATCGTCGAGCTCGAGAGCATGGAAGGACAGGCCTGAGCCGAGCGCCGCGGACCCCGTCGGCCCCCGCGGCGCAGGGACCCACGCCCCTGGTTCGCGGCCGGGGGCGGCTTATCTGCGCATCATCGTCAGACAAGCAGATCGAGTGATGGCCGAGACCGACCGCGAAGCCAACCGCTTCTCCGCCCGCGCCGGGCGCTACGCCAGCGTGGGCGCCAACGTCGGCGGCGTCGCCGCCCGGATGGCCGTGGCACGGCTGTTCGGAAAGGAGGGCACTACCAACGCCGCCGCCCTGGCGCAGGCGCTGGGCGGCCTGAAGGGCCCGATCATGAAGGTGGCCCAGCTGCTGGCCACCGTTCCGGACCTGCTCCCGCCCGAATACGCGACCGAGCTGCAGAAGCTTCAGGCGGACGCTCCGCCGATGGGCGCGGCCTTCGTCCGGCGCCGGATGCAGTCGGAGCTCGGCGCCGGCTGGCAGGAGCGCTTCGGCAGCTTCGACCTCAAACCCGCGGCGGCGGCCTCGCTGGGCCAAGTCCATCGCGCGACCACCAAGGACGGCGAACGTCTCGCCTGCAAGCTCCAGTACCCGGACATGCAGTCGGCCGTGGAGGCCGACCTGAAGCAGCTGGAGGTCGCGTTCGCGCTGCACCGCCGGATGAACACGTGGCTCGACACGCGCGAGATCGCGAAGGAGATCGGCGCCCGGGTGCGCGAGGAGCTCGACTACGAGCGCGAGGCCAAGCACGCGGCGCTCTACGGGGCCGTGCAGAAGGACATCGCGGCGGTGCGCGTGCCGCGCGTCTTTCCGGAGCTCTCGACGAAGCGTCTGCTCACGCTCGGCTGGCTCGACGGGGACAAGATCCTGGGCTTCGCCGACGAGCCGGTCGAGGTGCGCAACCGGATCGCCCAGGCGATGTTCAAGGCGTGGTGGCACCCGTTCAGCCGGGCAGCGGTGATCCACGGCGACCCGCATCTGGGCAATTACACCGTGTTCTCGGACGCCGGCGAGGCCGCGGGAATCAACCTGCTGGACTACGGCTGCGTTCGGATCTTCCATCCGCGCTTCGTCGGCGGCGTCGTGGATCTCTACCGCGGCCTGTTGGAGAACGACGATGCCCGCATCGTCCACGCCTACGAGGTCTGGGGATTCAAGGATCTCGACAAGGAGAAGATCGAGATCCTGAACATCTGGGCCCGCTTCATCTACGGGCCGCTGCTCGAAGACCGTACTCGCACCGTCGCCGACGGCGTGAAGCCGGGGGAGTACGGTCGCCGACAGGCCTTCCAAGTCCATCAGGCCCTGAAGGAGCGCGGGCCCGTGACTGTCCCGCAGGAATTCGTCTTCATGGATCGCGCGGCCGTGGGGCTGGGCGCCGTGTTCCTCCACCTCAGATCTGAGCTCAACTACCACCGGTTGTTCGAGGCCGAGATCGAGCATTTCTCGCTGGACGAACTCACGAAACGCCAGGGCCGGGCACTCACCGAAGCCGGTCTGCCGAAACCGGCCTGATTCGACGCGAAGATGCACCGGGAGAGCGATCAACTTGCGTGCGTCCGATTGCGGCAGGTAAACGCTTGAGCTACATCCGACCGCGACCGCAAGAAGTCGCGTCTTAGGGAAACGAGCGCACGATGGCCGAGAGTGACACGGTGGCCGGGCACACCTACAGCCCGGCGATGGACGCGACGACGCACGAGCAGACCTATCGCGGATTTGTCCGGTTCGTCGAAATCGCCACTGGCGTCGTCATCTGCTGGGTGCTGGCCCTCGCCATCGGCGGGATCCGCGAGGCGTGGCTGCTGGCCATCGTCGGCGTGATCGCCTCCGGAGCCGCGGGCGCGGTGGGCGCCCTCGCGCCGGCCGTGGGGTGGAAGGCCCCGCTGGTCGTCGGCATTCTCCTGGTCCTCTACCTGTTCTTCGCCTGAGAGGGCCGTGGGCGGCGGCGTCGAGCGTCGCCGCGGATGACGAACCCGCTCGCGTTCGCCGGGCGGGTCGCTGACACATTGTTGGCAATTAAATTGGGCGCAAGTTACATTCCGGCCGCATCCATCGCGGTATCGTAGATCCGCCTCTCGAAAAGCTGCGCCGGTTCGCGCATTCGAAAGGCCGAGCTTTTCCAGGGGAACCCTCGCATGCGCATTGCTGTGCTGTCCGAGACGGACTCCGCGGAGCCGCGCGTCGCCGCGGTTCCTGAGACCGTCAAGAAGTTCAAGACTCTCGGTGCCGACGTCGTGGTGCAGTCCGGGGCCGGTCAAAAGGCCGGAATCCTGGACTCCGAGTACGAGGCCGCCGGCGCCAGCATCGCTGGGAGCGCCGCCGATGCTGCCGGGGATGCCGACCTCGTGCTCAAGGTCCGGCGCCCGAGCGCCGAGGAGCTGCCGCAGTTGAAGCGCGGCGCCACCGTGATCGCGATCATGGACCCCTACGGCAACGAGGACGCCCTCAAGGCGATGGCCGAGGCGGGGATCAACGGCTTCGCCATGGAGCTGATGCCCCGCATCACCCGCGCGCAGGTGATGGACGTCCTGTCCTCGCAGGCGAATCTCGCCGGCTACCGCGCGGTCGTCGACGGCGCCGCCGAGTACGGGCGGGCCATGCCGATGATGATGACCGCCGCCGGCACCGTGCCGGCCGCCCGCGTCTTCGTCATGGGCGTCGGCGTGGCCGGCCTCCAGGCCATCGCGACAGCCCGCCGGCTCGGCGCGGTCGTCACCGCCACCGATGTCCGGCCCGCCACCAAGGAGCAGGTCGAATCGCTCGGCGCCAAATTCGTCGCCGTCGAGGACGACGAATTCAAGCAGGCCGAGACGGCCGGCGGTTACGCCAAGGAGATGTCAGCCGAGTACCAGAAGAAGCAGGCGGAGCTGGTCAAGGGCCACATCGCCAAGCAGGACATCGTCATCACCACCGCACTGATCCCGGGCCGGCCGGCGCCGAAGCTGGTCTCCGAGGAGATGGTGGCGTCGATGAAGCCGGGTTCGGTCCTCGTCGATCTTGCGGTGGAGCGCGGCGGCAACGTCGCCGGCGCCAAGGCTGGCGAGGTCGTCACGAACGATCGCGGCGTGAAGATCGTCGGCCACGTCAACGTGCCGGGGCGGCTCGCCGCCACCTCGTCGAGCCTCTACTCTCGCAACCTCTACGCCTTCGTCGAGACCCTGATCGACAAGGAATCGAAGGCGCTGGCCATCAACTGGGACGACGAGCTGGTGAAGGCCACGAACCTCACCCGAGACGGCTCGGTCGTCCACGCATCCTTCCAGCCCAAGACCGATGGCGCAGCCTCGGAAGCCGCCTCCGTGGGGCTGGCCAAGTCGGAGGCCAGCAAGGCGTCCGGTGCGGCCACCCCGGCAGGCGCGCAGTGAAGCCTGGCCGAGAGGAGTAGCAGAATGGCAAACGTCATCGTCCCTCCCGATCAGGCGGCCGATCAGGCCCGCGTGCTGGCCGACGCCGCGCGCGCCGCGGCCGCGGTGGCGCGCAACGCCGCCGACCAGGCGCAGGTCATCGCCGACGGCATGGGCCACGGGCTCAGCGCCGCCACCGGCGGCGCGGTCGATCCGACCGTGTTCCGGCTCGCGATCTTCGTGCTGGCGATCTTCGTCGGCTACTACGTGGTCTGGTCGGTGACCCCGGCCCTGCACACCCCGCTCATGTCGGTGACCAACGCGATCTCGTCGGTGATCATCGTCGGCGCTATCCTGGCGGTCGGCGTTCCGCTGATCGAGAAGGGCACGGGCCTCGCCCGGTTCTTCGGCTTCATCGGCATCGTGCTCGCCAGCGTGAACATCTTCGGCGGCTTCCTCGTCACGCAGCGCATGCTCGGCATGTACAAGAAGAAGGGCTGAGCCGGTGTCAGAGAACGTCTCCTCCCTTCTCTATATCGTCGCCGGCGTCCTGTTCATCATGGCGCTGCGGGGGCTCTCGCACCCCACGACCTCCCGGCAGGGCAACCTGTACGGCATGGTCGGCATGGGGCTCGCCATCCTGACCACTCTGGTCGGCCACCCGCCGGCGGGTGCCGGCGCCTGGATCCTCGTCCTGCTGGGCTTAGGGCTCGGCGGCGGCGCCGGCGCGGTGATCGCCAAGCGCGTGCCGATGACCGCGATGCCGCAGCTCGTGGCGGCCTTCCACTCGCTGGTCGGCCTCGCGGCCGTCTTCGTGGCCGCGGGCGCCCTCTACGCACCGCAAGCGTTCGGCATCATCGAGAACGGGCACTTCCACAAGCAGTCGCTGTTCGAGATGGGTCTCGGCGTGGCCATCGGCGCCATCACCTTCACCGGCTCGGTGATCGCCTTCGCCAAGCTCGACGGGCGCATGTCCGGCAAGCCGATCATGCTGCCTCAGCGCCACCTCATCAACGCGCTGCTGGCCGCCGGCCTCGTGCTGCTGATCGCCCTGTTCATCGGCACCGAGTCGAAGGCGATCTTCTGGCTGATCGTCATCGCCTCGCTGGTGCTCGGCGGCCTGATCATCATCCCGATCGGCGGCGCCGATATGCCGGTGGTCGTGTCGATGCTCAACTCGTACTCGGGCTGGGCGGCGGCCGGGATCGGCTTCACCCTGGGCAACCTCGCGCTGATCATCACCGGCTCGCTGGTCGGGTCCTCGGGCGCGATCCTGTCCTACATCATGTGCCACGCGATGAACCGGTCGTTCATCTCGGTGATCCTCGGCGGCTTCGGTGGCGACACCGCCGCGGCCGGCACCGGCCAGGTCGAGACCCGGCCCGTGAAGCAGGGTTCGGCCGACGACGCGGCCTACATCATGAAGAACGCCGAGCGGGTCATCATCGTCCCGGGCTACGGCATGGCGGTCGCCCAGGCGCAGCACTCCCTGCGCGAGATGGCCGACATGCTGAAGAAGGAGGGCGTCGACGTGAAGTATGCCATCCACCCGGTGGCGGGCCGCATGCCGGGCCACATGAACGTGCTGCTCGCCGAGGCCAACGTGCCCTACGACGAGGTCTTCGAACTGGAGGACATCAACGGTGAGTTCCCGCAGGCGGACGTCGCCTTCGTGATCGGCGCCAACGACGTCACCAACCCGGCCGCCAAGACCGACAAGGCCTCGCCGATCTACGGCATGCCGATCCTCGACGTGGAGAAGGCCAAGACCGTGCTGTTCATCAAGCGCGGCATGGGCTCCGGCTACGCGGGTGTCGAGAACGAGGTGTTCTTCCGCGACAACACCATGATGCTGTTCGGCGACGCCAAGAAGGTCGTGGACAGCGTGCTGAAGTCGCTCTGAGACCCAGGTCTCCGGCAGCGTCGAGGGGCGGGCAGCGATGCCCGCCCTTTCTCGTTGTGGCGATCGGGTTCACCGTCGCTGTTGCGGCGGGGCGCAAGATTCCCCGCGCCGGCCGGTGTAGGGTGGCGCCCGTGTCGTCCGCTCCGCTCCTCGCCGAATTGCCGCCCTTCCTGGGTGTGGCCGCCTCCGTGACCGGCCGGCGCTGGCAGGAGCGCTGCGGCGGCGCGGCCGTCCAGAATCACATCGCCAAGATGGTCCAGGCCCACGGCCTGCCGGAACTGCTGGCCCGGGTGCTCGCGGGACGCGGGATCGTACCGGAGGCGGCGCCCCGCCACCTCGCCCCGCGCCTGCGGGACCTGATGCCGGATCCGGACACGCTGCTCGACATGGAGGCGGCCGTCCGCCGACTCGTTCGGGCGGTGAAGCGCGGGGAGACCGTGGCGGTTTTCGGCGATTACGACGTCGACGGCGCCGCGAGCGCGGCCCTGCTCGCCGGATACCTCCGCGAGCTGGGTTTGCGCGCGCCGATCCACATTCCCGACCGGATCACCGAGGGCTACGGACCCAACATCGCGGCGATCACCGCGCTCGCGGCCGAGGGCGCGACGCTCCTTATCTGCGTCGATTGCGGGACGAGCGGCCACGCGCCCCTGGAGGAGGCCGAGAAATCCGGCCTGGACGTCATCGTCCTCGACCACCACGCGGCCTCCGAGGTGCTCCCGCCGGCTCGCGCCGTGGTCAACCCGAATCGCCTCGACGACCTCTCGGGCCTCGGCCATCTCTGCGCCGCCGGCATCGTGTTCCTGACCCTGGTCGCGCTGAACCGCGCCCTGCGGCAGGACGGCTTCTTCGGCGGCCATCGTCCCGAACCGCAGCTCACCGACGCCCTCGATCTCGTCGCCCTGGCGACCGTTGCCGACGTTGTGCCCCTCACGGGCCTCAACCGGGCCTTCGTGACCCAGGGCCTCACGGTGATGCGCCATCGCGGCCGCACCGGGCTCGCGGCGCTGCTGGACGCCGCCTCGCTCGGCGAGCCGCCGGAAGCCTGGCACCTCGGCTTCGTCCTCGGGCCGCGCATCAATGCCGGGGGCCGCATCGGCGATTCGGCACTGGGCGCCCGCCTGCTGACCACGGCGGACCCGAGCGAGGCGGCCCGGATCGCCGCCGACCTCGATCGGCTGAACCGCGAGCGCCAGGCGATCGAGGCGCAGGCCGTCCAGGAGGCCGAGGCCGAGATGGACCGGGCGCTGACGCTGGATCCGGCCCGCACCGTGCTGGTGATCGCCAGCGCCGAGTGGCACCCCGGCATCGTCGGCCTCATCGCCTCGCGGTTGAAGGAGCGCTTCAACCGCCCGGCCTTCGCGTTCGCGATCCGCCCGGACGGCACCGCCACGGGGTCTGGGCGCTCGATCCCGGGCGCGGATCTCGGGCTCGCGGTCCGCGCCTGCGTCGAGGCCCGGCTCGCCAGCAAGGGCGGCGGCCACGCCATGGCGGCCGGCGTCACCGTGCGGGCCGACGACATCCCACGCTTCGAGGCGCACCTGGCGATGCTGCTCGGGGCGAGCGTCGCGGTGGCCCGCGCGGCCGACGCCCTGCTGATCGACGGCGGCCTCAGCGCCGGCGGCGCCACCGCGGAGACGGTCCGGCTGCTGCAGCAGGCCGGCCCGTTCGGCCAGGGCGCGCCCGAGCCGCTCTTCGCGCTGGGCCGGCATCGCCTCGTCGATGCCGGCGTGGTCGGCTCGAACCATGTCAGGGCGCGACTGCGCAGCCGCGACGGTCAGGTGGTCGGGGCGATCTGCTTCCGCGCGGCCGAACGGCCGCTCGGCCTCGCCCTCCTGAACGGGATCGGCCGAGAGATGCACGTGGCCGGGACCCTCTCCTGCGACCGCTGGCGCGGCGCCGAGCGGGCCCAGCTCCGGATCGTCGATCTCGCGCGGTCCGAACCCTGAGACGCCCCGGCGTCAGGTCCCGGCCATCACGAGCGCCCAGAAGCGCTTGTACCGCGTCGTGGGTGCATCGACCCGGGCGATCCCGATCCTGCGGATTTGCGGGAGCAGCATGTTCTTGTTGTGCTCGGGGCTCGCCTTCCAGCGGGCGAGCACCTGTTCCAGGGTCTCGGAGCCGGCGCTGAGATTCTCGGCTGCCCAGGATCTCGCGAGACCGGCCGACGCCATGCGCGAGGTGAAGCTGCCGCCGGCATCGTGGCTGAGCTGGCCGCGGCGGGCGTTGTTGCCGGCCTGGAAGGCGGCCGCCTTCACGAGAGCCGGATCGACCACGACCGGGCTCAGGCCGTGCTGGACCCGGTAGGCCGAGATCGCCGCGGCGGCCGCGACCTCGTCGAGCACGGCGGTGTGCGTCGCGTTCTCGACAGAGGACTCGGGAAGGACCGAGAGACCGCCGCACCCGGTGAGGGCCAGCAGGAGGGCGGCGGCGATGGCGCGACTGAGTTTGGGCACGGTCCGGACGGCGTTGCGTGAGACGGGATCGCTTCCCTCCGGCGCGGTTGCGGCGAAAGCGCGGCGCGCGGCGCGCCGGCAGGATCCCGCCGACCGGCGTGGCGCCAGAGCCACGCCCGGCCGCGGATCAGGCCGCGAGTTCAAGCTGCGGATTCAGGCCGCCAGGGCGCTGCCTTTGAGCATGGAGGGCGCGAAGGCCCGCAGGAGATCCGGATCCAGATGCCCGGCGCTGTCCGTCATGATCGACAGCGCCTCGGCGGGCGAGGCGGGCTGCCGATAGGTCCGCCGCTCGGTCAGCGCGGAGAACACGTCGCAGATCGTCACGATCCGCACGAGGTCGGAGATCGCGGGGCCGGACAGCCGATCGGGATATCCTTTCCCGTCCAGACGCTCGTGGTGGTGGCGGACCACGTCGATCACCGCGTCCTCGAAATCGCCGTGCGCCCGGAGCAGATCGGCGCCGATGTCGGGATGGCGCTGCATCAGCCGCAATTCCTCGGCGTTGAGCGGCCCCGGCTTGTTGAGGATCTCCACGGGGATGCGCGCCTTGCCGATGTCGTGCAGGAGCGCCGACCGCACCAGCAGTGCGAGATCGGTCTGACCGAGCCCGATCTGCGAGCCGAACGTGGCGGCATGGCCCGCGACGCCGAGGGTGTGCTGATAGACGCCAATCTCGTGGCGCCAGACCTCGGCAAGCCACTCGGAGATCCCGACCTCGGAGATGGCCGCCAGAACGAGCTCGGTCCCGCGATCCGCGTCGGCGCGCTGCAGCCGGGCCCCGAGGGCGGCGCTGTCGAAGATCTCGGCGACGACGGCGGTCGCGCCCGAGACGCGCTCCAGGAGCCGGCGCTGCCGCAGCTCTGCGGACCGCGTCGCCTCCTCGATCATGGCGAAGACGTTCGCCAGAACGAGTTGCCGGGGCGAGGCGGCCGGCAGCTGACGCAGATAGCGGGTAGCCGGCATGGGTTCGCCGCGCACGAGGACGAGGCGCGGAACCGGCGGTCCGTGTTGGGGGAGGGTCGACTGCACTCTGGCGGTCTGGGCCGGCGGCAGGTCGAGGATGACGAGGTGCGGGCGGCCTGACGGTAGCGGCGCGCCGGGCGGGATCGACCAGCAGTTCATCACGAGCGCGATGGCACGCTCGAGGGCCGATCGTTCGGACGGGCGGTCCGATACGAGGAGGACGAAGGGGCCGTCCGAGAAAACCGAGGCTGCGCCGAGGGCCAACGCGGTAGCTCCTCGCCCGCACGGTCAACGATCGGTTCACCCTACGCGTAAAATTTGAGGAAAGCGTTACCCCTACGCACTCTCTGGTATCGCGGATCCAGCTCTGACTTCAGGCGAGCTTGGCGTTCGCGACGTCGGCGGTCGGCTCGACAGTGTTCCGGGCACGGTCGGCGGAGAGGAAGTCCGCGAACTTGACGGTGAGCAGCGCCTGGCAGGCGGCGAAGGCGACAAAGATGGCGAGGAAGCTGGCGATCATCGGATTCTCCGGCGCGGTCTGGAACCGCCTCATGTTGCGACGCAATGCGTGCCATGCTGCTGCGCAACTTGGTATGCCAGATTACGAATACCGATTATGTCGAACATGCATGGGGCGCGCAGATCGAGCCCACAAAGTTCGGATTGTTGCCCAGTCATGCATAAAAATGCACAACCGATCAGCTTTGAAAGGTTGTGGCCTGGCCGAACATGTTCTGCAGTGCATCAACGCTTGCGCGCGATTTATATTCAGGCGCGTGCTGAGCTTGTGTGATAGCCGGCGCGGCAAACGAGGGTTCCCCCCGAGCGCCGCTCGCGCCCTTGGCCCATCATCATGCCGCACAGGCACGAGGTGTCGTCCGGGCCGGGCGATCCGTCAGGCGAGGACTGAACGGTCGCTCAATCCAGATAATCGCCGTAGGTGTCGACGTGCTGCGCGAGACCCAGACCGTGCTCGCGAACGAGTCTCTCGGCCAGATCGGCATCACGGGCTTCGAGCGCCGAGATGATGGCGACGTGCTCCCGGATGGAGCGCTCCGCCCGATCGCCCTGCCGGAGCGCGGTGCTGCGGATGCCGCGCACGTGCATGAGCAAATTGCTGGTCAGATCGGCGATCGCCTCGCAGTGACCCAGCGCGATGATCCGCTGATGGAATCGGATGTTCGCGTCCGAATACTCGTCCATGTGTTCGGACGGCTGGCCCTCGAAGAACTCGGGGAAGGATTCGCGCAGCGAGCGGAGCTGGCCGTCGGTGGCGCGCGCGCAGGCGAGGCGTGCCGCCATGCTCTCCAGCGCCGTCCAGGCGTGGATCATGCTGACGATCTCGCGCTTGTTCTTCTTGATCACGAAGACGCCGCGCCGGGCCTCGGAGCGGACGAAGCCTTCCTGCTCCAGAACCGTCAGGGCCTCCCGCACCGGGGTGCGGCTGACACCGAGATCCTGCGACAGCTTGCGCTCGTCGAGCCGCACCTCGTCCGGACGCCCGTAGATGTCCATGTTGGTGATGGCCGTCTTGAGCGCCTCGTAGGCCAATGTCCGGAGACTGGAGCTGGCGACGATGGGCTTCACGCTCAGCGGTTCGGAATTCGACATCCCTCGTCCAGTCAGCTCACACGCATGATGTCTCGCACGCATTCTCTGTCGTGCGCTCTCAAACGACCTAACCCAAACCTTTGCGAGATCCTAGTCGATCGCGGAGCGGTCCCACAGACCTGTGACCATTGCCGGCGCTCGGCACCTGAAAAATTGGCCGCGGCGCGACCATCACCCGTCGCCTAGCGCGACACGTTCGGGAAGGCGATTTAATCCCCGGTCGCGAACCTGTGTTTTTTTGCAGGTTTGATTGACACCCCGGGATTAAATCAGCACCATCTTGCTGGCATACCGTCGACCATCGGACATCAAGGCCGACTCGGCGTCGGATGCTGCTGTACTGCAGAGATTATTTGTCTGCGGGCCAAGAATTTTTCGAAGAATTCCGATCACGTTGTTCTGACAAGCTGCGCCGTGGCAGGGCATAAGCCCGGTTCGAGCGCGAACGCCGACAAGAATACTGCCAAGAGGGAACGGTATGTCCGAGATCGTCAAACCGGTTGGGCGCGGCCGCTGGCTGCAACTCGCCTTCGGCGTCGTCTGCATGTGCATGATTGCCAATATGCAGTACGGCTGGACCTTCTTCGTGAGCCCGATGCAGGAGCGGCACGGCTGGGATCGCGCGGCGATCCAGGTGGCGTTCACGCTGTTCGTCGTCACCGAGACGTGGCTGGTCCCGATCGAGGGCTGGTTCGTGGACAAGTACGGTCCGCGCATCGTCACGCTGTTCGGCGGCCTGCTCTGCGCCGTCGCGTGGGTGATCAATTCCTACGCGGACTCGCTCACCGTGCTCTACATCGCGGCCGCGATCGGCGGCACCGGTGCAGGCGCGGTTTACGGTACCTGCGTGGGCAACTCGCTGAAGTGGTTCCCCGACCGCCGCGGCCTGGCCGCCGGCATCACCGCCATGGGCTTCGGCGCGGGTTCGGCACTCACGGTCGTGCCGATCCAGGCGATGATCAAGTCCCAGGGCTACGAGGCGGCCTTCTTCTACTTCGGGATCGGGCAGGGCGTGATAGTCATGCTGATCGCCCTGTTCCTGCGCGCGCCGGCCAAGGGCCAGGTTCCGGAAGTCGCCCGGGTCAGCCAGTCGAAGCGGGACTACAAGCCCTCCGAGATGGTCCGCACCCCGATCTTCTGGGTCATGTACGCGATGTTCGTCATGATGGCCGCCGGCGGCCTGATGGCCACCGCGCAGCTCGGCCCGATCGCCAAGGACTTCAAGATCGCCGACGTCCCGGTCTCGCTCCTGGGGATCACGCTGCCGGCGCTGACCTTCGCGGCCACGCTCGACCGGGTTCTCAACGGCGTGACGCGCCCGTTCTTCGGCTGGGTCTCCGACCATATCGGCCGCGAGAACACGATGTTCCTGTCCTTCGCGATCGAGGGCCTGGGCATCTACGCGCTGAGCCAGTTCGGCCAGAATCCGATCGCCTTCGTGCTGCTGACCGGTCTCGTGTTCTTCGCGTGGGGCGAGATCTACTCGCTGTTCCCGGCGACCTGCGGCGACACGTTCGGCTCGAAGTACGCGGCGACCAATGCCGGGCTGCTCTACACGGCCAAGGGCACCGCGGCGCTGATCGTTCCCTACACCAGCGTGCTCACGACCATGACCGGAAGCTGGCACACGGTGTTCCTCGCGGCCGCGGCCCTCAACATCCTCGCGGCCCTGCTGGCGCTGTTCGTCCTCAAGCCGATGCGCGCCGCCTACACCAAGAAGCCCGAGGCGGGCCTCGCGCCGGTGCTGGCGCAGTAGCAGGCCCCGATCGCTCGCCGCCGCGGCGCCGAACCGAAGCGAATAAGCCCGGCGCCGTCTTTACGGCGCCGGGCTTCCTGCATACCGGGAACCGGGCCTTCCGGAGATCGGGCATGGACAGGGACGAGCGGATCGCGCGCGAGGGCGTCGTAGCGGCGGCGCGGGCACTCGACGCACAGGGGCTGAACCGCGGCACGTCGGGCAATGTCTCGGTGCGCTTCCGCGACGGGCTCCTGATCACCCCGTCGGGCGTGCCCACCGAACGGATCGGACCGGACGACGTGGTCCGGATGGGTCTCGACGGCACCCACGCGCCGGATCGGAAGCCGTCATCGGAATGGCGCTTCCACCGGGACATCCTCGCGTCCCGTCCGGAATTCCACGCGGTGGTCCACGCGCATCCGGTCTACTGCACCGCCTTCGCGATGTGCGGAGAGGCCATCCCGGCGGTCCACTACATGATCGCGACCTTCGGCGGCCCGACGGTACGCTGCGCGCCCTACGCGCCCTACGGCACCGCGGAACTCTCGGACCTCGCCCTCGCGGCGCTCGTCGACCGCAACGTCTGCCTCCTGGCCAATCACGGCATGATCGCGGCCGGGGCGAGCCTGGAGAAGGCCCTGTGGCTCGCCGTCGAGCTGGAGACGCTCTGCCAGCAATACGCCGTCGCGCGGCAGATCGGGACGCCGATCATCCTGTCCGACGACGAGATCGGCACGACGGTCGAGCGCTTCCGCGGCTACGGTCTGAATGCGGCGCGGCCGACCGCGCCGGAGACGACCTGACGCGCGGGTGACCTAGCGCCCGAGAAACTGACCGACCGCCAGCCCGGCCTCCCGGGCGTACTCGGCGGCCGCGACCTTCTTGCCGCCCTCCGCCTTGACCTTGCGGATCTCGAGGCGCCCGCCCTGCGCGCAGACGCTGAAGCCCTCGTCGTCGACGGCGATCACCTCGCCGGGCTTGCCGACGACGTCGGCGAGCTTGCGGATCCGATGCAGGCTGCTGTCGAAGATCTGGAGCTTCTTGCCGTCGTGCGTGGTCCAGGCACCGGGTGCCGGGTTCGCCGCGCGGATCAGGTTGTAGATCTGCTCGGCGTGGGCCGACCAGTGGATCTCCGCCTCGGCGCCGCGGAACCAACCCTCGTAGCTCGCGGCGTCCTCGTCCTGATCGATCTCGACATGCTGGCCGGCCACGACGAGGTCGGCCGCCTCGAGCATGGCCTCGACGCCCATCGGGAACAGGTTGTCGAAGTAGACGTCGCCCAGGGTCGCGTCGGCGCCGATCGGGCAGGATTTCTGCAGGATCACCGGCCCCTCGTCGAGACCGTCGGTCGGCCGGAAGATCGTCAGGCCGGTCTGCAACTCGCCCCGGGCGATCGGCCAGTTGATCGAGGAGGGGCCCCGGTAACGCGGCAGCAGGCTCGGATGATACTGGATGGTGCCGTGCTTCGGGATGTTGACGAAGCTCTGCGGCGCGAACTGGAGCACGTAGGCCATGACGCCGATATCGGCGTTCAGGCCGCGCATGGCGTCCTCGGCCTCAGGGCTCTTCAGGCTGGGGAACTGGAAAACCGTCAGCCCCTTCTCGACGGCCGCCGTCTTGAGGACGTCCGGCTTGGCGCCGGGCTTCTCAGGCGCGCAGAACACCGCCGCAACCTCATCGCCTCGTTTGAGGAACGCCTCCAGGACCGCTTTTCCGAAATCCTGTTGACCGATGAAGGCGATGCGCATGCAGGCTCCTGGGTGTCATCCGGACCCTGAGCGGGGCCGGGGAGAAACAAACCGAACGCGGGCTCGGCGGCGCGACCGTGCCCCGGCTGTCGAACGGCGTCACCCGGAATCCGGGGCCGCGCTTCACGCACGCCCCCGGATTGTAACATCGGCGATCCGGGATCTCGCCCCCGGATCGCCGGAGACCGATCACTCCGCCGCGATCTTCTGGACCGCGCCGATCGCGCCAGATTCGGCGATCTCGCCAACCTCGGCCTCGGAGTAGCCGAGCACGGAGCGCAGGATCTCATCGGTGTGCTCACCGAGGAGCGGCGAGCGGGTGACCTCGCTCGGGCTCGCCGACAGCTTGATGGGGTTGCCGACCGTCAGGTACTTGCCGCGGGTCGGGTGATCGACCTCCACGATGGTGCCGGTCTTCCGCAGGGACTCGTCCTCGGCGATCTCCTTCATCGACAGGATCGGGCCGCAGGGGATGTCGTACTTGTTCAGGGTGTCCATCACCTCGAACTTCGACACCTTCATCGTCCAGGCCTCGATCCGCGTGAAGATCTCGTTGAGATGCGGCAGGCGGGCCTTCGGGGTCGCGTAGTTCGGATCGGTCTTCCAATCCGGCTCACCGATGATGTCGCAGATCGGCTCCCAGACGGCGGCCTGGGTGATGACGTAGATGTAGGAGTTCGGGTCCTGCTCCCAGCCCTTGCAGCGCAGGATCCGGCCAGGCTGGCCGCCACCGGAATCGTTGCCCGCACGCGGGGTCGCCTCGCCGAACGGGATGCCCTCGCCGAACTGGCTGTACTCCCTGAGAGGCCCGTGCGCGAGACGCTGCTGGTCGCGCAGCTTGACCCGGCAGAGGTTGAGCACGCCGTCCTGCATGGCGCAGTCGACCTTCTGGCCGAGGCCGCTCTGGGTCCGGTGGTAGAGCGCCGTGACGATGCCGAGGGCGAGGTGCAGGCCGGTGCCGGAATCGCCGATCTGCGCGCCCGTCACCATCGGGATTCCGTCGCGGAAGCCCGTCGTCGACGCGGAGCCGCCGGCGCACTGCGCGACGTTCTCGTAGACCTTGCAATCCTCGTAGCGGCCCGGACCGAAGCCCTTCACGGAGGCCAGGATCATCCGCGGGTTGACCTCATGGATCTTCTCCCAGGTCAGGCCCATGCGGGCGAGGGCGCCGGGCGCGAAATTCTCGACCAGGACGTCGCATTCCTTGATCAGCCGCCAGAGAACCTCCTTGCCCTTCGGGTTCTTCGAGTCGAGCGTGATCGACCGCTTGTTGTGGTTCAGCATCGTGAAATAGAGGCTGTCCACGTCCGGGATGTCCTGAAGCTGCTGACGCGTGGCGTCCCCCGCGCCCGGCCGCTCGACCTTGATGACGTCGGCGCCGAACCAAGCCAGGAGCTGCGTACAGGTCGGGCCGGATTGAACGTGGGTGAAGTCCAGGATGCGGACGCCTTCGAGGGCCTTGGTCATGATCGGTCTCGGAGCTGGAGTCGGTTTGGGGATGTCGGAGGGCGGCTCAGGCCGCGCGGGATATCGGTTCGATGCCTGCACGGGCCCGTGTCGCGCGTGCCGCGACTGAGGGGCAGGGGCCTTCCATCCTCGAACGGATCATGTCTGTTCTCCCTCCCACAGCGCGGTCCCGTCGTATCGCGACACCGTCACGCGGACCCGGAGTGACGAGTCCGCCAATTTGTATACCACATGCCATTTGCCGGATGCGAGTGCCTATTGTGGACACCTCCGGCACCGGCCGATGGCCGACCGTAAGCCGGTGCGGGCTCGCGCTCAACACGCTGCACAGCGTGCAGGGGGTCCGGGGCGGCGACCCCTTGGCATTCGCCGACAGGCGGTCCATGATTTCGCCAAAATTGCCCCAGCCGCGGGATGAAATACGCGTCGCGGCCGTGGGTGAAACGATGTAACGCTGCACGAGGAACGCCCATGCTCGCCAGCACCAGCCTGATCAAGTCGTCCTGGATCGCCGTCGACGTCGCCCACGACCGCGCCGAGCGCGTGTTGGTGGTCGAGACCTACATCGCCGTCAGCCCGCTCGAACCGAATTACGACGCCGCGCAGTACGAGCGGGTGCTCGCTTGCGTTCAGAAGGTGCTCAAGACGCACCCGGAGATCGACCGCGCGTCGATCCTGAGCATGCATCGCGGCTCCGGCTGTACGGCTCTGTTCCGCGACACGCCCGCGAAGCAGCCCGCGGCGGCCTGAGGCGTTCAGGCCTCGCCGCCCTCGGTCGGTCGGGACAGGTCCGGCGGCTCGAGGGCGACTCGGGCCGCGTGGAACCACCAGAGCGGGATGTCGCGATTGGCCTTCGCCAGTTCCGACGCCCATCCCTCCTTGGGCATGACGTCGGCCCGGTCGGCGAACAGGCGCAGCGCCGCCTCCGCGCGCTCCCGTCGGCAACGCTCCTCGATCGCCCGCCGCTCGGCCTCGGCGCGGGCGTCGGTCTGCTCGATGAGGCGCCGGGTCGCGAGATCGTCGGCGTCGAAGGCGAATTGCTGCCAGAACGCCTCGGCTTCCCGCGCGACATCCCGCTCGCGGCGCAGCGTCGCGAGCGCTTCCTCCGCGGTGTGCCGCGCCGTCTCGGCGGCCTCGGCGCGGGCGACGAGGCGGTTGTTCGCCTCCAGCAGCTCCCGCTCGCGCTCGGGCGACATCCTCTGCCGGCGCAGCACCCGCAGTTCCTCCTCGTCGGCATGGCGGGCGGCCATCAGGTCCGCGAGCGGACCGGCCGCCAGGGCGTCGGCGGATCGGCGATAGCGCTCGCGCAGGCCCGGGTGGCGGGCCTCAAGGTCCGTGTCGGTCCAGGCGGCGCGATCCTCCCCGTCCGTCCGCTCGCAATCGTACAGAGCCTGCGCCAGGGCTTCGCGCAGGTCGTCCGGAAATCGTGCCGCGGCGTGTCCGTTCATGAACCTGCATTCGCGTTGAGCGATCAACAGAACCTAGAACGCGCGCGACCGCCGGGAGAGACCGTCGCTGTGTGACGAACGCGTTTTTTTTCGACGCGGCTCGGCCGCGCAGCGGCGGCGATACGCGCCTGTCCACCGAGGCATTCCGGCCGGGATGCCAGCGTCGCCGTCATCCAGCCTCTGGCGCGCATCCTGTCTGCCGGTCTCGTCTGACGGGGGTCGCGGTGCATCATCGCTGACCCTGCTTGCCTGAGCCTGTGTGGCGCGCACCGGGATGCCGATCGCGGTGGCCGATCCGTTCTGGTCCCGGCGCCGGTCTCGGTGCTCGCCGACGCGGCTCGATGTTCGGGAGCTTCATGCGTCTCGGAATCGCGATAGCGCCGACGGATCACCCGGGATACATCGCGAGAAGGCTCATTCACGCGTCGATCGCAGTCGATGGTCCATACTGGCTACAATCCGGCGCTGGTCGCCCTGTCGATCGGCCTCGCGGTCTTCGCGTCCTACACCGCGCTGGACCTGGGCGCGCGGATCCGCGGGCCCGTCGCGGGACCGCGCTGGCCGTGGATCGCCGGCGCCGCCCTCGCCATGGGCGGGGGCATCTGGTCGATGCACTTCATCGGCATGCTGGCCTTCGAGATGGGCCTGCCGGCCGCCTACGATACCGGACTCACGCTCCTGTCCCTCGCGATCGCCGTCGCGGCGACCGGCGCCGCCTTCCTGTGGGTGGCGCGCGTCGGCGAGGGGACCGGCAGCCTTCTCGTCGCCGGCCCGCTGATGGGCCTGGGCGTTGCCGGCATGCACTACACCGGCATGGCGGCGCTGCGGATCCCCGGCGACCTCGCCTATAGCCCGGCGATCATCGCGCTCTCGGTGGCGATCGCCGTGACCGCGGCGACCGCCGCCCTGTGGCTCTCCTTCCGGCAACACGGCGTCTGGCAGAAGCTCGTCGCGGCCTGCGTGATGGGCCTCGCGGTGGCGGGCATGCACTACACCGGCATGGCGGCGGCGACGATCACCGCCGAGGCGGGCGGCGCCCACACCGCCCACGCGGTGACCGGCGCTCCGGCTCAGCAGAACCTCGCCCTCTACGTCGCCGGTGCCACGTTCCTCATCCTGTTCCTGGCGATGCTCGCCTCGTCGCTGGACCAGCAGCGCGTGCAGCGCGAGCTCCAGGCGAGCGAGGCGCGGTTCCGGGCCGCCGTGCAGGCCGTGCGCGGCGTGCTCTGGACTAACGATGCGACGGGCCGGATGCTCGGCGAGCAGCCGGGCTGGAGCGCGATCACCGGTCAGACGCGGGCGGAGTATCAGGGTTACGGCTGGGCCGACGCGGTCCATCCCGACGACATGGAGGCCTCCGTCGAGACGTGGAACGCGACCGTCCGGGCGCGGCGCACCTACGTCCACGAGCACCGGGTTCGGGTGCGCGACGGGACGTGGCGACACTTCGCGATCCGTGCCATCCCGGTCATCGACGCGCGCGGCGAGATCCGCGAGTGGGTCGGCGTCCACACGGACATCACCGAGCAGCGTCAGGCCGAAGCCGACCTGCGCGAGTCCAACGAGGAGATCCAGCGCTACGCCTACATCGTCAGCCACGACCTGCGCGCGCCGCTGGTCAACGTGATGGGATTCACGAGCGAGCTGGAGGCGACCCGGACCGAGGTCGCCGCGGCCCTCCGGGATCACCCCGCGGCAGAGCGGCTCGACGCCGATTTCGGCGAGGCGCTCGGCTTCATCAAGGCGGCGGTGAACCGGATGGAGGGGCTGATCGCCGCCATCCTCAAGCTCTCGCGAGAGGGCCGGCGACAATTCTCGCCCGAGGCCCTCGACATGACGGGCGTGCTCCGCGGCGTGGCCGATGCCCAGCGGCATCAGGCGGAGGCGGTCGGGGCCACGGTGACGATCGCCCGCGACCTGCCCGAGATCGTCGCCGACCGGCTCGCGATCGAGCAGGTCTTCGGCAACCTGCTGGACAACGCCGTGAAATACCTCGACCCGAGCCGGCCTGGACGGATCACCGTCACGGCCAAGGCCGTGGGCGAACGCGGCGTCTGCTTCTCCGTCGCCGACAACGGCCGGGGGATCGCCGCGCGGGACCATGCCCGCGTCTTCGAACTCTTCCGCCGATCGGGCGCCCAGGACCGCCCGGGCGAGGGGATCGGTCTCGCCCACGTGAAGGCGCTGGTGCGCTCGTTCGGGGGCCGGATCGAGATCCGTTCAGAACTCGGTGTGGGCACGACGTTCGACGTGACCTTGCCGCACGGGACAGCTACAGCGGTCCGGATCGACCCCGAACCGGCGCCCATCGCCGCCTAATGAGCGTGGAGCGGCCCGTGCACCCCGTCAGCATCGTGATGATCGAGGATGACGAGGGCCATGCGCGCCTGATCGAGCGCAACATCCGACGCGCCGGCGTCAACAACGACATCGTGCCGTTCCGCAACGGCACTTCGGCGCTGGACTATCTGCTCGGGCCGGACGGCTCCGGCGAGGCGAGCGCCCGACGGCACCTGCTGATCCTGCTCGACCTCAACCTGCCGGACATGACCGGCCTCGACATCCTCGAGAAGGTGAAGGCGAACCCGCACACGCGTCGGTCCCCGGTGGTGGTCCTGACCACGACGGACGACAGCCGCGAGATCCAGCGCTGCTACGACCTCGGGGCCAACGTCTACATCACTAAGCCGGTGAGCTACGACGGCTTCGCGAACGCGATCCGCCAGCTCGGTCTGTTCTTCTCGGTCATGCAGGTTCCGCAGAACCCATGACTGCTCGGCGTGCCAGCGGGGACGGCACCGCCGCGGCGGCACGCATCCTCTACATCGACGACGATCCCGGCCTCGGCCGCCTGGTCCGGCGCGCCCTCGAGGCGCGCGGCTACGCGGTCGAGCTCTGTCCCGACGGCGCGGCGGGGCTGGCGCGGCTCGCCCAGGGCGGGATCGACGCCGTCGCCCTCGACCACCACATGCCGGGACAGACGGGCCTCGACCTGCTGCCCGAGATCCGCGCGCTGCCCGAGGCGCCGCCGGTCATCTACGTGACCGGCTCCGAGGACAGCCGCGTCGCCGTGGCGGCCCTGAAGGCCGGAGCTGTGGACTACGTCTGGAAGGACGTCCAGGGTCAGTTCCGCGAGCTGCTCGGCGAGGCCGTCGCCACCGCCCTCCGGCAGGAGAGCCTGCGGCGCGACAAGGAGCGGGCCGAGGCCGAGATGCGCGAGGCGCGCGACCGCGCCGAGCTGCTGCTGCGCGAGGTCAACCACCGCGTGGCCAACTCCCTGGCCCTCGTCGCCGCCCTGGCGCACATGCAGCGCAACGCCGTCACGGACCCGGCCGCCAAGGCGGCGCTCGACGAGATGCAGGCCCGGATCTCGGCGATCGCCGGCATCCACCGCCGCCTCTACACGTCCGACGACGTCGAATCCGTCGAGCTCGACGCCTACCTGCAGAGCTTGGTCGAGGAGTTGCAGGCCGCCATGCGGGCGAGCGGGCGCGACCACGCGATCCGCCTTCGTGCCGCGCCGGTGCGGCTCTCGACCGACAAGGCCGTGTCGGTCGGCGTTGTCGTGACCGAACTCGTGACCAACGCCTACAAGTACGCCTACCCGGTCGGCACGTCGGGCGAGATCCGCGTCGCGGTCGAGCGGGACGCCGCCGACACCGTGCTGCTCGCCGTCGAGGATGACGGTATCGGCTGGACCGGGGAGGGCGAGGTCCGCGGCACCGGTCTCGGGTCGCGCATCGTGCGCGCCATGGCGTCGAACCTGCGCTCGGCCCTGTCGTATGCCCCCCGAAGCGCCGGGACGCGCGCCGTCCTCGCGTTCCAGGCCTGAGCGTCCGGATCTAGCCGCCGGCTCGCCCGGCGATGCGGTCGAGGGCCTCGAGCATCGGCGCCAGGGCGTCCTCGTCGAGTTGCTGGAAGCCCAGCGCCCGGCTCATGAACAGACCGAGGATGGCGAAGTACAGGACGGAGCCCTCGCCCGGGGGAGCGCCCTCGATCCGTCCGAGCTGGTCCAGCTGATCCGCGACGAACGCCTGGAAGTCTTTCTGCGCCTCCGGTGACTCCATCGATGCCAGCAGGAGTGCGCGCGCCGCTTCGTTGTCGTCGCAGTAGTGCCCGCGGATATGCGCCACCATCGCCCTGGGAAGCTGCGACGGGCCGGCCGGTATCTCCCGCGCGCAGGCGTCGATCTCCGCGCGCACGTCCGCGAGCTTGCGGGCGACCAGCGCCCCCACCAGGGCGTCCTTCGACGCGTAATGGTGCAGGACGCCGCCTTTGCTCAGCCCGGCCTCGGCCGCGACCGCGTCGATGGTCAGCCCGCGGACGCCTCCCTTCAGGAGAACGGCCGCGGCCGCCTCCAGGATGATCTCGGGGCGCGCCGCCAGTCGCTGTCGCTTCGCCTGCATCACGGACCTGCACTAAAAACCGTCTGGACGGTATGTAACGGATGGCGTAGGAACGCGCCACGCAATTCGCACGAGTCGCGCCGACACGGTCGATCGCATGAACCGCATCGCCTTCCTTCCATCCGCATCCGCGCTGCTGATGTTAACCGCGCTCGCGTGGATCGGGTGCGCCCAGGCCGCGCCCGAGACGGCGCTCGACTCCGCCGTGGCGCGCGTGCGGGTCGTGCAGGCGCGTCGCACACCGATGGCGCTCGACGTGGTGGTGACCGGCGACGTCCAGGCCCAGGCGCAGGTCAACGTCTCGTTCCGAACGAACGGGAAGGTCGCCGAGCGGCGCGTCGAGATCGGCGACCACGTCACGGCCAATCAGGTCCTCGCCGTCCTCGAACCCCTGACGCAGCAGGCGAATCTCGACAACGCCAAGGCCGCCCTGGCTTCGGCCGAGGCGCTGCTCACGCAGGCGAAGATGTCGTACGAGCGCCAGAAGCAGCTCCTGGCCGGCGGCTTCACGACCCGCTCGACCTACGACAACGCCGAGCAGGAGCTGCGCACCACGCAGGCGGCGGTCGACTCGGCCAAGGCGGCGCTGGGAACCGCGCAGGAGCAGTTCTCCTATACCGAGCTGCGCGCGGGCGTGTCCGGCGTGGTGACGAGCCGCAGCTTCGAGGTCGGCCAAGTGGTCCAGTCGGGCCAGACCGTGCTGGTCGTCGCGCAGGACGGGCCCCGCGACGCGGTCTTCAACGTCTACGAATCGCTGCTGGCCCAGCCGCCGGCCGGCGACACCGTCGCGGTGGCGCTGCAGTCGGACCCGTCCGTCACCGCGGTCGGGACCGTGCGGGAGATCTCTCCCACCGTGGATGCCGCCAGCGGCACGGTGCGGGTCAAGATCGGCCTTAAGTCGACGCCCGACGCCATGGGGCTCGGCGCCGTCGTGATCGGTCGCGGGCGCTTCGCGCCGCACGAATCGGTGATCCTGCCCTGGTCGGCGCTCTACCGCTACGACGGGAAGCCCTCGGTGTGGGTCTACGATCCGGACCGGAAGACCGTCTCGGTCCGCGCGGTGGAGATCGATCGCTTCGGCCCCGATATCATCGCGCTGAAGCGCGGCGTCGAGCCGGGCGAGCGCGTGGTCATCGCCGGCATCCAGTTCCTGCGTCCCGGCCAGACGGTCGCGGCCGCCGAGATCGGAGACCGCCCATGACAGCGCGCGCGTATCTCGTCCTGGGCCTCCTCGCGACGGCACTGGCCGGGTGCAACGGTCACGGCGAGGAGGGAGGCGAGGCCGCGGCGGCCCCGGTCCGTCCGGTGCTGACGCAGGTTGTCGTACCGAGTGACACCGTCACGTTCGGGCCGTTCGCCGGCACGATCGAGCCGCGCTACCAGGCGCAGCTCGGCTTTCAGATCCCCGGGCGCATGGTCGCGCGGGACGTGACGATCGGCGACCTCGTCACCCGCGGCCAGCGCCTCGCGGCCCTCGACACCATCGTGACCCGTTTCGACCTGACCCGCGCCGAGGCCGACTTGGCCGACGCGAAGGCGCAGGCCGAGAACGCAGAGGCCGCGGAGTCGCGGACCCGGCGCCTGATGACCGGCAACGCCGTCTCCCAGGCGACGCTCGACCAGGCTGTCGCCAAGCGCGAGACCGCCCGGGCCCGGGTGGATCAGGCGATGGCGAGCCTCCAGAAGGCCCGCGACCAGATGGACTACACTGAGCTGAAGGCCGAGTTCGACGGTGTCGTGACCCAGCGCCTCGCCGAAGTCGGCCAAGTGCTCAGCGCCGGCCAGGGCGTCGTGACCGTGGCGCGGCCCGACGTTCGCGAGGCGGTGGTCGACATTCCCGAGGCCCATGTCGGGGCTCTGCCGTCGGACGGCGTGTTCACCGTCGCGCTCCAGAGCGCTCCGGAGCTGACGGCGCGCGGGCGCGTCCGCGAGATCGCGCCCCTCGCCGAGTCGGGGACGCGGTCCAAGCGCATCCGGATCACCCTGGACGATCCCGGCCCGGCCTTCCGGCTCGGCGCGACCATCAACGTGTCGCTCATGCGCAAGGTCGCGCCCACCGTCCTTCTGCCCGCCTCGGCGCTGCTTGAGGACGGTGACCGCCGCTCGGTCTGGGTCGTCTCGCCCGACGGGAAGTCGGTAGCGCGCCGCGACGTCACCGTGGCGGCGCGGGACAACGCCGAGGACGGCCGCGTCGCGGTCGTCGCCGGCCTGAAGGCCGGCGAGCGCGTCGTGGTCGCGGGCGTCCACGTCATCAAGGAAGGCCAGGCCGTGCGCCTGACCGACGGCGCCGTCTGATCCGGCCGCACGGGGTTTTCGCGTGAAGGACTTCAACCTTTCCGACTGGGCGCTCGGGCACCGCTCGTTCGTCTGGTTCCTCATGCTGGTCTCGCTGATCGCGGGCCTGATGGCCTACACCCGCCTCGGCCGTGAGGAGGATCCGCCCTTCACCATCAAGACCATGGTGGTGCAGACCACGTGGCCCGGCGCGACCATCAAGGACACCCTCGATCAGGTCACCGACCGGGTCGAGAAGGAGCTTCAGCAGCTCAACGGCCTCGACTTCGTCCGCAGCTACACGACGCCCGGATCGTCGACAGTCTTCGTCCAGTTCCGCGACACGCTCAAGAAGAACGAGATCCAGCCGGCCTTCTACCAGGTCCGCAAGCGGCTCGGCGACATCAAGGGTCAGTTCCCGGAGGGCGTGCAGGGTCCGTTCTTCAACGACGAGTTCGGCGACGTCTACGGCAATATCTACGCGTTCACGGCCGACGGCCTGACGCACCGGCAGCTGCGCGACTACGTCGAGGGCATCCGCACCGAGGTCCTGCGGGTGCCCAATATCGGCAAGACCCAGCTGATCGGCACGCAGGACGAGACGATCTACCTCGACTTCTCCACCCGGAAGCTCGCCGGCTACGGCATTGATTTCCAGGCCCTGATCAAGGCCCTGCAGGCGCAGAACGCGGTCTCGGCCTCCGGCGTGGTGCAGGCCGGGCCGGAGCGCATCTCGCTGCGGGTCAGCGGCTCCTTCGCCTCCGAGGCCTCGCTCCAGGACTTCAACCTGCGGGTCAATGACCGCTTCTTCCGCCTCGCCGACATCGCCGAGATCAGCCGCGGCTACGAGGATCCGCCCGCACCGCTGTTCCGGGTGGACGGCAAGCCCGCGATCGGCCTCGCCATCGCGATGCGTCCGGGCGCCAACCTGCTGCATTTCGGAGAGGCCCTGAAGGAGCGCATGCGCGCCATCGAGGCCACCCTGCCGCTCGGTGTCGGCGTCCATCTCGTGTCGGACCAGCCCAAGCAGGTCGAGCACGCGGTCGGCGGCTTCACCCAGGCGCTGGTCGAGGCCGTCATCATCGTGCTGGGGGTGAGCTTCGTGAGCCTCGGCGTCCGGGCCGGCCTCGTCGTCTCGGTGTCGATCCCGCTCGTGCTGGCGATCGTCTTCGTCGTCATGCAGATCATGGACGTCACCCTCCAGCGCATCTCCCTCGGCGCGCTGATCATCGCGCTGGGCCTCCTCGTCGACGACGCCATGATCACCGTCGAGATGATGGTGGCCCGCCTGGAGCGGGGCGACACGCTGCGGAAGGCCGCCACCTTCGCGTACACGTCGACGGCGTTCCCGATGCTGACCGGGACGCTCGTGACGGTGGCGGGCTTCCTGCCGATCGGCTTCAACGGCTCCGGCGCCGGCGAGTACACCTACTCGCTGTTCGTGGTGATCGCGGCCTCGCTGCTGGTCTCCTGGGTCGTGGCGGTCCTGTTCGCGCCGCTTGTCGGTGTCACGCTCCTGCCGAAGACCATGAAGCACCACACGGAGAAGGAGGGGATCTTCACGCGCCTGTTCGTCTGGGCGCTGCGGCTCGCCATGCGCTGGCACTGGACGACGGTGGTGGTCTGCCTCGGGCTGATGGCGGCGGCCATCGTCGGGATGGGGCACGTTCAGCAGCAGTTCTTCCCGTCCTCGGACCGGTCCGAGGTGCTGGTCGACCTGACCCTTCCGCAGAACGCCACCATCGCCGAGACCCGGGCGCAGATGGACCGGTTCGAGGCGAACCTGAAGGACGATCCGGACGTGACGAGCTGGTCGTCCTACGTCGGCGAGGGCGCGGTGCGCTTCTACCTCCCGCTCGATCAGCAGCTCGCCAACGCTTTCTTCGGCCAGATCGTCATCGTCACAAAGTCGCTGGAGGTGCGCGACCGCGTGATGGCGCGCCTGCAGACCATCGGCCTGCGCGACTTCGTCGGCACCGACGTGCTGGTGCAGCCCCTGAGCCTCGGGCCGCCCGTGGGCCGGCCGGTGCAGTACCGCCTCAGCGGCCCGAACATGGAGACGGTGCGCCGCCTGTCGCTCGACCTCGCCAACGTGGTCGCGGCCGACAAGCGCCTCGACGTGCCGACCTTCGACTGGAACGAGCCCGGCAAGGTCCTGCGGGTCGAGATCCTCCAGGACAAGGCGCGCCAGCTCGGCGTCACCAGCCAGGACGTCGCCGGCATCCTGAACGGGATCGAGGGCGGCCAGGCGATCACGCAGGTCCGGGACTCGATCTACCTCGTCAACGTCGTCGGCCGCGCCCGCGCCGCCGAGCGGTCGTCGCTGGACACCCTGCAGTCGCTGCAGGTCGGTCTCGCGAATGGCACGGTGGTGCCGGTGCTCGCCTTCGCGCGGATCGGCTACGATCTCGAGCAGCCGATCGTCTGGCGCCGGGACCGCCTCCCGACCGTGACGGTGCGCGCCACGATCCACGACGCGACCCAGCCGGCCACCATCGTGGCCGCCCTGCAGCCCGGTCTCGACGCCTTCATCAAGGCGCTCCCGGAGGGCTACACGGTCCAGACCGGCGGCGCCGTCGAGGAATCCGCCAAGGGCCAGGGCCCGATCGCGGCCGTGGTCCCGGTCATGCTGCTGGCCATGGCGTTCCTGCTGATGATGCAGCTCCAGAGCTTCGGCCGGATGCTCCTCGTCTTCACCGTGGCACCGCTCGGCCTGATCGGCGTGGTGCCGGCGCTGCTCCTGTTCGACAAGCCGATGGGCTTCGTCGCCATCCTGGGCATCCTGGCGCTCATCGGGATCATCATCCGCAATGCGGTGATCCTGGTGAGCCAGATCGAGGAGTTCCGGGCCGAGGGGATGGCGCCCTGGCAGGCGGTCTTCGAGGCGACCCACCACCGCATGCGGCCCATCCTCCTGACTGCGGCCGCGGCGAGCCTGGGCCTGATCCCCATCGCCCGCGAGGTGTTCTGGGGGCCGATGGCCTTCGCGATGATCGGCGGGATCCTGGCGGCGACCTTCCTGACGCTCCTGTTCCTGCCCGCGCTCTACGTCGGCTGCTACCGTATCCGCCCGGAGACGGGCGGCGCGCCGGCGGCCCACGCCGGCTGATCGGCCGGCTCACGCGATCGCGGCGCCCGCGGGCGCTGCGAGAAACGGTCGGCCCGCCCCTCCGCCCCCTCAGGGCGGGCCGACCGTGACGATATTTCACGCGAGCGGGGCCACACCGCCGGAAACCCGACGGTGTTCCGGCGCGTAGGGTGCGACGGAAACGAGGACCGTCCCGCCCATGAACGCCTTCATCGCCGTCGTCCTGGTCTGCGCCAACGGGATCGCGCAGGAGTCCTGCACGGACGCCCAGGCGCTCGAGGTCCGCAAGGTCCGGGTCGCCAACGAACTCGGCTGCGCCACCGGCTGGCAGGAGATCATCGCCCGCACCGAGCTGCGCGAGGAGATCGGCAAGACCGCCTACCTGAAGACGGAGTGCCGCCGGGTGAAGGAGCCGCGGTGACGCACGCGGCGGCCGCTACTTCTCGTACTTGATGTAGGCGAAGCGCGGATCGGTCGGGGTGCCCTCGAGCCCCTGTCCCTCCAGGCCCGGCTGCCAGGAGACGACCTCCTCGATCTTCCGGGCGAGGGCGAAATCCTTGTCGGTGATGCCCTTGGCCGCGTGGTTCATCAGCCGGACCTCGACCCAGGCGTAGGAGGCCGTGATGTCCGGATGGTGCCACGCCGCCTCGGCGAGGTGGCCGACCGTGTTGATCACCATCAGGGTGCTCTTCCAGCCGGACGTCTTGTAGGTGCGCCGGATCCACCCGTCCTCCAGCCGCCAGGCGGGCAGCTCGGCCTTCAGCCGCGCCTCCACGGTCGCGTCGTCCAGTGCGCCCTCGCGTCGCTCGCTCATGATCCATCTCCGATGAAACCGTCGCTGCCGAGGGTGCCGCCGCGGCCGGTTGCGCGCAAGCGTGTTTGCCGCGGTGGACGGAAACCGATGTGAGCCCTATGACCTTTTGGCAATGGCGTCCGGCTCGATCGGCACTCCAGTCTGCCGCCGCTGAAGACTGCGCAATACGATGGGAGAAGGCGTGATGCTGTCACGGCGCGCGATGCTCGCCGGGGGCCTGCTCGGCGGCCTCGGCCTGCGGGCGGCGCGCGCCGACGTGCCGACGATCCGCCTCGGCAGCCTGCCCTTCGGCACGTCTACCTGGGAGGCGGCGGTGATCAAGGCCCGCGGCCTCGACACGGCCAACGGCTTCGAGCTCGACGCGGTCAAGCTCGCCGGCAACGACGCGGCCCGGATCAGCTTCATCGGCGGGCAGGTCGACACGATCATCGGCGACCTGCTCTGGGCTGCCCGCCTCGGCAACGACGGCCAGGCGGTCCGCTTCATCCCGTACTCGACCTCCGAGGGCGGCGTGATGGTGCCGGGCGGCAGCCCGGTGAAGAGCCTCAAGGATCTCGCGGGCAAGCGCCTCGGGGTGGCGGGTGGCCCCCTGGACAAGAACTGGCTCCTCCTCCGGGCACAGGCCAAGGACGCGGCCGGCATCGACCTCGAGCAGGCCGCCGAGATCGCCTACGGCGCCCCGCCTCTGATCACGCTGAAGCTGGAGCAGGGCGCCCTCGACGCGGCGCTGACCTACTGGACCTACTGCGCCCGCCTCAAGGCCAAGGGCTATCGGCAGCTGGTCGGGGCCGAGGACATCATGCACGCCCTTGGGGTCCCGGGCGACGTGGCGCTGATCGGCTACCTGTTCCAGGACGCCACCGTGAAGGAGAAGCCCGCGGCCGTGGCGGCCTTCGCCCGGGCCTCGCGGGCCGCCAAGGACATGCTCGCCTCCGACCCGAGCACGTGGGAGATCGTGCGCCCGCTGATGGCGGCGGAGGACGAGGCGACCTTCGAGGCCCTGAAGCACGATTTCCTGGCCGGCATTCCGCGCCGCTCCATCGCGGAGGAGCGCGCCGACGCCGAGAAGCTCTACGCGGTGATGGCGCGGCTCGGCGGCGCCCGCCTCGTCGGAAAGGGCAACGCGCTCCCGCCGGACCTCTACTACATCGGCCGCAATGGTTGAGGCGGCCGCCCGGCGGGCGCGCGTGTCGACCGTCAAGACTATCAGGATCATCGGGACCGCATGGGCGCGCTGACCCGTATCGCGTCCCTGGCCGTGCTCCTCGCCGCCTGGCAGTTCGCCGCGATGGAGGCGGGCTCGCGCCTGCTGCCGGCGCCCCTCGCGGTGCTGCGCTTCATCGTTCAGGAGGCGGAGCGCGGCGACCTCGCGCACAACGTGGGCATGACACTGCTCCGCGTGGCGATCTCCTTCACCGTGGCGATGGTCCTCGGCGTCCTCCTCGGCGTCGCGCTCGGACGGTCCAAGGCCGCCGACCTCACCCTCGACACGCCGCTGCTCGTCCTCCTGAACACGCCCGCCCTGGTGATCACGGTCCTGGCCTATGTCTGGGTCGGCCTCACCGAGACCGCCGCGATCCTGGCGGTGGTGCTCAACAAGCTGCCGAACGTCGCGGTGATCGTGCGCGAGGGCGCGCGGAATCTCGATCCCGGGCTCGACGAGATGGCCCGCGCCTACCGGCTCGACCGGCGCAGCTGGGCCCGCGACATCCTGATCCCGCAGCTCCAGCCCTACATGGTCACGGCGGCGCGGTCGGGCCTCTCGCTCGCCTGGAAGATCGTGCTGGTCGTGGAGCTGCTCGGGCGCCCGGACGGGGTCGGCTTCGCGATCAACTACTACTTCGTCCAGAGCACCGACGTGGCGGCCATCATCGGCTACAGCCTCGTCTTCATGGCCGTGATGATCGGCATCGACGTCCTCCTCCTCCAGCGGCTCGAAGCCTATGTCCGTCGCTGGCGCTGAGCCCGTCCTCCAGGTCGCGATCGCGTCGAAATGGTACCGGCCCGCCCGGGCCGAGGCGGTCGAGGCCGTCCGGAACCTGACCTTCGGCGTCGGCGCCGGGGAGATCGTCTGCCTGATCGGGCCGTCGGGCGCCGGCAAGACCACCACCCTGCGGATCCTGCTCGGCCTCGACACCGCGTTCGAGGGCCGCGTCTCCGGCGCGGACCGGGCGGGCATCGTGTTCCAGGAGCCGCGGCTGCTGCCCTGGCGCAGCGTCGAGCACAACGTCCGCCTCGGCCTGCCCCGGGCACGGCGCGGGCGCGATCTCGACGATCTGTTCGCGCGGCTCGGCCTGACGGCGTGGCGGACGCGCTACCCGAAGGCCCTGTCACTGGGCATGCAGCGGCGCGTGGCGCTGGCGCGCGCCCTAGCCGACGGCCCGCGCGTCCTCGTCCTCGACGAACCGTTCGTGTCCCTCGACGACGCCGCCGCCGCGGAGCTGCGCGGCCTCGTGGTGGACACGGTGGACCGGGCCGGCATGAGCGTGCTGATGGTGACGCACAACGTCGCCGAGGCGATCGGGATCGCAGACCGGCTGCTCCTCGTGTCGCGGCGCCCAGCCAGTCTCATCGCCGACGTCCGCCTCGACCGGCCGCGCCGGGAACGCGACCGCGCCTGGGCCGAGGCGACGCGGGCGAACCTCGCCGCGCAGCATCCGGAGATCATCGCGCAGTGACGCGTGTCGCGCCGGCCGTTCGGCCGATGCCATCGGTCCAGATCGGCCGCTGCGTTCAGCGCGCCTCCCGAACGGATCGTTGAACCTCCCTCCATCTCAACCTCGGACGATCCCCGGCCAGGCAGGCCATCCCCCCGCGGGACCCGATTGGCGTAGGGGCGCCCGAGGGAGGTGCGGATCAGTGTCGGCGGGTCGTTCGCGCGGGCGGTCCTCGGCGGTCTCGCGCACGCGGCGCGGGAGGTGCTGGAACGCGGCACCTTCAGCGACGCGGCGGAGGCCGTGTCGGGCGGCAGGGCGAAAGCCTACAGGGCTGAAGAGCCGCGGCAGGCGCGACAGCTCGGGATCGCTGCCGCACGGCGGGCGATCCTGCGGCGAGCGGGCGCCGATCGGCCCGGATACGCGAGTCGCGGCGAAGGACCGGGCGGCACGGTTTGTCATCGCATCGCGATACGGACGGGAACGCCGCCGCTATACCGGTGCCCTCGTCGCACCGGCCGGCCGCGGAGCCTTGTCGAATCCAGAGCGTCTCGATGTCCCGCACGTCCCCCTCGGCCATCGACCGCGCGCCCGTCGCCGACCGGTCGGGCACCGGCAATGTGGTCAGGCTAGCCGTCGCGCAGGCCCTCGCCGGCGCGAACTCGACCGTCGTGTTCGCGACGGGCGCGGTCGTCGGCAACATGCTCGCGCCCAGCAAGGTCCTGGCCACATTGCCGATCTCGATCTTCGTGGTCGGGATGGCCGCCTGCGCCCTTCCGACCGGCAGCATCGCCAGGCGCCACGGGCGCCGCACCGCCTTCATGGTCGGCACCGGGTGCGGCGTGCTCGTCGGCCTGCTCTCGGCCTGGGCGATCGTCGCGGCCAGTTTCTGGCTGTTCTGCGCGGCGATGTTCCTCGGGGGCGCCTACGCGGCCGTGGTCTTCTCGTTCCGCTTCGCCGCCGCGGACTGCGTTCCGGCCGATCGCCGCCCGCGGGCGCTGTCGGCCGTCATGGCCGGCGGCGTCTTCGGCGGGGTGATAGGGCCGCAGCTCGTCACCCACACCATGGACCTTTGGCCTCCCTACCTGTTCGCCGCCACCTTCCTGGCCCAGGCCGCCGTCGCCGCCGCGGCCGCCCTGATCCTGGCGGGCGTTCGCCTGCCGCGGCCGGCCGCCGGGTCCGTCTCGGGCGGACGACCGCTGGCCGTCATCCTCGCGCAGCCGCGCTTCGTGATCGCGGTGATCTGCGGGGCCGTGTCCTACCTCCTTATGAACTTCGTCATGACGGCCGCCCCGCTGGCCATGCGCCTGTGCGGCCACGCGCAGGAGGATGCCAATCTGGGCCTGCAGTGGCACGTCATCGCCATGTACGGCCCGAGCTTCTTCACCGGGCGCCTGATCACGCGCTTCGGCGCGTCCCGCGTGGTGGCGGCCGGCCTCACCTTGACGGGGGCGGCAGCGCTCGTCGGACTCGCGGGCTTGGACGTCGGGCATTTCTGGTTGTCCCTCATCCTCCTCGGCGTCGGCTGGAACTTCGGCTTCGTCGGCGCCTCCGCGATGGTGCTGGACTGTCATCGCCCGGAGGAGCGGACGCGGGTGCAGTCGATCAACGACTTCATCGTGTTCGGCATGGTGGCGGTCGGTTCGTTCTCGTCCGGGGGCCTGCTGACGAGCTACGGCTGGGACACGGTGCTCTGGGTGTCCTTCGCGCCCTTGGCGCTGGCCGCGACGGCGCTCGCGCTCACGACAGGGCGCGGCGCGAAGGCGTGGTAGCCTGGATCGTCCCTCGCGGTCGCAGAGCCTGTCGATGACCCTCGATCAGTTGCGCATCTTCGTGGCGGTCGCCGAGCGTCAGCACGTCACCCGCGCGGCCGAGGCCTTGAACATCGTCCAGTCTGCGGTCAGCGCCGCGGTGTCCGGGCTGGAAGAGCGCCACGCGGTAAAACTGTTCCACCGGGTGGGCCGCGGCATCGAGCTGACCGATGCCGGTCGCGTCTTCCTCGAAGAGGCCCGCGCGGTGCTCGCCCGCGCGGAGGCGGCCGAGCGGGTGTTGGCCGACCTGAGCGGCCTGCGGCGGGGAAGCCTGCGCGTTCACGCGAGCCAGACCATCGCCAGCCACTGGCTACCCCGCCATCTCGTCGCGTTCCGGGCTGCCCATCCGGACATCACGATCCGGCTCGCCGTGGGCAACACCGCGGAGGTGGCGCGGGCGGTCGCCGATGGCTCGGCCGAACTCGGCTTCGTCGAGGGCGAGGTCGAGGATCCGGTCCTGGCGAGCGCGGCGGTCGCGCAGGATCGGCTCGTGCTCGTCGTGCCGGCCGGCCACCCCTTCTCGGCCCGGGAGACCCTGACGGCCGCCGATCTCGCGGGCCACCCGTGGGTGCTGCGCGAGGCGGGCTCCGGAACGCGCTCCGCCTTCGAGGCGGCGCTCGCGGCGGCGGAGCTGGCGCTCGCGGATGTGACGGTGTCGCTCGAGCTGCCCTCCAACGAGGCCGTGCTCGCCGCGATCGAGGCCGGGGCCGGTGCGAGCGTCCTGTCGGAGGCGGTCGTGGCGGGCAAGCTGGCCGCCGGCGCGCTCGTCGCGCCGCCGTTCCCGCTGCCCGCACGGACCTTCCGGATGCTGCGCCACCGGGAACGGTACCGGAGCCGCGCCGCGGACGTCCTGCTCGGCCTGATCCGAGACGGGGCGCCGTGAGCGGCGCGGTCAGGGCCGCGGCTTGAGCGCGGCGAGATAGTCGATGATGGCCTGCCGGTCGGCGGGATCCACGCTCGCCTTGTAGCTGTGGATCATCTTGTCGACGATCCCGCTCCACTGCGCCTTCGACAGAACGGGCTGCGTGAGGATCATCCCGGCCGAGTGACAGGCGAGGCAGGTGTTGCTGATCGCCTCGGCGCCCGGTTCCGCCGGGAAGACCTGATCGGACGTGGGCCATTCGACATGCTGCGACGTGAAGCGCATCGACTCGGGCGCGGCGGCCGCGAAGACGGGGATCAGGGCGAGCGCGGCTAGGCAGCGCGCGGTTGGCGTCAGGGACATGAAACTCCTCCTCAGGCGACCTGGAGCGTCACGGTCTCGACGCCGTTCTGCATGAAGCCCGCGCCGTTCCAGACCGGGTCCATCGGCTGCGCGAGTCCGTTCGTGTTGGTGCAGCGGACCTTGATGGCGCGAGTGCCGGTCGCGAGGGCCGGCAAGCCGACGTCGAAGCGGCGGAAGCTGTAGCCTCCCGCGTCGGCCCCGAGCCGCGTCGGTGTCCACGACGCGCCGCCGTCGGTGGAGATCTCCACGGTCCTGACCCCGCAATCGCCCCCGAAGGCGATGCCGCGCACGGCCACTGGCGCGCCGGCCGCGACCCGGACGCCGTCCTGCAGGTTCGTCAGGAAGGCGCGCGGCACCATGCGGTCGATCGGCACCGTCTTGAAGCCGGTCTGGCCGGGCCGGACGTTGGCTCCCGGCACGTCCGGGATGCGGTAGGCGGTCTCCATCCAGTACTGATCGTCGGGCCTGTCCAGAACCTCGATGTCCGACAGCATCTTGACCCAGTAGGTCGAGTATCGGCCCGGGACGACCAGGCGCAGCGGGAAGCCGTTCAGCAGCGGCAACTGCGCGCCGTTCATCGCGTAGGCGATCATCACCTCGCCGTCGCGGGCATGGTCGAGGGCGAGGGATTTCCGGAAGTGCGGCGCGTCGCTCACGACCGGCTCGTCGAGGCCGGCGAAGCGCACCTGCACGGCCCCAGCCTTCACGCCCGCACGGTCGAGCACGTCCTTCAGGCGCACGCCGGTCCAGAGGGCGTTCCCCATCGCGCCGTTGGCCCACTGCGCGCCGGGGACCCGCGGCACGAACAGGCCCCGCGAATTGCCAGAGCACTGGTTCACCGCCGCGATCTCGAATCGCGGCATGCCGGCGAGCGTGTCGAGGGACAGCGACAGGGCCGTCTCGACGTGGCCGCGCACTGTCAGACGGAAGGACGATGCGTCGATCGCGGTCGGAATCTCGGCCCAGTGCCAGCGCACGTAGAAGCGGTCGTTGGGGGTGAACACGCCCTCGTCGAACACCGCGAAGGGTGTCTCCAGCAGCGGCGGCCGGGTGCGCTGCAGGATCATCGCGCCCTTCCCGGGGAAGGCGGTCGTGACCGCGCGCTGCTCGGGACCGCCGGGCAGGGGGAGTCTGACCGTGCCGGCGGCCCAGGCCGGGGCGGCCGCAGCGAGGCCTCCGAGGCCGAGGCCGGCCAGCACGGCACGGCGGGGAAGGGCGGATTGGCTCACGGCGATGTCTCCTCAACGGCGTGGGGTAACTCGATGACCGTTGCTCTGCGGTTTGCAGATCGCGGTTGCGCGGTCCGATCTCTCTCCTGACGCTCCTCGAACTGGACCCGGGCATCACGCGATGCCGAGAAGGCGGATCAGGTGGAGGCTGACGGCGGTGGGCGCGGCGAGCGAGGGTGCAGGTTCAGGGCCCGGTCGACGATCGCGACCTCGACCGCCTCGGGCCGACGGCTCTGGGGCTGACCGCGAGGCGGGAGCCAAGCCTGGCTACGGAACCGCGGATGCGGCACGCGATCGAAAGAGGGTTGGTCCTGCGCGACACGGCTCGGCTCCGGAACAGGGAGCCACCATCCCTCTCGCCGAGCGTTCAATCCAACAGAACTTATGGAACGAACTGATCGCGATTCCCGATCGTTCCGGGTGGCGGTGCGGCGAACTCCGAGAACGCGGTCGGCACGACAGCCCCCGCGTCGGGGCAGCGCTGGCCGCGCGATCTCAGCCTATGCGGCCCGCCTCCGGATCCTCGGCCTCGGGCAGGGCGACGTAGATCATCACGCCGAGGACCGTCATGGCGAAGCGGAAGGCGGATTGTTGGCCGTTCCAGACCTTCGACATCCACATGCCGAACCACTCGGCGCCGATGCCCAGGAAGCCCGCCTGCCAGACCAGGAAGCCGACGCTCAGGCCGGCGATCGCCCAGGTCTTGGCCCGGTCGAAGTCGCCGCGCGGGGCCCGCAGCCGCGCGAGCATCAGCGCGACGCCGATCCAGAGCAGGAGCGCCGTGACAGCCTCCGCGGCGACGATCATCGCGAAGGCGCCGCGCTGCAGTGCCGGATCGGTGATCGCGCGGTCGGCGATGCCCGAATCCGGCAGGATCGTGTCCATCGACAGCACGTGCTGCACGAAGGCGAGGTTCACTGCCGGCTCCGTGACGTTGCCGTACACGACCAGCGTGCAAGTCAGGGCCAGGGCGCCGACGAGGGCGGCCTTCGAGAGGCGGACGGCGAGCATGGGCGGCCCTTCCAGATATGCGGGCGTCGCCTTCGGAGCCGGGCCATGGCCTCGGCCGATCGCGGCGCCCCTCAGTTCGCCTTCGCCTCGACCTCGAGCCGGTCGAGGACGGCGGCCGGTGAGCGCGCCGCGCCCAGGTCGATGAAGCCGATCCCCGCCGGCTCCTTGGACTTGGCGTGCACCACGAGCTTGCCGGGTTTCATCACGAACTGGCCCATGGCGGCGCCGATCCCCTTGGCGGCCGCGCTGTTGCCCAGGATGATCGGCACGCCGAGCAGGCTGGCGGTGACGTATTCCTTGCGCAACTCGTCCGGCTTGAGGCTGAGATCCTTCGACTGCGCGGCCAGGAAGCGCTCGAACAGGCCGGCATTCTCGACCGTCAGGTTCAGGGTCTTGGCGCTGCCCGAGAACATCACCATGGTCGCCGCCGGCAGGGTGCCGGAGAACAGTTCGGGCCCGATGCCTCCGAGCGTGCCGGACAGGCGGACGGTGCCGATGTGCCGCCCGGAGATCGTGACCTCGCGCAGGGCGAGGTCGCGGGCCTTCTCGTCCAGGCTCGCGTCGGCCACGAGGTCGAGGTCGAGGTCTCGGTAGCCGTAGGCCGGCAGCAGGCCGAGGAGCGGCGCGCCCGCGAGCAGGTCGGCGGGCAGGCTCAGGCCGGTGAGGCTGATGCGGGTCGCGCTGGGCACGCCATCGGTCAGCGGGCCGAAGGCCAGGGCCGCCTCGCGCAGCGCGACGCGGGGGGACGTCCGCGGCGACACCGTGACCGCCAGGGGATCCGCGGTCCTGTCGGCCGGCCTGGGCTCGGGTGTCCGCGCCGACCGGCCCGGCTCGGGCAGGGCGCCACGGGCCGGGGGCCGGACGTCGCGGGGAGGCGCCCGCTCGACCTCCGCCTCGGGCGGCAGGTCGATCGACAGGTCGGTGAGGGTGAGCGTGCCGAGCTTCGGCGTCAGGCGACGCATCTCGACGTCGGAGAAGCCGGCGCCGCCCGTCGGCTCGGCGGCGATGCCCTGGAGGGTCGCGACGGTCGGCGCCAGGGAGGTCCCCAGCGCGGCCACGCGGCCGACATGGATCCGCAGCGCGCCGCGGGTCATCGACAGGTTGTCCAGGGTGGTGCCGCCCTCGGAGCCCGAGGAGGTGTAGGCGGCCCGGCCGATCTCGAACAGCACCGGCCCCTTCGGATCGGTGTCGCTGACGCTCAGGCCCTGCATCTCCAGGCTGCCGACCGAGGTGGCGTCGATGAGATCGGCGGCGGCGGCGGCCAGCGGTCGGCGGTCGCTGGCGCCGTCGAAGCCGTTCGCCACGATGGCGAAGGCACCGCTCCAGCCGTCCGGGACCTGCCGGCCGCCGAGGTCGCGGCCGTCGAGGCGGGCGATCTTCACGGTGGTGCCGCGCGCGTCCGAGTAGGTGACGTCCGAGACCTGGATGGTGCCGTAGACGCGCTGGACCGGTCCCTTGCCGTCGCCGGGCACCGTGTAGAGCCGGCTGAGCGCGGCGAGATCCAGGTCCGTGGCGCGCACCTGACCGTAGGTCCCGGACCCGCGGTTCGGCCCCGCGACGGAGCTGACCGTCGCGCCGGCCGCCGTCAGCTCGCCGACGCGGCCGGCCCGGATGTCGCGGGCGACCACGTCGCGGTAGGTGACGGTCTGCCGGTTCTCGCCGGGACCCGCGTTCTCGGAGACGAGGACCGGGACGGTCAGGCTGCCGGCGTCGAGCCGGGCGAGGCGCTGCTCCCAGGGCACGTTGGAATCCGGGCGCAGGATCGCCGCGAGATCCTCCTTGGAGAGGCGGGTGCCGCTGGCCGTCAGCTTCGGAGCCTTCAGCAGCGTGCCGCCCAGCGGGATCACCACGTCGTTGACCGTCACGTCCTGGACGGCGGCGGCGCCCTCCTGCGCGGCGAGCGGCGCGGGCGCGAGGCCGAGAAGGGCCAGCGTGGCGGCCGTCGCCCAGGCCGACCGGAGGCGGAGACGGGCCTTCGGGTGGTTCATGGCAGCGTCCGGACCAGGGCTCTCGCGGGGATGCCCTAGCCGTGCCGTGTTTTGCCGGGCGAGGCAATCGCGCGCGCCGGCCCGGGCGATCGAGCCTGGAAAGGTGTCGTACGGACGCAACGGCGCGTCGGCGCCGGGGCGGGGGCTACAACGAGAAGGAGGTCCCGCAGCCGCAGGAGGCGGTGGCGAGCGGGTTCTCGATCTTGAAAGACTGCCCGATCAGATCGTTCACGAAATCGATGGTCGAGCCGCTCATGTACTCGAGCGAGACCGGATCGACGATCACGGTGGCGCCGTCGCGCTCGATCGCGACGTCCTGCGCCTCGCGGGCGCGGGTGATGTCGAAAGCGTAGGAGAAGCCCGAGCAGCCGCCACCGTTGACGCTGATCCGCAGCGACGAGCCCGCCGGCTCCGCCACCATGATCTCGTTGATGCGCTTGGCCGCGCGGGCGGTCAGGGTGATCTCAGCCATCGGTCTCTGGCCACGCATTCGTTCGGTGGACGGCGCGCCCGGCCCGTTGCCGAGGGCGCCTCGACCCACAAGATATGAGCCGCAAGCCCGCGCCGCAACGCGCCGGGCGGGGAGCCGTCATGAGCAGGGTGCGTGAGTTACAGAGCGGATGCCGTGCGACCGAACGGTGAGCGCTGGCGCGCGCCCTACGCCACCGACCCGGCCCGCACCCGGGGCCGCCTGATCCCGGAGGCCGGCTCGCCGACCCGCAGCAACTTCCAGCGCGACCGGGACCGGATCATCCACTCGACGGCGTTCCGGCGCCTGAAGCACAAGACGCAGGTCTTCGTGCATCACGAGGGCGACCACTACCGCACCCGCCTGACCCACACGCTGGAGGTGAGCCAGATCGGCCGGGCGCTCGCACGCGCCCTCGGGCTCGACGAGGACCTCGCGGAAGCTCTGGCCCTCAGCCACGACCTCGGCCACACCTGCTTCGGCCATACCGGCGAGGACGCCCTCGACACCTGCATGGCGCGCCACGGCGGCTTCGACCACAACGCCCAGGCGCTGCGGATCGTCACCCGGCTGGAGCGGCGCTACGCCGGCTTCGACGGGCTGAACCTCGCCTGGGAGACGCTGGAGGGCCTCGTCAAGCACAACGGTCCGCTGCTCACCGCGGACGGCCACCCGACGCCCCGCTACGCCGCCCGCGGCATCCCGGCGGCGATCCTGGAATACGACGCGCTGAATCCCCTCGACCTGTGGAGCCAGGCCGGCCCCGAGGCCCAGGCCGCCTCGCTGGCGGACGACATCGCCTACGCCGCCCACGACCTCGACGACGGGCTGCGCGCCGGCCTGTTCGAGATCCCGGAGCTGCGGGCGGTCCCGTTCCTGGCCGGGCTGCTCGACGAGATCGACCGGCTGCATCCGGGCCTGGAGCCGTCGCGGATGATCCACGAGCTCGCCCGCCGGGTGATCACCCGCTTCGTCGAGGACGTCATCCGCGAGGGCGGCCGCCGCATCGCCGCCCTGGATCCGCAGCGCGTCGAGGACATCCGCGACGCGGATCAGCCGGTCATCGTGTTCTCGCCGGAGATCGCGGCGGCTGACGCCGAGATCATGCGCTTCCTGTGGGAGCGGATGTATCGGCATCCCGGCGTGGTGGCCGTGCGGAAGAAGGCCGACGCCATCGTCAACGACCTGTTCGCCGCGTTCACCGCGGCGCCGGCCCGGATGCCGGAGGAGTGGAGCGCCGGTCTCGACGGTGCCACCGAGGCCCGGGTCGCCCGCCGTGTTGCCGACTACATCGCCGGCATGACCGACACTTACGCGGTCCTGGCGCACCGCAAGCTCTACGCGACGACGCCGGACCTGCACTGGGAGTTGCCCAGCCGGGGCCTGCCCCTCGCCGAGCCCTGAGGGCCCGGCGCGGGGCCGGCGCGTGTCAGCAGCCGCAGCCGCAGGTGAAGCTGCCGTAGCACCCGCCGTAGCCGTAGCCACCGTAGGCGGCGGGATAGCCGTAACCGTAGCCGTAACCGCCGTAGGCGGCCGGGTAGCCGTAACCGTAGCCGCCATAACCGTAGCCGCCGTAGACGCTGCCGGCGGCGAGCCCGAGCCCGAGGCCGATCCCCGCGCCGGCCAGCCCGTAGCCGAGGGCCCGACCGTAGCCGCCGCGGTAGCCGTAACCGTAGCCGCGCCCGTAGAAGCCGCGGGCCGCGTAGCCACCGCGGTAGCCGTAGCCGCCGCGGTAACCGCCCCGGAATCCGCCACCATGGAATCCGCCACCATGGAATCCGCCGCCGCGGAACCCGCCCGCCTCGGCACTCGGCGTGGCCAGGATGAGCGCGCAGAGCGCCGTGCCCGCAATCGTCAAGGTCTTCATCAGTAACTCCGCGATCGGCCTACTCACGATCGCCAACGATGACACCGTGTCGTCTCGTTCGAGACAAGACGGACACTGGGCGATCCGTATTCGTCGCGCGGGATAACCCGTCGGCGACGCGCACGTGGTTACCGGAGCGATGCCGCGACCGCGGATTCCGCGCGGTCGGTGCGCGGCCCGGCGCCGTGACACCCTCCCGCCCCCTTGCTAGACCGCCGGGGCGGGCGCAGGCCGGACGGGCCGGGCGACGAGACCCCCGCGCGAGCGAGATCGAGACCCATGAACATCTTCGCCCTGTTCGAGGCGCGCGTGCGCGAGGCCGTGGAGGCGCTGACCCGCGCCGGCCACCTGCCCGAGGGCCTCGACCTGGGCCGCGTGGTCGTCGAGCCGCCCCGCGACGCGTCGCACGGCGATCTCGCCACGAATGCCGCCCTGGTGCTCGCCAAGGAGGCGCGGACCAACCCGAAGGCGCTCGGCGAGGCCCTGGCGGAGGAACTCCGCGCGGACCCGCGGATCGTCGAGGCGAGCGTCGCCGGGCCGGGCTTCATCAACCTGCGGCTCGACCCCGCGATCTTCCACGCGGTCGTGCGCGACGCGCTGACGGCGCCGGAGGCGTTCGGCCGCTCGCGGCTGCCCGGCGGCCCGATCAACGTCGAGTACGTGTCGGCGAACCCGACGGGGCCGATGCATGTCGGTCACGGCCGCGGCGCGGTGTTCGGCGACGCCCTGTGCAACCTGCTCGTCGCCGCCGGCCGGCAGGTGACGCGGGAATACTACATCAACGACGCCGGCGTTCAGGTCGACGTGCTGGCCCGCTCGGCCTTCCAGCGCTACCGCGAGGCCCTGGGCGAGCCCTTCGCGATCGCCGAGGGCCTCTACCCGGGCGACTACCTGAAGCCCGTGGGCGCCGCGCTGGCCGAGACCCACGGCCGCGCGCTCCTCGACAAGCCGGAGGCGGAGTGGCTGCCCGCGGTGCGCGAGACCGCGCTCGGCATGATGATGGATATGATCCGGGCCGACCTGGCGGCGATCGGCATCCGCCACGACGTGTTCTTCTCCGAGCGCACGCTCCAGGAGAGCGGGGCCGTGAAGTCCCTGCTCGCGGAACTGCGCGCCAAGGGCCTCGTCTACGAGGGCCGCCTGCCGCCGCCCAAGGGTCAGCTGCCGGAGGATTGGGAGGACCGCGAGCAGACGCTGTTCCGCACCCGGGAATTCGGCGACGACAGCGACCGCCCGCTGCTGAAGTCGGACGGCTCGTACACGTACTTCGCCTCCGACATCGCCTACCACCGGGCCAAGTACCTCGCCGGCGCGACCGAGCTGATCGACGTCCTGGGGGCCGATCACGGTGGCTACGTGAAGCGCATGCAGGCTGCCGTGAAGGCGGTCAGCGACGGCAAGGCCACGCTCGACGTCAAGCTCTGCCAGCTCGTGCGGCTGTTGCGCGCAGGCGCGCCGGTGAAGATGTCCAAGCGGGCCGGCGAGTTCGTGACCCTGCGCGACGTGATCGACGAGGTGGGCCGCGACGCGATCCGGTTCATGATGCTCTACCGGAAGAACGACGCGACTCTGGATTTCGACCTCGCCAAGGTCGTGGAGCAAACGAAGGACAACCCGGTCTTCTACGTCCAGTACGCCCATGCCCGCGTCCGCTCGGTGCAGCGGCAAGCGCGCGAGGCCTTCCCGGACGCCGACCTCTCGGCCGCGGCGCTGGCCCGCGAGGCGGATTTCTCCGTGCTGAGCGACCCGGGCGAGATCGAGATGATGCGCCTCATCGCGCAGTACCCGCGGGTCCTCGAATCCGCGGCGCTGGCGCACGAGCCGCACAGAATCGCCTTCCACCTCTATGAACTGGCCTCCGCGCTGCATAGTTTCTGGAACAAGGGCAAAGACTTGCCGCAATTACGGTTTGTTAATGCAACCGACCGAAAGTCGACGTGGGCCCGGCTGGCGCTCGTCGAAGCTCTGCGGAGCACGCTGGCGGCCGGCCTTGCGATTCTCGGTGTGACCGCGCCGGACGAGATGCGATAGGCCCGGGTGCATCGGGCCGGTCTTCGGCGTTGATGTGAGGATGCTGCCATGACGAACGCTTCGCGCGCTCAGGTCGATTTGGACGCCCTCGCGCGCGATCTGCGTCAGGAGAAGGGCCAGGCGCCGCAGGCGTCCGGCAAGGGCGACCCGCTGGCGGAACTCGCCCGCATCGTCGGCCAGGACGACCCGTTCCGGGCGCTGCTCGCGGCCCGCGACGAGATGCGCGCCGTCGCGCCCGCCGCCCCGCAGCAGGCCGCCTGGAATGCCCGGGTCGAGCCGAGCTTCGCCCCGGAACCCGCCAAGGCCACGCCGGCCGACGCGTTCGACCAGTATCTCGCCTCGGTAGAGCAGGACACGCACCGCGAGGGCGCCGGCTACGCTCCGGAGGGCGGCCCGACCTCGACCGGCGACGAGGAGACCTACGCGGACAGCCGCGCGCTCCGGCGCGCCAATCCGCGGCGGCGGCTCGCCTCGGTGGGTGCCGGCGTCGCCGTGGTGGCGCTCGCCGTCACCGGGGCGCTCACCTACAAGGGCCTGAGCAATTCGGGCCACGGCGGCGTTCCGGTGGTCCAGGCCGATTCTACGCCCCTCAAGGTCGCCCCGAAGGTCGCCGACGGCGTCGAGATCCCGGATCAGAACCGGCAGATCTACGACCCGAAGGGCAAGAAGGACGGCCAGATCAAGATCGTGAACCGCGAGGAGCAGCCCCTCGACGTGGCCGAGGCCGCGCGGGCGGCCCAGGGCCCGTCGCAGCCGAGCGGCGCCCAGGGTGGCACGACGCCGGGCAGCGGCCCGTTCGAGGCCTTCGGGGAGCCGCGCCGCGTCCGCACCGTGGCGGTCAAGCCCGAAGCGCCGCCCGCGCCGCCGCCGCGCGAGCAGCAGGCCGCCGATGCCGGGCCGGCCCCGATCCCCACCATGGTCCTGCCGAGCGACGAGCCGCCCGCTCCGCCGGCCCCGAAGTCCAGGCCCGTCCGCCAGACCGCCGCAGCCATGCCGGCGACCACGGCCACGCCCGTCGACGCGCAGCCGGAAGCCGCGGTCGAGCAGCCGGCGCCCAAGCCGGTGGCCGTGAAGCCGCCGCCGAAGGCCGCCCAGCGCATCGCCGCCGTCGCTCCGGCCGGGGCGGCCGCGCCCGACACCACCGCCAGCACCACGACGGACGACGACGCCGTGAAGTCCGGCCCGGTCAGCGGCTTCTCGGTCCAGCTGGGAGTGCGCAGCTCCGCCGCCGAGGCCAAGGCCGCGTTCCACCAGTTGCAGGCCAAGTACGCGCAGCTCGCCGGCAAGCCCGAGCTGATCCGGCAGGCCGAGGTCAACGGCAAGACGATCTACCGCGTCCGCGTCGGACCGCTGGAGAAGGCTCAGGCCGCGAGCCTGTGCAGCGCCCTGCAGGGCGCGGGCGGCCAGTGCTTCGTGGCCAAGAACTGATCTCCTGACGGCACCTCGCGGACGGGACGGCGTGCCCGTCCGCGGTGATCCGCGTCGCCCGTCCGACCGAGTCCCCTAGGCAACACGGGCGGCGCGATCGCCCCGGCCACTGGTCCGGGGCCCCGGTTTGGTCTTGCCGGCTCCCCGTTCCCGCCCGACTCTGTCGCCATCGATTCGCGCCGCCCGGCGGCCCTGCCGCCGTTCTCGCGCCGTCTTCGCGCCGCCACCGAGCAGTATCCGAGCCGTTCCAGATGACCTCCCGCGCCCTGATTCTCGGCTGCACCGGCCCGTCGCTCACGGCGGAGGAGAGGGCCTTCTTCCGGGACGTGAAGCCCTGGGGCTTCATCCTGTTCAAGCGCAACATCGGGACGCCCGACGAGGTCCGCGCCCTCACCGGGGCACTCCGGGACTGCGTTGGGTCCGACCGGGCGCCGATCCTGATCGACCAGGAAGGCGGCCGGGTCCAGCGGATGGGCCCGCCCCACTGGCCGGCCTATCCGGCCGGCGGTCGCTACGGTCGGCTGAACGGCAGCGCCGCGACCATCGCCCGCCTCGGCGCGCGCCTCATGGCACACGACCTCGCCGAGGTCGGCATCAACGTCGACTGCGCCCCCGTCCTCGACGTGCCGGCGCCGGGCTCGCACGACATCATCGGCGACCGCGCCTACGCGACGAGTCCGGAACGGGTCGCCGAGATCGGACGCGCCGTCGCCGAGGGCCTGATGGCCGGCGGCGTCCTGCCGGTGATGAAGCACATTCCGGGGCACGGGCGCGCCACCTGCGATAGCCACCACGGCCTCCCGGTGGTCGACGCGACCCGCGCGGATCTCGCCGGGCAGGATTTCCGCACCTTCCGCGCCCTCGCAGACCTGCCGATGGCGATGAGCGCGCACGTCGTCTTCACCGCCATTGACCCCGACCGGCCGGCGACCCAATCAGACACCGTCATCCGCGACATCATCCGCGGCGCCATCCGCTTCGACGGCCTGCTGATGACCGACGACCTGTCCATGCACGCGCTGACCGGCACGTTCCGCGACCGGACGGAGCGCGCCTTCGCGGCGGGGATCGACATCGGCCTCCACTGCAACGGCGCGCGCGACGAGATGCAGGCTGTGGCCGAGGCGGCGCCCGAACTGACCGGCGAGGCCGCGCGGCGCGCCGCCGCTGCGCTGGCGCGGCTCGACCCCGCCGGCGACGGGCTCGACGTCGCGGAAGCCCGCGACCGCTTCGCCGCGGCCCTCGCCGCCGCCTGACCTGAGACACCGCGCGGCGATCCATCGCGGCCTTCCACCGGCCGTGGCATCGCCTCTGCTTGTGTTCGGGCGGCGCGATCCCTAGGTTCGCCCCGAAATCCTCAACCGGACGTGGCGTCACGCTCCCGCTTCTTCGGGGCGCCCGCAGGAGGTTGCCATGGGCAGCATGAGTATCTGGCACTGGGTCATCGTCGCGGTCATCGTGATGCTGCTCTTCGGACGCGGCAAGGTGTCCGACCTGATGGGCGACGTCGCCAAGGGCATCAAGGCCTTCAAGAAGGGCATGGCCGAGGACGAGACCCCGCCGGCGGCCCAGGCCGCGCCGCCGCCGGCCGAGCCGGTTCGCACCATCCCGCACACCGCCGAGACGAGCCCCGGCACCGCGATCCCGGCGAGTCATATCCCCGGCGGCGAGCGCAAGCCGGTCTGAGGGCGAGCTTGACTGTAGGACTGTCAGAGCGCGCGCGCTCGTGTAGAGCCTGACGGGGTCCGGCCGCCGTGCCGGATCTCGGGGCAGCAGGACCGTCGACGACATGCTGGACATGAGCTGGGGCGAGGTGATGCTGATCGGCGGCGTCGCCCTCATCGTCATCGGGCCGAAGGATCTGCCGAAGGCGCTGCGCACCGTCGGGCAGATCACCACGAAGCTGCGCCGCATGGCCGGCGAGTTTCAGATGCAGTTCAACGAGGCGATCCGCGAGGCCGAGCTCGACGACGTCCGGCGCGAGGTCGACGGCATCCGCAACACCGTCCGCACGGCGGGCTCGACCTTCAATCCGGTGCAGACGATCCGCGACGAGCTGAAGGGCGCCGTCGAGGGCCGGGCCAAGATGGGTCCGGAGAAGATGGGACCGGAGATGCCCGGCCCCGAGACACCCCCGGTCGAGACCCGGTCGCTGGCCGACGCCACGGCGCAGCTGAAGGCCGAGCAGGAAGCCGCGGCGGCGCCTCACGCCGCCGATACGCATCCGGTGACGCCAGCCGGCGCGTCGGACCATGGTGCGGCGACCGAGGTCGCGGAGGCGCCCCTGCCCGTGCCCGGCTCGGTGGACGATCCGTTCGGCCCTCCGCCCGACCCGCCCGCCGCGCATCCCGCCACCGAAGAGTCCAAGAACGGCACGGCTGCCCGATGATCAGCGAGGCGGACGAGGCCGAGATCGAGGCGTCCCGGGCGCCCCTGCTCGAGCACCTGATCGAATTGCGGTCGCGGCTGATCAAGTCGCTCATCGCCTTCGTGCTGATGTTCTTCGCGTGCTTCTTCTTCTCGCGCGACATCTACAACGTGCTGGTCTACCCCTACGTCTCGATCGTGGGTGCGCAGAACGCCGAGCTGATCGCCACGCACTTTCTCGAGCAGGTCTTCACCAACATCAAGCTCAGCGTCTTCGGCGCGGCCTTCCTGGCCTTCCCGGTGATCGCGACGCAGATCTACGCCTTCGTGGCACCCGGCCTCTACCGCAACGAGCGCAAGGCGTTCCTGCCCTACCTCGTGGCCACCCCGATCTTCTTCCTGCTCGGCGCGCTCGTGGTGTTCTTCCTGGCGATGCCGCTGCTGATCAAATTCTCGGTGTCGCTCCAGCAGGTGGGCGTCGCCGGGGAGCCGACGATCAAGCTGCTCCCGAAGGTCGACGAGTACCTGTCGCTGATCATGACGCTGATCTTCGCGTTCGGCATCGCCTTCCAGCTGCCGGTAATCCTGACGCTCCTCGGCCAGATCGGGATCATCGACGCGGCGTTCCTGCGCGAGAAGCGTCGTTACGCGATCGTGCTGGTCTTCGTCGCCGCCGCCATCCTGACCCCGCCGGACGTCATCTCGCAGCTCTCCCTCGCGATCCCGATGCTGCTCCTCTACGAGGCCTCGGTGTTCTCGGTGGCGCGGGTCGAGAAGCTGCGCGCCGCGCGGCGCGTCGAGGAGGGGCTGGAGCCCTGAGCCGGTGCGCCGGGCTCAGTCCGGCGCGCGCAGGCGGTAGCCGACGCCGGTCTCGGTGAGTAGGTAGCGCGGGCGCTCGGGATCGGGCTCGAGCTTCTGGCGCAGCTGCCGGATGTAGACGCGCAGGTACTGCGGGTCCGACGAGGCCGGCGCGTGGCGCATGAGCTGCGCGTGGGTGAGCACCTTGCCGGCGTGCTGCACCAGCACGCGCAGGAACTCGTATTCCCGCGGCGACAGCTTCACCTCGCGCTCGCCGACGCGGACGATGCGGCGGACGAGGTCGACCGAGAGGTCCTCGACCCGGAAGACCGGCCGCTCCCCCTGCATGGCGAGGCGATGGCGCAGGGCCGCGCGGATGCGCGCCAGCAACTCGTTCATGCTGAAGGGCTTGGTGACGTAGTCGTCGGCGCCGAGATCGAGAGCCTCGACCTTGCCGCGCTCGTCGTCGCGGCTCGACAGGATCACGACCGGCAGGTCGGGCCAGCGCTCGCGGATCGCCGCCAGGAGGGCGTGGCCGGCCATGTCGGGCAGGCCGAGGTCGAGGATCGCGAGATCCACCCCGCCGGCCTCCAGGGCGGCGAGCGCCGCGGCCCCGTCGGCGGCCTCGACGACCGCGTAGTCCTGCGTCCCGAGACCGGTGCGGAGCAGCCGGCGGATCGGCGGCTCGTCGTCGATCACCAGGATGCGGGCTATGCTCACGCGTTCCGTCCCTCGTGGCGGTCTCGGGCGGCCTATTCGGGCCGCAACAGCACGTGCCGCTTCTTGCCGAAGGAGAGCTTGATCACCCCGTCCGCGGTCACGTCGCCGCGGCCGAGGACAGCCTTCTCGTCCGTGACCGGCACGTCGTTGACCCGCAGGCCGCCGCCCTTGATCTGACGGCGCGCCTCGCTGGTGGACGGCACGAGCTTGGCGACCTCCGGCCCGAAGGCGGTGAGCACGCCGAGGCCCGCCTCCAGGGCGGCGGACGGCACGGTGACGCTCGGGAGGTCGGCGGCCAGCGTCCCCTCGACGAAGGTCTTGCGGGCGGTCTCGGCGGCGGCCTCGGCGGCCTCGCGGCCGTGCATCAGCGCGGTCGCCTCCGTGGCCAGCACCGTCTTGGCCGCGTTGATCTCGGAGCCGGCGAGGGCGGAGAGGCGCGCGATCTCCTCCATGGGCAGCAGGGTGAACAGCTTGAGGAAGCGGGCCACGTCCGCGTCCTCGGTGTTCCGCCAGAACTGCCAGTAATCGTAGGGCTTCAGCATGTCCGGGTTGAGCCAGACGGCGCCGGCCGCGGTCTTGCCCATCTTGGCGCCGGACGACGTGGTCAGCAGCGGGCAGGTCAGGGCGTAGAGCTGCGGCGTGCCCATGCGGCGGCCGAGATCGATGCCGTTGACGATGTTGCCCCACTGGTCCGATCCGCCCATCTGCATGACGCAGCCGTAGCGGCGATTCAGCTCCACGAAGTCGTAGGACTGAAGGATCATGTAGTTGAACTCGAGGAACGACAGCTCCTGGTCGCGCTCCAGGCGCAGGCGCACGCTGTCCATCGACAGCATGCGGTTCACCGAGAAATGGCGGCCGACGTCGCGCAGCATCTCGATGTAGTTGAGCTTGGTCAGCCACTCGGCGTTGTCGACCATCACGGCGTCGCCGGCCGCGTCGCCGAAACGCAGGAACCGGTCGAAGGTCTTGCGGATCTCGGCTTTGTTGGCGTCGATCTGCTCGACGGTGAGGATCTTGCGGGTCTCGTCGCGGCCGGACGGGTCGCCGACCCGGGTCGTGCCGCCGCCCATCAGGGCGATGGGCCTGCCCCCGGTGGCCTGCAGCCAGTGCAGCATCATGATCGACAGGAGGTGCCCGACATGGAGCGAGGGCGCCGTGCAGTCGTAGCCGACATAGGTGGTCAGCCGGCCCTCGAGGGCCGCGGCGTCGATGCCGGCGAGGTCCGAGGTCTGGTGGATATAGCCGCGCTCGGTCAGGATCCGCAGGAAGTCGGATTTCGGCGCGAAGCTCTCGGCGGTCATGGATGCCATCTCGGGTCGCGCGCTGGCGCGACAGGCCGAGGCCCCGCATGCTAGCTCGCGCTGGGTTCAGGATACGGCGCGCTCTTAGCAGGGCGTTGACCGAAAGGCACGGGGCAGCACGGCATGGCGATGATGCGCGCGATCGGACTGATGAGCGGCACCTCGCTGGACGGCGTCGACATCGCGCTGATCGAGACCGACGGCGAGCGCGTCCACGTGGTCAAGGGCCACAACAACTTCCTCGAGCCGCTGGGCCCCACCGGCTACCGCGGCTACGCCGACGACGAGAAGGCGCTGCTGCGCGCCGCCACCAAGGACGCCGAATCCGTCCTCCATCCCGCCGACCGGCCGGGGCGTCTGCCGGAGGCCGAGGCCTTCGTCACCCTCGCCCATGCCGAGGCCGTGGAGCGCTTCCTGGAGGAGCACGGCCTGAATGCCTCCGAGATCGACGTGATCGGCTTCCACGGCCAGACCGTGATCCACCGCCCGGACCAGCGGATCTCGATCCAGATCGGCGACGGGCAGGCGCTGGCGACCCGGCTCGGCATCCCGGTCGTCTCGGACCTGCGCCGGGCCGATATCGAGGCGGGCGGGCAGGGGGCGCCGCTGGTGCCGGTCTTCCATAAGGCGCTCGCCGAGGCGTCGGGCTTCGACGGGCCCTTCGGCATCCTTAACATCGGCGGCGTCGCCAACGCGACGCTGATCGACTCGAAGGGGGGCGTCATCGCCTTCGACACCGGTCCCGGAAACGCCCTGATCGACGAGTGGATGCAGGAGCGCGAGGGCAAGAACCTCGACGATGGCGGCCGCACCGCCGCCCGCGGCCGCCCGGACGAGCAGCTGCTCGCCTGGCTCCTGACGCACCCGTTCTTCTTCCGCAAACCGCCGAAGTCGCTGGACCGGAACTGGTTCTCGCACAAGCTCGCCGGGCAACTCTCGACCGAGGACGGCGCCGCGACGCTCACGGCCTTCACGGCCCGGGCCGTGGCCCGGGCCCTCGACCACGCCCCGGAGGTCCCGACCCGCTGGATCGTGGCCGGCGGCGGCGCCCGCAACGGCGAGCTGGTGCGGCTCCTGAACTACCACCTGCGCGCCGAGATCACGACCGCGGACGCGATCGGCTGGTCCTCCGCCTATCTGGAGGCGCAGGCCTTCGCGTACCTCGCGGTGCGCTCGCTCAAGGGCCTGCCGATCACCTTCCCGGCGACCACCGGGGTACGCGAGGCCATCACCGGCGGGGTGCTGGCGCGGCCGTGAGCCTCGGCTACGCCCTCCGGCGGATCGTCGAGGAATACCCGCTCGCCCGGCTCGATCCGCCGGCCGGCCACCCGCTCGCCGCCGTCATCCGCAGGGGTGCGCCGGACGAGCTGCGCGCCGCCCTGGAGCCGATCGACGGGCCGTTCCTGGTGAAGGGCAGCCCGGGGCGCGGGAGCCACTGGGCCGCGATCCCCTGGATCGCCGTGTTCGATCCCGCCGTCACCACCAGCGCCACGCGGGGCTACTACCTCGTCTACCTGTTTCCGGCGAACCGCGAGGCGGTGCACCTGTCGCTGGCGCAGGGAACGGTGGCGGCGATCCGCAGCCACGGTCCGGCGGCCGGTGCCCATCTTCGCGCCAGCGGCGCCGCGCTCAGGACTCGGCTGTCGGACTTCGCCGACGCGCTGCCGAACGCGGCGATCGCCCTCGGCAGCGCGGGCGAATTGCCGGAGGGCTACGAGGCCGCCCACATCCTCGGCCTCACCTACGCCCTCGCCGATCTCGGCGACGAGCGCCGGCTGCGCCGGGATCTCGCGGCGGCGGTCGCGGCGTACCGGGCGCTCAAGGCGCGGGGCGGGCTCGATCTGCCCGGTTCGCCGAAGGCCCGGTGAGGCTGCCGGGCGCTCCGACCCGTCACCGCGCGCGGGTCTGCCCGGCCGCCCTGCACGGGCCGCGTTTGTGCCCCCGCCGCTCCCGCGCTAAGGCAGCCGCGCCATGTCGCACAACACCTTCGGCCACTTGTTCCGCGTCACGACCTTCGGCGAGAGCCACGGGATCGCGCTCGGCTGCGTCGTCGACGGCTGCCCGCCCGGCCTGCCCCTGGAGGCCGAGGAGATCCAGGCCGAGCTGGATCGCCGGAAGCCCGGCCAGTCGCGCTTCACGACGCAGCGCCGCGAGCCCGATCAGGTCAAGATCCTGTCCGGCGTCTTCGCGGACGACCGCACCGGCGGCCGCCAGCTCACCACCGGCACCCCGATCGCGCTGATGATCGAGAACACGGATCAGCGCTCGAAGGACTACTCGGAGATCCGCGACAGCTACCGCCCCGGCCACGCCGACTACACCTACGACGTGAAGTACGGCATCCGCGACTACCGCGGCGGCGGCCGGTCCTCGGCGCGAGAGACCGCCGCGCGGGTCGCGGCCGGCGCGGTGGCGCGCAAGGTCATCCCGGGCGTGACCATCCGGGCGGCCCTCGTGCAGATGGGCCCGCACGCCATCGACCGGTCCCGCTGGGACTGGGACGCGGTCGGCAACAACCCGTTCTTCTGCCCCGATGCCGAGACGGCGTCCTTCTACGAGACCTATCTCGACGGGCTCCGGAAGGACGGCTCGTCGGTCGGCGCCGTCATCGAGGTCGTCGCCGAGGGCGTGCCGCCCGGTCTCGGCGCACCGGTCTACGGCAAGCTGGACGCGGACCTGGCCGCCGCGATGATGTCGATCAACGCCGTGAAGGGCGTCGAGATCGGCGACGGGTTCGCGGCGGCGGCCCTGCGCGGCGAGGACAACGCGGACGAGATGCGGGCCGGCAACGGCGGCCGGCCGCGCTTCCTGGCGAACCACGCGGGCGGCATCCTGGGCGGCATCTCCAACGGCGAGCCGGTCGTGGTGCGGTTCGCCGTGAAGCCGACCTCCTCGATCCTGACCCCGCGCCGCTCCGTCACCCGCGACGGCGGCGAGGTCGATCTCGTCACCAAGGGCCGGCACGATCCCTGTGTCGGCATCCGCGCCGTGCCGGTCGCGGAGGCCATGATGGCCTGCGTGCTGGCCGATCACTATCTGCGCCATCGCGGACAGGTCGGATCCCAGCCCTGATCCGGGTCCGTCCCAACAATTCGAGAATGCCCGTGCCCCACTGCACCGTCACAGAGGCCATCGCGGCCTTCGCCCGCGGCGAGATCGTGGTCGTCACCGACGACGACGACCGCGAGAACGAGGGCGACCTCGTCGTCGCCGCCTCGCTCTGCACGCCGGAGAAGATGGCGTTCATCATCCGCAACACCTGCGGCATCGTCTGCGCGCCGATCACGCAGGCCGAGGCCCGGCGCCTGCACCTCGCGCCGATGGTGGCGTCGAACGACGCACCGCTGGGCACCGCCTTCACGGTCACGGTCGACGTCAAGCACGGGCTGACGACCGGCATCTCGGCGGAGCAGCGCTGCAACACCGTGCGGGCGCTGGCCAACGGCAACATGGGCGCCGGCGACTTCGTGCGGCCCGGCCACGTCTTCCCGCTGATCGCCCGCGACGGCGGCGTGCTCATGCGCTCGGGCCACACCGAGGCCGCCGTCGACCTGTGCCGCCTCGCCGAGCTGCCGCCCGTAGGCGTGATCTGCGAGCTCGCCAACGACGACGGCACCGTCATGAAGGGGCCGCAGATCGAGACCTTCGCCGAGAAGCACGGCCTCAAGCAGGTCTCGGTGGCTGACCTGATCGCCTATCGGCAGGCCCGCGATCGTCTGGTGGAGCGGGTCGGACACTTCCCGGTGCGCTCGAACCACGGCGACCTGAACGCTTACGTCTTCTCGACGCCCTTCGAGTCGATCCAGCAATTCGCGTTCGTGATGGGCGAGATCGGCGACGGCCGCGACGTGCTGGTGCGCCTGCACCGCTCCAACGTCGCTGCCGACGTGATCGGCGGCGGCAAGCAGATCGACGCCGTGCTCAAGCGCTTCGCGGCGGCCGGGCGCGGCGTGCTGGTCTATCTCCGCGACGGCACCGCGGGTGTCCCGGTCAAGAGCGTCACCGACGAGGGAACGGAGGCGCTGCGGGCGCGGCAGTGGCGCGAGGTCGGGCTCGGCGCCCAGATCCTGCGCGATCTCGGCGTGGTCTCGATCCGCAACCTCGCCACCTCGTCCCGCTCCTATGTCGGCCTCTCGGGCTTCGGTATCGAGCTCCTCGGCGACGAGCCCCTGGAGGGCTGAGGCCCGGAAGAGCGCCCCGGTCAGGCGCGGCGCAGGACGGTCCAGAAAGCCGCGCCGGCCATGATCGCCGCGGCGCCGGGGTTCAGCCGCGCGCGAAAGGCCGGCCGCCGGAGAGACTCGCGCGCCCGCGCCGCCAGCGCCGCGTAGGGCGTCATCACGGCGAAGAGGATCGCGGCCGTGATGACGACGAGGGTGACGCAATCCGCCGCCGTCACGCCCCGCAGATCGACGAGCGTTGGCAGGATCGCGAGGTAGAAGACGATCGTCTTCGGATTGCCCAAGGTGATGGTCAGCCCGGCGACGAAGCTGGTCCACGGCCGGTCCCGCGATTCCCCCTCGACCCGGGCTGCGGCTCCGGCCGCGCGCCAGAGCCGGAACGCCAGGTAGGCCAGGTAGAGCGCCGCGCCGTAGCGGACGACGACGAAGACCGCCCCGAGCGCCTCTGCGATCAGCGACAGGCCGAAGATCGCGGCGGCGAGATAGGTCAGGTCGCCGAGGATCAGGCCGAGCGAGAAGGCCATCGCGGCGCCGAAACCGGCGCCCAGGGCCCGGGCGACGAGGGCGACGACGCCGGGCCCGGGGATCGCGGCAGCGACCCCGAGGGCCAGCGCGTAGGTCAGGAAGCCCGCGAGCGTCATCGAGCGGTGCCCGCGGCCGGGACGGGAATGCTCCGCAGGGGTGGGCGCAGACGGCTCCGTGGCGGCATGGCGGCGATCTCCTCCGAGACGCCGATTATCGCCTGCCGCCGGACGACCGCAACGCAGCCGCCGTCAGCGGCCCATCAGCGCGTCGACGTGGGCGGCCACCGACTTGCCGAGGCCCTCGAGGCTGTAGCCGCCCTCGAGGATCGAGACGACCCGGCCGCCCGCGCAGCGCTCGGCCAGGTCCATCAGGCGGCGGGTCGCCCAGCCGAAATCCTCGGCCTCCAGCCGCAGATTGGCGAGCGGGTCCAGCCGGTGCGCGTCGAAGCCGGCGGAGATCACGATCACGTCCGGCCGGAACGCCTCCAGGCGGGAGAGGATGCCGGTCTCGAACGCCTCGCGGAACACCTCGCCGTCGTCGTTCGGCCGCAGCGGCACGTTGACGATCGTGTCCTTCTCGCCCCGCTCGGACGGCGATCCGGTCCCGGGATAGAGCGGCATCTGGTGGGTCGAGCAGTAGAGCACCGAGGCGTCGTTCCAGAAGATGTCCTGGCTGCCGTTGCCGTGGTGGACGTCCCAGTCCACGAGCGCCACCCGCTCGGCGCCGTGCTTCTTCCGGGCGTGCAGGGCCGCGATGGCGGCGTGGTTGAACAGGCAGAAGCCCATCGCGCGGGTCCGCTCCGCGTGGTGGCCGGGCGGGCGCATGGCCACGAAGGCGTTGCGGCACTCGCCGCCGACGACGGCGTCGACGGCGTGCATCCCGCCGCCCACGGCCCGCAGCGTCGCCTCGAGGCTGCCCGCCGACAGGATCGTGTCGGAATCGATGCCGACCATGCCGTGCTCGGGCACCGCCGCCACCAGCGCGTCCACGTACTCGCGCGGGTGCGCGAGGGTGACGGCCTCGATCTCGCCCCGGGGCGCCGTGGCCCGCACGAGGCCCGCGAAGCGCTCGTCCTCCAGGGCCCGCTCCACCGCGCGCATCCGGGCCGGTCGCTCCGGATGCCCCTCGGGGACCTCGTGATCGAAGCTGGCGGGATGGCTCACGTACAGGGTGGTCACGAGGGTCGCTCCCGGGATGCTCGCCTGTCGCGCACCGGCAACAGGAGCCGGCAATGTGCCACGGGCCCAACGCGCGGACTACGGCGGGGTGCCGTTGCCCCCTTATGGTTGCGTGATTCTTCCACGGGACGGACCCGGATCGGCGATCCGCGCGCCCCGTCCGCGGCCGCGACGACCTTCGAGGCGGGGATATGCGCATTATCTCGGGACTCGGCTGCGCCCTGCTGCTGGCGGGCTGCACCTTCAAGGGCGTGCCCGATCCGGCGCTCTCGGCCCGCGACGCCGAGTACATGGCCCTGGTGCCCGAGGCCGAGTTCGATCCGCACTTCGCCCGCTACGAGATCGCCGACCCGACCCGGGAAGCGCCCGGCACGATCGTCGTCGAGACCAAGGAGCGCCAGCTCTACCTCGTCCTGCCGAACGGCCGGGCGATGCGCTACGGCGTGTCGGTGGGCGACGAGGCGTATGGCTGGACCGGCACGGCCCGGATCGACCGCAAGGCGGAGTGGCCGGCCTGGAACCCGCCGGCCGAGATGATCCGGCGCTGGCCGCACGTCCACGCCATGCAGGGCGGCCCGATGAACCCGCTCGGCGCCCGCGCCCTGTACCTGTCGGATCGCGGTCGGGACACGCTCTACCGGATCCACGGCACGAACGAGCCCGAGAAGATCGGCCAGGCGGTCTCCTCGGGCTGCATCCGAATGCGCAACATCGACGTGGTCGACCTCTACAACCGGGTGCCCGTGGGAGCCACGGTCATCGTCCGGTAACGCAACCGGTCAACGTCCCAATAAGCCTGCTTGCTCGGGGGGTGTTTACCTGAACTTCCGTTCAGATCTCGCCATTAACCTCTGGAAGGGGAGCGGTCCCGTAAGTTGAAGACACACAGGGACTAGAGCCGACCGCAACAAAGGTCGGGGAGGCAGGCGATCATGACCACCATTTCCGTTCAACAGTTCTGCAACCATGCTGTCTCGGCCGGCACGATCAGCGACGAGGACCTGCTCGTCCTGAAGCGCGAGGTTCTCCCGGACGGCCTCATGAACCGCGAGGAGGCCGACCTCCTGATCGCCCTCGAGCGGGCGGTGATCGGTTCCGACGCCTTCGCCGACTTCCTGGTCGCCTCGGTCGTCGACTTCGCCGTGTGGGGCTCGCGCCCGACCGGCTACATCGACCGCGACGTCGCCGCGTGGCTCGCCGCCTCGCTCAGCGGCCGCGACGGCCCGAGCGCGGTGGGTGCCCGGATCGCCATGGAAGTCGTCCGCGAGGCCGAGAGCAGCGCCGAATCACTGGTGGCCTTCGCCCTCGAGGCCAACCGTCGCGCCCGCGACACGGTCCAGGCCCCGCGCATGACCTTCGCCCTGGCCGCCTGAGCCTCAGACCAAGGCGCAGCTTCCGTCGGCGGCGCAACTGATCTATCGGGACAGTCAAGCCGGTGCGCAATCCGGCGATCTCGAAAGCAGTGCGCCAGCGATGTTCGACAAGATCCTGATTGCCAACCGGGGTGAGATCGCCTGCCGGGTGATCAAGACGGCCCGGAGGATGGGCATCAAGACCGTAGCGGTCTACTCGGATGCCGATCGCGACGCCGTGCACGTCGCCATGGCCGACGAGGCCGTGCATATCGGGCCCGCTGCCGCCTCCGAATCGTACCTCGTGATCGAGAAGATCGTCGAGGCCTGCAAGAAGACCGGCGCCCAGGCCGTCCATCCGGGATACGGCTTCCTCTCCGAGCGCGAGGCCTTCCCGAAGGCGCTCGAGGCCGCCGGCATCGTGTTCATCGGCCCCAACCCGGGGGCCATCGCCGCCATGGGCGACAAGATCGAGTCGAAGAAGGCGGCGGCCGCCGCCGAGGTCTCGACGGTTCCGGGCTTCCTCGGCGTGATCGAATCACCCGAGCACGCCAGGAAGATCGCCGACGAGATCGGTTACCCGGTGATGATCAAGGCCTCCGCGGGCGGCGGCGGCAAGGGGATGCGCATCGCCTACTCGGGCGAGGAAGTGGCGGAGGGCTTCGCCCGCGCCAAGTCGGAGGCGGCCTCCTCCTTCGGCGACGACCGCGTCTTCATCGAGAAGTTCATCACCGACCCGCGCCACATCGAGATCCAGCTGATCGGCGACAAGCACGGCAACGTCGTCTACCTCGGCGAGCGCGAGTGCTCGATCCAGCGCCGTAACCAGAAAGTGATCGAGGAGGCGCCGTCGCCGCTCCTCGACAAGAAGACCCGCCGCAAGATGGGCGAGCAGGCCGTCGCGCTCGCCAAGGCGGTGAACTACGATTCGGCCGGCACGGTCGAGTTCGTCGCCGGGCAGGACAAGTCCTTCTACTTCCTGGAGATGAACACCCGTCTGCAGGTCGAGCATCCGGTCACCGAGATGATCACCGGCCTCGACCTCGTCGAGCTGATGATCCGCGTCGCGGCCGGCGAGAAGCTGCCGATCACCCAGGACGACGTGAAGCTGAACGGCTGGGCGGTCGAGAGCCGCGTCTACGCCGAGGACCCGACCCGCAACTTCCTGCCCTCGATCGGTCGGCTGACCACCTACCGTCCGCCGGAGGAGGGCCAGCAGGGCACGGCGATCATCCGCAACGATACCGGCGTGGAGGAGGGCGGCGAGATCGCCATCCACTACGACCCGATGATCGCCAAGCTGGTCTCCTGGGCGCCGACCCGGGCCGAGGCGATCGCCGCGCAGGGCGAGGCCCTCGACGCCTTCGCCATCGACGGCATCCGCCACAACATCCCGTTCCTCTCGGCGCTGATGGCCCATCCGCGCTGGCAGGAGGGTCGGCTGTCCACAGGCTTCATCGCCGAGGAATTCCCCGAGGGTTTCACGGCTCCGGAGCCCGCCGGCCCGGTGGCGATCCGCATGATGGCGGCGGCGGCGGCGATCGACCACAAGCTCAACCAGCGCAAGCGCGGCATCTCCGGGCAGATGCGCGCGCCCGGCCTCTTCGCCTTCGAGCGTGAGCGCGTGGTGATCCTGGCGGGTCAATCCTTCCCGGTGACGGTCGAGCCGGAGGGCGAGGACATCCTCGTCACCCGCGACGACGGCACGGCGCTCACGGTGGCGAGCGCCTGGCGCCCGGGCGAGCCGGTCTGGATCGGCACGATCGGCTCGGAGCGCGTGGCGATCCAGGTGCGCAGCCTGCTCAACGGCGTGTTCCTGCAGCACGCCGGCGCGGCCGCCGAGGCCCGGGTCTACACCCGCCGCGAGGCGGAGCTCGCCGCCCTGATGCCGGTGAAGGAGCAGGCCGGCTCGGGCAAGCAGGTGCTCTGCCCGATGCCCGGCCTCGTGAAGCAGATCCTCGTCACCGAGGGCCAGGAGGTGAAGAACGGCGAGCCGATCGCGGTCGTCGAGGCCATGAAGATGGAGAACGTCCTCCGCGCCGAGCGCGACGCGACGGTGGGGAAGATCCACGCCAAGGAGGGCGACAGCCTCGCGGTCGACGCGGTGATCCTGGAATTCGCCTGATCGCGGGGCACGCGTCGCGCTCGCGGCCGTGACTACGGTTCACAATGAGCAGACCAAGCTGCTGGCGACGGCGCTGAACAACATCGCGGTTGCCTACGTCGTCATCGGCTTCGTCACGCCGATGACGGCCGCGAGCTTCGGTGTGCCGAGTGCACCGGCGCTGCGCGTCGAGAACGCGATCTTCACGCTCGTTTGGCTGGGGACCGGCTGCGCAGTACTGTTACGGTGCGAGGCGTGCCCTCCAGAGCCTGAAGCCGTGAACTACGACTGGATCTTCGTAACGTTCGGCATTCCGGCGATCACGCTGGCGATCGCCTACGCGGCCGTGCGCGCGAACGAGCGGGCCGCGCAGCGCCTCGATCCCCCAGCGGGCGAGTAGGCTCTCACAGCTCCGGCATGCCCCTCTATTTCGCCTACGGCGCCAACATGGATGCCGCCGCGATGGCGCTGCGCTGCCCGGTTTCGCGGCTGATCGGCGGCGGACATCTGCCGAACCACCGCTTCATCATCATGCGCGAGGGCTACGCGTCGGTCGTGCCCGATCGAAGGCGCACCGTCTGGGGCGTCCTGTGGGAACTCGCTCCCGACGACATCCCGGCCCTCGACCGCTACGAGGGCGTCGCCGGGGGGCTCTACACCAAGGCGGCGCTGCCGGTCCGCACCGGGGAGGGCGTCAAGCGCGCCCTGATCTATCGCGGATGCTCGACCGCGCCCGGCCGTCCGAGGCCCGGATACCTGGAGGCGGTCGTCGCGGCGGCGCGCGCGGCGCAGCTGCCGCCCGCCTATCTTCGGGAACTCGGCACCTGGGCCCGCGGCCTGCCCGCCTGAGCGTCGCGCAGTTGGTACGCGACATGCTTGCCCACGAGCGAGCTGGAGGGCGAGCGGCAGCACCGCGCCCGTCCGGCCATCCGTGATTGCGCGGCGCGCCCGTCGGTCAACGACGATCGGCGTGCGTTCGCGAGGGAGAGTTGTGCATGTCGTATCTGGCGCCCGCCGATTTCGTGAAGAAGGCCGTCGATGCCGGTGAGGCGAAGGTCTTCATGGCTACCAAGGACACGTTCATCCGAGCCTACATGGCCGGCGCGATCCTGGCGCTCGCCGCCGCCTTCGCGGTGAGCGTCAACCAGGCGACCGGCCAGCCGCTGGTCGCGGCGCTGCTGTTCCCGGTCGGCTTCTCGATGCTGTACCTGCTCGGCTACGACCTGTTCACCGGCGTCTGCGTGCTCACGCCGCTCGCCCTCATCGACAAGCGCCCCGGCGTCACCGTGGCCGGCGTCGCCCGCAACTGGGTGCTGGTCTTCTTCGGCAACTTCGCGGGCGCCCTGACCACCGCGGTGATGATGTCGATCGTCTTCACCTTCGGCTTCGCCACCGAGCCGAACGCCGTCGGCAAGCTCATCGCCGGGATCGGCGAGGCGCGCACCCTCGGCTACGAGAAGTACGGCGCCTCGGGGATGCTGACGCTCTTCGTCCGCGCCATGCTGTGCAACTGGATGGTCTCGACCGGCGTCATCGGCGCCATGCTGTCGACCTCGGTGCCCGGCAAGGTCATCGCGATGTGGATGCCGATCACGGTGTTCTTCTTCATGACCTTCGAGCACTCGGTGGTGAACATGTTCCTGTTCCCGTCGGCGATCCTCATGGGCGGCCACCTCACGGTGATGGACTACCTGCTCTGGAACGAGATCCCGACGCTGATCGGGAACATCGTGGGCGGCATCGCCTTCACGGGCCTGATGCTCTACTCCACGCATGTCCGCACCGGCGCGACGCGGACCCCGGCCCTCGGTGCCGGCATGCGTCGCCCGATCGCGGCCGAGTGAGGCCATCCCGGCCCGCGCCGCCGGCGCGGGCCCATCCAGGCGAGACCGCGCCCGCATGAGCGAGACCCGGACGATCTCCGTCATCGTCACCGGTCGCGTCCAGGGCGTGTCCTACCGGGCCTGGACGCAGTCCGAGGCCCGCGCCCGCGGCCTCGCCGGCTCCGTGCGCAATCGCGACGACGGCACGGTCGAGGCGGTCTTCAGCGGCGCGCCGGAGGCCGTGGCGGAGATGGCGGCCCTGTGCCGGTCGGGTCCGCCGGGTGCGCGCGTGACCGACGTGGCCGCGCGGGACGGCGGCGACGTGCCGCGCGACGGCGAATTCCGGATCCTGCGCGACTGAGATCGCCGCGGCGGGTTCAGCGCGCGCCCGCGGACTGGTATGGCGGATGGCCCCTTCGCGTATCCGCCATCCGGAGACCATGACCGACCTGTCCGCCGGCAGCGCCGCCTTCTCGCATCTCGATCTCGCGGCGCTGCTCTACTTCGTCCTCGCCTGGATCGCCTACGGCCTGTCCGTCGGCCGGCTGCGCGGCAGGATGGTCTCCCTCAGCCAGATCATGAACGGCCACCGGGCCAACTGGGCGCGCCAGGTCATCGGCCGCGACAACCGGGTGGTCGACACGCAGATCAACGCCTCGCTGCAGAACGGTACGGCCTTCTTCGCCTCGACTTCGCTCATCGCGCTGGGTTCCGTCCTGACCCTGTCGCGCTCCGGGGACGACGTCCTGAACCTGTTCGCCACGCTGCCCTTCGGGACGGTGGCCAATCGCCTGACCTGGGAGCTGAAGGTCGCCGGCCTCGCGCTGATCTTCGTCTACGCGTTCTTCAAATTCGCCTGGGCCTACAGGCTGTTCAATTACACGGCGATCCTGCTGGGCGCCGTGCCGCACAAGGGGTCCGGCACGAGCGACGTCGAGATGCTGCGGGCGGTGCGGCGGCTCGCGGCCATGAACGTCAGCGCCGGGCGGCACTTCGCCCGCGGTCAGCGCGCGTTCTTTTTCGCGCTGGCCTATCTCGGCTGGTTCATCAGCCCCTACGTGCTGTTCGTCTCGACGACGGCCGTCGTGATCATCATGTGGCGCCGCCAGTTTGCCTCGGAGATCCGCAAGGCTCTCCTCGAAGCCGGGGAGGGGCCCCACGAGGGACCGCTCGAGGCGCCGCTCCTGTCGCCCGCCGAAGAGGCCCGCACATGACCGACCCACGACCCGACGACGCCGCGATCGAGACGGCGATGCTGCGCCTCGTGGCCGAGCGCGGCGCCGACAAGACCGTCTGCCCCTCGGAGGTCGCCCGCGCCCTCGGCGGCCCGCACCCGGACGGCTGGGGCCCGCTGATGCAGCCTGTGCGCCGGGTCGCGGTGCGGCTCGCCCATGCCGGGCGGATCGCGATCCTGCGGAAGGGGAAGCCCGTCGACCCGGACGATTTCCGCGGGATCTACCGCCTGTCGCTGCCGACCTCCGATGCGGCCTCGGAAGCCCCCCTGGAATCCGGTCCCGGCAGCCAGTCCGGCGTGTAGCCGGACAGGCGATAGGCGACGAGGCCGATCCACTCCTTCACGGCCAGGTCGAACTGGAGCAGCCCGTCCGACGCGAAGCCGTGGAAATGCGCGACGTCGCCCCAGCCGCGGGTCCGGTAATCCACCGGGAACGCGTCCACCGCGAATCCGGCCTGGCGGAAGCAGCCGACCGCCCGGGGCATGTGCCAGGCCGAGGTCACGAGCAGCCAGCGCTCGCCGGGCTTCGGCTGCACCAGGGCCGCCGAGAAGGCGGCGTTCTCGTGGGTGTTGCGTGAGCGGTTCTCCAGGATAAGGCGCGTCCGCGGAACGCCGATCACGTCCGCCTGCCGGCTCACGATGTCGGCTTCGGCCATGCCGCCCGCGATGAAGCCGCTGCCGCCGGAGAAGACCAGCCGCGCCGCCGGGTAGCGCCGGGCGAGGTCGGCGAGATAGATCGGCCGCTCGCCGGCATCGTTGACGACGATCTGGCGACGCGCCTCCGAGAGGCCCGTCTCGATGCCGCCGCCCAGCACGATGATCCCGGCCGGGGCCGGCCCGTCATCCGGATAGGCGGGGAAGCGCTGCTCGAGGGGGATCAGGGCCACGTCCGACAGGGGCGCCAGCCCGGCCGCGCCGAGCAGCAGGGTGCCGAGCAGCGCCAGACCGAGGCCGGCCCTCCGCCACCGCGTCACCGCCGCGACGGCGATCCCGAGCAGGATCGCGAAGATGCAGAAGTTCGACGGGGTGATCAGGAAGAAGATCACCTTCGAGACGGGGAAGAACACGGTGCTCAGGCCGGCTTCGTCTCGGCCTCGAACCGGGCGAGCGCCGCGGCGTCCGGCGGAAGGAGACTCGCGAGGTCGGCGCCGCGCTCGACCTCGCGCTGGATCCAGAGATCGAGGCGCTGCTGCTCGACGGCCTCCAGGGCGACCCGCTCGGCGAGCGCCGCCGGCACGGCGACGAGGCCGCTCGAGTCGCCGACCAGGATATCGCCGGGATGGATGGCGGCGCCGCCGCAGGCGACGCGCTCCTGCGTGCCGACCAGGGCCAGGGCCCCTGTGGCCGCGGCCGGCCGGCACCAGGCGGGGAGGCCGATCTCCTCGGGCAGGGCCGCGTCGGTGATCAGACCGACGGCGCCGCGCTGGGCGAGGCGTGCCGCCAGGATCGCTCCGAATGGCAGGGCGAGGGCGGAGGCCGCGGCATCGATCACGACCACAGCGCCTTCGGGGACGGCATCGATGGCCGCGGCGAGATCGCCCGCGGCGTCGTCGCGGGCCGGGATCATCCGCATCGTGTAGGCGGGCCCGACCACGGTTCCGCTCCCCCGCGCCGAGAGCCCGTGTGGCGTGCAGGCCTTCACCCCGGCCCGCGCAAGGGCGCGGGCGAGGCTCGCCGGTGTCACGGCGGAGAGCGCGTCGCGCAGGGTTGGGTCGATCGCCATCGGGGGCTCCGTGAAAGGCCGGTCCCGGTCCGGGCGGCGCGGTCGGGGAAGGTGGATCGCGCGGGCGTGCCGGCAAGGCTCCGGGCGCCCGCGGCGGCCGTCAGGCGATGGGCTCGCCGAGCGCCCGGGCGGCACCGGGCCGGACGGCGATCCGGTCGTACCAGCGCCGCAGCGCCGGGCGCTCGATCCGCTCGGCCGGAAGGTTCAGCCAGCGATGCGCCGCGCAGCCGAGGGCGATGTCAGCGATGCCGAAGCTGTCGCCGACCGCGTAGGTCCGGTCCGCGAGATGGCGGTCGAGGATCTCCGCCATGGCCTCGCTCTTCTTCAGCGATGCGGCGATCAGGCCGCGGTCCGGATCGGCCGCGCGGTAGAGCTGCCAGAAGGCGTCGCGCATGGCCGGCGTGAAGCTCGTGGCCTGCCAGTCGAGCCACTGCTCCGCGTGGGCGCGCGCCCGGGGGTCAGCCGGCAGGGCCAGGGCCGGGCTCACCGCCGCCAGGTAGCGGAGGATCGCGTTGGATTCCCACAGGACGAAGCCGTCCTCCTCCAAGGTCGGGACGAGGCCGTTCGGGTTCATCGCGCGGTAGCCGGGGTCGTCGACGACCCCGTGGGCGCCGCCGGCCTCGACCCGCTCGTACGGCAGGCCCGTCTCGTCGAGTCCCCACACCGCCTTCTGCACGTTCACCGAGGTGAGGCGGCCCCAAAGCCTGCGCATAATCGAAGAGTCTCCGTCACGCCTTCGGCGGGTAGGCGTGGTCCTGCCCGCCCGGATCGGTCACGCGCACCCCGTCGGGGGTGTCGTGCAGGTAGCCCGGTCCGATCGGCACCTTGCCGTGGCCGCCGGGAATGTCGAGCACGTAGGTCGGCTGGGCGAGGCCGGAGAGGCGGCCGCGCAGGGCGCGCATCAGCGCCTGCCCCTTGGGCACGTCCGTGCGCAGGTGGGCCGTCCCGGGGGCCAAGTCGCCGTGGTGGAGATAGTACGGTTTGATCCGGTTCTCGACGAGGATCCGCATCAGCGCCTCGAGGGTCGCGGCCTCGTCGTTGACGCCGCGCAGGAGCACCGACTGGCTGACCAGGGGAATGCCGGCATCGACCAGCCGGGCGCAGGCGGCGCTGGCGGCGGCGGTGAATTCCCGCGGATGGTTCGCGTGCACGGCGACGAAGACCGCCCGCCCGAACCGCTTGAGCGCCTGGACCAGGGCATCGGAGACGAGATCGGGCTTCACCACGGGCACGCGCGTGTGGACCCGCATGACCCGGACATGGGGGATGGCGGCGAGGCGCTCCGCGATGGCGCCGAGGCGGCGCGGCGAGAGCGCGAACGGGTCGCCGCCGGTGAGCACCACCTCCCAGATCCGCGGATCCTGCGCGATGTAGGCGAGGGCGGCGTCGAGTTCGGCG